>JAGFIR010000208.1 GCA_024103415.1 Acidimicrobiales bacterium
CGGAGGAAGTCTCCGTAGAACAGGCCGAGGCCCAGGGCCACGCCGATGCCGGTCAGGATCCAGAACCGGATCACCGTCGTGGTCTCCGCCCATCCGCCGAGGTCGAAGTGGAAGTGCAGCGGGGCCATCCGGAAGATGCGTCTGCCGAAGAGACGGAAGCTGGCCACCTGGAGGATCACCGACGCGGTCTCCGCCACGAAGATCGCCCCGATCACGAAGAGGAGCAGGTGCGTGTTGGTGAGGATCGCCAGGGCCGCCAGCAGACCGCCGATCCCCTGGCTCCCGACGTCGCCCATGATGATCTTCGCCGGGTGGGCGTTCCACCAGAGGAACCCGAGCAGCGCTCCGAACATCCCGGCCGAGATGACCGCCAGCTCCAGCGGGTCGAGCCCCTCGTAGTGGGTGGGGTTACGGAACTGCCAGAAGGCGATGACGGTGTACGAGGCCACCACCAGCGCCGAGGAACCGCCGGCGAGACCGTCCATGCCGTCGGCGAGGTTCACGGCGTTGGCGAAGCCCGTCATCATCAGGAGCACCCAGACGACGAAGAGGACGCCCAGATCGATGCCGAGGGGACGCACGAACGAGACCTGGGTCACCACACCGGCCTGGGTCGCCCCGATGGCGAACAGGACTGCGACCACGAGCTGCCCGCCGAACTTGGCCGACTTGGACAGCCCCAGGCTCCGCTTGCGCGTGTATTTGATCCAGTCGTCCATGAAGCCGACCACGGCCATCCCGACCAGGGCGAGGACACAGAGGAGGGCCCCGGCGCGCATCTGGGTGAACTGGACGCCACCGGACGACACGCGCACGTGGGAGAGCAGGTAGCCGATGACCGTGGCCGAGACGAACACCAGCCCGCCCATGGTGGGGACGCCCTGCTTGTGGGCATGGTTGGCGAGCTCTTCCTGGACGAACTGGCCGATACGGCGTCTCTCCATCACCCGGATCACCCACGGTGTCCCGAAGATGGACACGACGAGTCCCACCGCGGCCGACACGAGAAGAGGGATCACGGGTCAATCCTCCCCGTTCCCTGGCCGTATCCGGAGTCGCCGCGCAGCTCCGCGAGGATCCCCCGGACCACCTCCCGGTCGTCGAAGTCGACCTGGTGATCGGCGAACTGCTGATACGGCTCGTGTCCCCGGCCCAGAATGAGGACGACGTCCCCGGGTCGGGCCTCAGAGAGCGCGTACCGGATCGCATCAGCCCGCTCGACCACCCGAACGTGGCTGGCACCTTCGGGGATCCCGGCAGCCACTTCCTCGACGATCGTCGCCGGATCCTCGGAGCGCGGGTTGTCGCTGGTGACCACTGCGAGGTCCGCCTCGGCCAGGGCCAGGCCCATCATCGGCCGCTTCTCCCGGTCGCGGTCTCCGCCGGCACCACCGACGGCGATCACGCGCCCCGGTGCGAACTCCCGTGCGGTCGCAATGACCTGTGTCATGCCGGCGGGGGTATGGGCGTAATCCACGAAAACGGAGACCGGGTCGTCACCGGACACCTGCTGGAAGCGCCCGGGGACCACGGGAAGTTCCCCGAGTGCGCCAACCACGTCCTCGAAGGGGATTCCCGCGGCGAGGCAACAGACGGCGGCCATCACCGCGTTGTCGACGTTGAAACGCCCCCAGACGGGGACGGTCACGTCGGCACTCCCCCATGGTGTGACGATGCGGAAGGACGCACCGGAAGGGCCCGGTGTGACATCCGCGGCGTACGCCTCACCGCCCTGGCCCACCCGCACCGTCGGGACCACCGTTCGGGCGGCGATACCGGCTCCGGCAGGGTCGTCGATGTTGACCACGGCGGAGCCGACCTCGTAGTCGGTGAACAACGTCTGCTTGGCGGCCAGGTACGAGGCCATGTCACCGTGGAAATCCAGGTGGTCCTGTGAGAGGTTGGTGAACGCCGCCACCTCGAATCGGGTGGCAGCCACACGCCCCATGACCAGTGCGTGAGAGGACACCTCGGTGGCGACCAGACGGCAGCCCTCGTCGCGCATGCGGGCGAGGAGACGCTGAAAGGTGGTCGCCTCCGGCGTGGTGTGCCCCAACTCGACGCGCTCGCCCGCGACACGGGCGCCGATGGTCCCCACCAGCCCCGGGTTCCACCCTGCGGCCGCGGCGATGGCCTCCACGTAGTGCGTGACCGTGGTCTTGCCGTTGGTCCCGGTGACGCCGACCACCGCCAGCGAGTGAGACGGGTGACCGTGCACTTCGGCGGCGAGGGGGCCGAGGGCCCGTCTCGTGTCTTCGACGCGAATCGAAGGCACCGTCGTGTCCACCGGACGGGAGACGCACACGGCAGCCGCCCCGGCGTCGACGGCGACGGGCACGAGGTCGTGACCGTCGACCCGGGAGCCCACCAGGGCCGCGAAGAGCTTGCCCGGCCCGGCATCCCGGGAGTCGTGGACGACGTCGATCACCGCGACGGTCGGGTCCCCCTGGAGTTGACCTCCGACGGCCCGGGCCAGATCTCCGACCGTGCTACCCGCCATTGTCGGGGGTCACTCCGAGCCGATGGAGGGCCTGCTCCATCACCTGGGCGAACACCGGCGCCGCCGCCAGACCGCCGGTGCGGTACTCGTGGGACGGGTTGTCGATGACCACCGCCACCACGACCTTCGGGTCCGAGATCGGCGCCATGCCCACGAACGAGGCTCGTGTCTCGTCGGTGTACCGGCCGTCGTCTCCTAGACGGTTGGCGGTGCCGGTCTTGCCACCCACCCGATAGTTCTCGACGCTTCCCTGGATGCCGGTGCCCTCGTCCACGGCCCGGGCGAGCAGGTCGCGCATCAGACGGGCGGTCGTGGGCGACACCACCTGGCGTGTCGTCACGGCGGCCACTTCGGTCTCGCCGTCCACGTCGGCCTTGGCCGCCACCAGGTGCGGGCTGATCCACATCCCGTCGTTGCCGACGGCGGCGTAGGCCGCAGCCATCTGGAGAGGCGTCGCCGCCACGGAGTAGCCGATGGACGCCGAGGCCCAGCAGATGTCACAGCCGGCCTCGAAGTTGAGGAGCCCGGCGGCCTCGGCCGTGTAGTCCACACCCGTGCGGGTACCGAGACCGAACGCCTCGATGTACTGGACGAGCCGGCGCTGGCCGAGCTTCTCGCCGATCTTGATCGTCCCGATGTTGGACGACTGGGCGAAGATGTCGGCCACGGTCATGTCCATCGTGTCGTGATTGGAGAAGTCCCGGTAGCACCCGTAGACGTCGTCGTCCTCGTCCTCACAGGCACCGGGCTTCAGCTCGAGCTCGTCGGCGACATCCGGGATGACCGTGCCGATGTCGACTTCCTTCTCCTCCAGGGCCGCCGCGACGGTGATCAGCTTCTGGGTCGAGCCGGGCTCGTAGATGCCGCGGACGATGAAGTTGCGGAAGGCGCGGCAGGTGGCCGGATCCTCGGATTCGTCGCAGGCCGGGTCGAGGGTGCGCCGGGTCTGGGGATCGAAGACCGGGGCGCCGGTCATGGCCAGGACTTCGCCGGTCTCGACGTGCAGCGCCACCACCCAGCACGAGTCGGCGCCTGTGGTCTCCACCGCCTCCATGCAGGCGTTCTGCGCCTGATACTGGAGCGGCAGGTCGATCGTCGTGTGGAGATCCACGCCGGGTGTCGCCGGCACGATGTCCGAGATTCCCTGCAGGATCGGGGTGCCGTCGAGGCCCCGCTCGAACACGGCTTTGCCGGGGATGCCGGTGAGTGCGTCGTTGTAGACGAGCTCCAGGCCCTCGCGGCCGACGCCGTCTATGTCGACGAATCCCGTGACGTGTGACGCGGTAGCCCCCGCCGGGTAGACGCGCGTGGGCTCGGGATGGGCGTAGACGCCCGGGACCTCGAGGTCGAGGACCTGCTGCGCCGTCGCCTTGTCGACCTGTCGCTTGATGTAGACGAAGTTCTTGCCGGTGGTCAGCCGCTCGTACAGGGCGTCGGTGTCCACGCCGAGCAGCCCCCCGATCTGCTGGGCCACCCAGAGCGGCTCCACCACCTGCTCCGGGACGGCGAACAGGCTCTGGGAGTCGACGGTGAGGGCGAGGATCTCGCCGTTTCGATCGAAGATCTTGCCGCGCTGCGGAGCCAGGTCACGCTCGACGAGGCGCTGTTCCAGACCCTGCTTGGCAAGGTCCGGCGCGGCGAGCACCTGGATGTGGAAGAGCCGATAACCCATCCCGAGCCACGCCAGGACGACGAAGACGCCGACGATGGCGAGCCGGATCTTGGCGATTCTGGGCTTGGGGTCAGATGGCACGGCCTTCGTCCCTCCGGCTGAACTCCCGGAGGGGCAAGGCCCCTTCAGGCAGCCCGAACCCAGCGCGTTCTCGGGTGCTCATTGATTGCTCTCCCCTCTTTCCGCCTCGGCGAAAACCGGGAGTTCCTGATCGAGGTCGACGAGGAGCTCCTTGGTCGTGTCCGGCAACACGAGCCCCATCTCCTCGGCGAGAGGTGCGATCCGTGCGGGGCTCTCCAGCCGCGCGATCTCCAGGTTCAAGTCCAGGTTGCGGGCCTCTTCCCTGGCGATGGCCTTCTCCAGCTCGGCCAGCTCGAAGGCGGCCCGGTCCAGGCTGGTCTGGGTGATGCCGAGACCCAGGAAACCGGTGATGGCGATGATCGCCACGATCACCCACGGCCCGAGGGCAGGTCGACGGGCCTTCTTCCCTCGGACGACCCTGATGCTGCGGGGGTCGGTGCGGTGCTGAGGGTTGACTACCGCGGTCATGCGGCCACCTTTTCCGCAGCGCGGAGCACCGCCGAGCGCGCCCGGCGGTTCCCGGCCACCTCGGCCGGGGACGGCTTGACGGGCTTGCGGGTTAGGACCCGGAGCTCGGCGGCCCGGCCGCATGCGCACACGGGGAGACCAGGCGGGCAGACACAGCCGGTGGCCCCCCGGGCGAAGCGCTGCTTCACGACCCGGTCCTCGAGGGAGTGGTATGAGATGGCCACGATCCGGCCACCCGGACGCACCATCGAGATGGCCTGCTCCAGACCGGCTTCCACCGCCTCGATCTCGCCGTTCACGGCGATGCGGAGCGCCTGAAAGGTGCGCCGGGCAGGATGTCCTGCCCGGCGCGGGGGCACGGCCGCGGCGATGACGGTGGACAACTGGCCGGTGGTCTCGAAAGGTCGATTGGTGACGATGGCGGAAGCGATGCGCCCGGCCTGGGGCTCCTCGCCATAGCGGCGGATGATCCGGGCCAGTTCGGCCTCGGGCCATTCGTTGACGATCTCCGCGGCGGTGTAGGGGGCGTCGGGGCCCATCCGCATGTCCAGGGGGCCGTCGTGGCGATAGGAGAAGCCGCGCTCGGCGGTGTCGACCTGATGTGAGGACACACCGAAGTCGAAGAGGACCGCGGTCGGTGCCTCGTCCGTCACCGAGCTGACCATCTCCTCGAGATCGGCGAAGTTGCCCTGGACGGCGTCGATACCGAGATCGGCAGCCCTGGCGAGGGCGTCGGGATCACGGTCGATGGCGACCACGCGCACCCGATCGCCGAACTCCTCCAGGAGTCGACGAGTGTGACCGCCACCACCGAACGTGGCGTCGACCACGAGACCGGGCATGGTGGGAGCGATCAACCCGACCACCTCGTCCACGAGGACGGGTCGGTGATATTCCTGGCGTGGGTCCTGGGCCATTGCCAGCCCCCCGGGCGCTGGTACCAACTGAAAGCGGGCGGAGTCAGGGGCGTTCCAATTGGTTCCGGGGGGCTGGCGATGGGCCAAGCCCTCTTCTTTTCACTCGTCTTCGTCGACATAGGTCTGGTCACCGGCCTCACGGTCCTCGAGGTATCGGTCCTTCTCCCACAGTTCGATGTGGTCGAAGACACCAATGACGACGATCTCGCTCCCGGTCTGGAAGCCGCCGAAGTCACGGAGATCGGGCTTGACCAACAGACGCCCCGACTTGTCGAGGTCCTGCTGGTCGGCGCCGGCGAACATCGTCCGGGCGAGCATCCGCGTGCGCCGGTTTTGGGGTCCGGCCACCACGTCCTCGGCCATGCGGGCGAAGTCCTCGGTGCGGTGGACCATCAGCTGACCGTCCCGACCCTTGGCCACGACGCAGCCTTCGGCGAGCTGACGTCGAAAGGGAGAGGGCAGAACCACCCTCCCCTTCTCATCCAGCGTGTGGAAGTACTCGCCGAGAAACACTGCCGTCCGTCCGTCCTCACTTCGGCTCCCTCAGGGAGATTGCGCCACTATGCCCCACTTCCCCCCACTTGTCAACCCCTTTACCCCACAACAAAACCCCCTGACCCCCACCACCCCACAAGGGGATCAGAGGGTCAGGGGGTAGCTGAATCGCCGCGCGAAACGCCTGGTTGGTTGGAACGACTGCCCCCTACCTCCCGCCTCACGCCGTTCGGCGGCAGGGACCTTCCCCCTTCGCTATCGCTCAGGGGACAAACCGGAGAAACTGCTGCGCAGCGGGGACCCCTTCCCCCTTCGCTATCGCTCAGGGGGACAAAGGGGTGGGAACGACTGCCCCCTACCTCCCGCCTCACTCCGTTTGGCGGCAGGGACCTTCCCCCTTCGCTATCGCTCAGGGGGACAAACCGGGAGAGCGGGGGTAGCCAAGGATCAGTCCCCCACGAAGTGGGGGTAGGGGTTAGGCCGACTCGGGCAGCAGGAACGGTGTCCAGTCCGGATCGACCTGGAACCCCGTGGCCGCGTAGATCCAGGCGAAGCGTCTCGGTGGCGTCGGCTTGGTGCGAAGGACGAACCCGACCTCCCCCGGCGTACGGTTTCCCTTCCGGAGGTTGCAGGCCCGACAGGCCGCCACCACGTTCTCCCAGACGTGGGCCCCTCCCCTGGACCGGGGCGTCACGTGATCGATCGACTCAGCGGGCCCGCCGCAGTACTGGCAGCGGTAGCCGTCGCGGCCGAACACGGCCCGACGGGTCACGGGGACGCTGTGCCGGTAGGGAACCTTGACGAACCGGTTCAGCTTGACCACGGATGGCACCTGGACCGAGAGATGCTCGGACGCCCAGACCTCGGAGCGGGGCACCACCACCGAAGCCTTCTCGGCCAGGACGAGGACGATCGCCCGTCGCACATTGACGACGGAGAGCGGCTCGTAGCTGGCGTTCAGCACCAATGCGCCTGTCATCTCAGACCGTCCTACCGACTCGAAGCGTAGTGACCGATCCCGCTTCTGACGGGGGCATTCGGCGCGGGGTTCAGTCGGAGACGGCGATGAGCCCCATGGCCCTGCCCACGGCGAGGGTCAGGGCGCGCTCCCATCCCAGGGAGACCATGGCGGTGCCGACACGTTCGATCTCGCCGTCGAAGGCTCGCACCTTGAGCAGACCGTCATCGGCGATCGACGCCCCGACCACCTCGATCGGGACCTTCCCGATCACGCGGCACCAGGCGTCGGCCATGCCCTGGGCGATGGAGCGCGGATTGGCCGCGACCACGCGGTGGGATCGGACGTTCTCGCCTTCGACCTCGACCCGGGCCCCCTTCTCGAGAGGCACCAGACGGACTTTGACGCCGAGGCCACGCAGCTCCGGCGGCCCGTCGGATGGCTCGGGCAGCGCTTCCTCCACGGTCTGGGGACGCGACGAGCGGACACCGTAGGCGACGAGGATCTGATGGATCCGCTCCATGACCCCTGCCTCGTCGGCACCGGGAACGAGACGGATGTTGATTCCGCCGCCCTCTTCGGTGAGGTCGACGGTGACGGACGCGACGCCGGGTATCTCCTCGATCCTGCTGGTCAGACCGGGGGGAGTCATCGCAGACCCCTCATCCGCTTGCGCCACTCGAGGTAGTCGACGAAGTCATTCGCCGGGACGGCGATCGCCTCGCCGTAGGCGGTCTGACTCCGCCACCTCAGATAGGCCCGAGATGGACCGAGACGGCCCTTGCGACGGACCGAGAGCGCGGCACGTATTGCTTCCCCCCACAGACCGGGTTTCCCCAGCAGCGACCGGGCAAGGCCGCCTAGCCCCAACTTGAACAAAAGCCCTCCCAAAGATGTGCCCTTGGGGTGAAAGACTAGCCCCAAGAAAATCGATTCCTGGGTACAGTCGCGGAGAAATCCCCAGCGGAGGTCGCTGCTTGACCGATCGAATCGAGCGCTTCGGAGAGCGTTTCAACCGAATCGCCTCCAACGTGGAGACCGTCATCCAGGGCAAACGCGAGGTCGTCGAGCTCGTGTTGCTGGCTCTCGTCGCCGAGGGCCATGTTCTCGTGGAGGACGTCCCCGGGGTCGGGAAGACCCATCTCGCCAAATCCATCGCGCGGTCGATCGACGGCGCGTTCAACCGGATCCAGTTCACTCCCGACCTGCTGCCCTCGGACGTCACCGGCATCAGCGTCTATGACCGGGACCGGCGGGAGTTCGAGTTCAAACCGGGCCCGATCTTCGCCAACATCGTCGTGGGTGACGAGATCAACCGCGCCAGCCCGAAGACACAGTCTGCCCTGCTCGAGGCCATGGAGGAGCGTCAGGTCACTTCGGATGGGGTGACGAGGCCCGTGCCACTCCCCTTCATGGTGGTGGCGACGCAGAACCCCCTGGAGCACGAGGGCACCTATCCCCTTCCCGAGGCGCAGCTCGACCGGTTCATGATGCGGGTGGTCATCGGCTACCCCGACCGGTCCAAGGAGCTGGAGATGCTGGACACCCACGGAGTGCGGTCGACCTTCCTCGATCTCGAGCCCGTGGCGACCCTCGACGACGTCAGGGAGCTGATCGTGACGGCACAGAACGTCACGGTCGCCAATGCCGTGAAGAACTACATCATCGACCTGGTCGGAGCCACCCGTCAGCATCCCGACGTGATGCTGGGCGCTTCGCCCCGCTCCGCGCTGTTCCTGCAGCGTCTCGCCCGGGCCCGGGCCGCCGCCCAGGGACGTGACTACGTGATGCCCGACGACATCAAGGACCTGGCGATCCCGGTCCTGGAGCACCGCATCACGCTGCGGCCGGAGGCCCAGATGAGGGGCGAGACAGTCGCCGAGATCGTCACCGGGATCCTCGGGCGCCTCCGGGTGCCGGGGACCGCTTCCCGCATCGCCACCTGATGCCCAGCGCCAGGGGCTGGGCCCTCCTCGGAGCAGGAAGCGCCTTCTTCATCCTCTGGTGGACATTCGGAGACCCGGAACTGCTGCTCGTCGGCGTCTTCCTCGTGCTCGCCCCGCTGGCGGCCCTCGCCTATGTGCGTCTACACCGGCCGGTGGTGGAGATCTCCCGCCGGATCGGCTCGCCTGCGGTCCACGACGGCGACACGACGATGGTCACCTTGTTCGTGGACAACCGGACGCGTCGTCCGGTCCCCCACCTGACGATGTTCGACGAGGTGGACAAGCTGGGCGTCGCCGGCTTCGAGACCGCCCGGCTCGCCGGGGGCGAGAGAGCGAGCGCGTCGTACCGGGTGACCTGCAGCCCGCGGGGCGTCTACAAGGTCGGGCCGGCCAGGGGACACGCCGGCGACCCCCTCGGGCTCGCCGAGGTCGCCGTGGCCGACTCGTCCGTCGACCGTCTGGTCGTGTACCCGGCCGTGGAGCGACTCAGTGGCTTCCCGCAGACCCGCGGCCGTGACCCGCTGGTCCATGCCTCCCGCCCGGAACACAGCCAGCGCGGTGGTGAGGACTTCTACACCCTGCGCGAGTACAACCGGGGCGACGACCTGCGACGGATCCACTGGCCGTCGGTCGCCAAGACCGACGAACTGATGATCCGTCAGCTGGAGACACCCTGGCAGTCGAGGGCGCTGGTCCTCCTCGACGTCCGGGAGTCGGCCTACGAGTCGGAGCAGGCCTTCGAGACCGCGGTGTCCGGGGCCGCCAGCGTGGTCGACCACCTTGTCCGCACCGGCTTCGACGCCGACTTCTGGGCCGGCGATGCCAACACGCTCGACGCTTCCAAGTACTCGGTGATCATGGAGCGCCTCGCGGTCGTGCAGCCGGACCCGTCGATCGACCTCCGCGCCGTCGCCACGCGCATCCGCCACAGGGGCGGCGGCGGGGCGCTCGTCCTCGTCACCGGCGTTCCCGACCGCGAGATGCTCGCCGTGCAGCGACTCCTCGCCCCCGACTATGGCAACACCGTGTTGATGAGCGTCTCGTCGACCACACCCCAGACCGTGATCGGGTTCCACCGGGTGGGTGCGGCCACCGTGGTCGTCGACCCGGGTGCCCGGTGGGCCCCGGAATGGCTCAAGACGATGAGAGCGACATGGGCAGACGTCTCAGCCAGCTAGCGGGCCTCGTCATCCTCGGGATGATCGTCTCGAGGACGGGCCGTCTCGTGCAGTTCGGAGAGGGCCACATCCAGTGGCATCTGATCGTGATCGCAGCTGCCCTCCTGGGAGGTGTCGTCTGGTGGCTCCTCCGTCAGGTCGATCCCGGCCAGACCTGGTCCCAGGTCATCTTCCTGCTCGGCGCCGCCGTGGTCTTCCTCAGGGTGGCGGTGCCGGAGACACTCGTGTACGGGGTGATTCCGACGAGCTCCACACTCCCCGGGCTCACCGCGGCACTGGAGGAGGCCTTCCGGACCATTCGCTCGGGCGTCGCGCCGGTCGTCCCGCTCCCCGGACTGGTGGCCATCCTGTCCGCCCTCTTCTGGGTGCTGGGTGGCCTGTTCGCCCAGGGCGCCGTGACGGGCCGCGTGGGTGTGATGCTGGTGCCCGCGGGCGCCGTGTACCTCCAGTTCGCCGTGCTCGACCGTCAGCCCGCCGGGATCTCCTGGATGGTCGCCACCGCGGTGGTGATCGGCCTCGCCCTCGCCGGCATAGTCCTCGACAGGGGCGAGGGAATGGGCCGGGCCCGGGATCGCTCCGGTCTCCCGCTCCCCCACTCGTCGCCACGGGCCGCGTTCATGATGGCGGCGCTGGTCGGGGTCATGTCGATCGCCGCCACCACCAACGCCATGGGTCTCGTCTCCGAGTACGGGAACCTCCCGTGGCAATCGGGGACCGGCGGCATCGGCGACGGATTGGGCGGCAACATCGTCTTCGACCGCTTCGTCGACCTCCGGCAGCGTCTGATCAGCCGCGAGAACGCTCTCTTGTTCCGGGCGACCCTCGGTCCCGGCGCACCGCCCGCCAACCAGATCTACTGGCGCATGGAGACTCTCGACCTCTTCGACGGGGTGTCGTGGAGACGGGGCAACTCACAGACCCGTCTCGCCACCACCGGTCCACTCGGAGATCCCGCTCACACCTACCGGGGCTCGAAGGCCCCGATCCTCCAGCGGGTCTACATCTCCCGCTTGGGCGGCGCCCTCCTGCCCACGGCCGGCGAACCGGTGGCCCTCCACGAGATCTCCGGTGAGAAGACGATCGAGCCGGGTGAGATCCGTTTCGGGCGGGACGGCGCCCTGTTCCGCGCCGTTGGCATCGCGCCCGACGACAACTATCAGGTGGAGACCTCGATGCCTCTGGTGGAGGCCGACCTCGGCGCCCTCGCCACCGGCCCCGACGGCCAACTCAGCCCCCTCTTCGCGGGAGCGGCGGAACGGGGGCTCTTCTCGGCCGAACCGGGGGCACCCCCCGGAGACACCACCCGGCCCCCCGACATCGATCGCTTCCTCCAGCTCCCACGGAACATGCCGGGCACGCTGGTGGCGACGGCGCGTCGAGTGACACGGGGCGCCACCACCGACTTCGAGCGGGCCTGGATGCTCCAGCACTGGTTCCGGGACTCGGGCGAGTTCACCTACTCGCAGACGGTGACCACGGGTCACGGCTCCCTGGTCCTCGACTCGTGGCTGAACGATGCAACCAGCCAGAACTACCGGACCGGGTACTGCGAGCAGTTCGCGGCGGCCATGGGCGTCCTCGGCCGGATCCTCGGGATCCCCACCCGTGTCGTCTGGGGCTTCACCCCGGGCCGGGTCACCGAGGCCGACGGGATCGAGGTCATCGAGGTCCGCGACACCAAC
The DNA here is from genome assembly GCA_024103415.1 of Acidimicrobiales bacterium. GTDB lineage: Bacteria > Actinomycetota > Acidimicrobiia > Spongiisociales > ZC4RG35 > ZC4RG35. The sequence goes on from JAGFIR010000208.1 coordinate 11,898, forward strand.
GCCCACGCCTGGGTGGAGATGTGGATGGACGGATTCGGATGGGTGCGCTTCGACCCCACGCCCCGCGGTGAGGCCCTGCCTCCGAGCATGACTGCGGACTTCGCTCCGGAAGAGGTCCTCCCGCCGGTGGAGGGGCCGCAGCCGGGTACGGTCGGCCCCGATCCCGAAGACCCGGGCTTCATCGACGACCCCCTTCCCCCGTTCGAAGGCGGCGGAACCAATGTCCCCGGGCAGGGTGACGGTGTCAGCTGGTGGATCGCCGTCCCGATCCTCGCCCTGCTCGCCGGCGCCATCCCGATGTTCAAGAGGCTGAGACGGAGGCGTCGCCTCGAGCGGGCCCGCAACGGCGACATCACCGCCCTATGGGACGAGTTGGTCGATCGGCTCACCGACCTTGGCGACCCGGTCGTCGAGACGCTGACCCCGATCGAGTGGGCGGAAGAAAGGGGCTCGGCCCTGATGCCGCTGGCCCGCGGGTACGCCCGGGCGGTCTATGGCGGAAAGCAGACCACCCTGAGCCAGGCCGAGATCCTGGAGCTGGAGTGGTGGTTGCAGAACCGCTACGACGGCCGCAGGCGGGCGCTGGCGGCGCTCAACCCGAAGTCACTGCTGAAGTAGGCAGTACCCCGGATGCCTCAAGTTCCGGTGGCCTGCTCCTCGCGCACGTCGTCTTCGACGCGGCGGAGCATCTCGAGGAACTGGGTCCGGTCGAGCTCGAAATAGGTGACGTCCTCTTCGACGTCCCGGGCGATCTCGTCGATCGCCACGAAGAAGGCCAGCTGACCCTCCCTGAGGGCGTCGAGGAGCTCGCCGTCGTCGTGGCTCACCCGGAAGATCGAGACACCGTCGGTGACCAGCTTCACCTGGGCGAGGTGCTCGTCCATCGCACCCTCGCGTCGGAGGTACTCCCAGGCGCGGCGGACGCGCTGCAGCGACATGCCGTTGTCGAGGAGGCTGCGGACGACCCTCAGGGCGACCAGGTCACGGAACGAGTAGAGACGCCTGACACCCGGGCGACCCCCTGAGCTCTGGATCGACGGGCTGACCAACCCGACCCGATCCCAATACCGAAGTTGATGGTGTGTGCATCCGCTCAGCCGACTCGCCTGTTCGGCGGTAAACGCCTGCTCCAATGTCCTACTCCCAAAGATCTCCGTGCCGCGGACCGATGCGTGGTCCGCCCCTTGTCGCATGCCCGCCAGGAGCGGGGGGCCGGAACATTAGCCAACTCGCGGGAGACCGTGGCAGCCGGTTCGACTACTGCGTCAGTCGTCGAATTCTTCGTACTCCTCGACCCGCTCGAGATCGCGCTCGCCCCATCCGCGGAAGCGGAGGGCGTTGACCAGAGCCGTGGCCGAGAGAACGACGATGAGGAACCCGGCAGCCGCCACCGGCGTCACCGACAGATAGGCGACGATGATGGCGAGGCCGAGGAGGATTCCGATCGTGGAGAGGCGAACACCGAAGCGGATGGGCCGTTGCACTCTCTGCACGGCGCGGGCGAGCTCCGGATCCTCTTCGTAGAACTGGCGCTCGATCTCCGCCAGGATCCTCTGTTCCTTGTCGTCTAGAGGCATGTCCACCGGTCCGTTGGGTTGGGCCCAACGCCAACTCTACACCCGACGCGAGTACAGGTGACAGTGGTTCTCACCCGCGATCTCCCATGCCGCCACCGGGCCGGATCGCCCCCTCTCCGTACCGCTCCCTGACCTCGAACACGACGTCCTCGACCTTCGACCAGCCGTCCTCCTCGAACCCCAGCTGACGGGGCGCGTCTGCCTGCTCCAGAGAGGAGGCGCCGAGCCCGATGAGCCGCACGGGCCGGGTAGGCGCCAACTCGTCGAGCAAGGCCCTCGCCACGGCCGAGATCTGGCGGGCGGAGTTGGTCGGAGCGGAAAGTGTGCGACTCCGGGTCAGCGTCTCGAAGTCCTCGTACCGCACCTTCAGGGTGACGGTGCGCCCGACGAGACCGGCACGACGCATTCGGTGGGCGAGACGGAGGGCGTGATCGGCGACCGCCGCAACCAGCACCTCCTTGCCCGCCAGATCGGTGTCGTACGTCTCCTCCACCGACACGGACTTCGCCTTGTGATCGGGCTCGACCTCTCTCCGATCGAAGCCGTTGGCCAGCTCGACGAGCTGATGCGCCATGGCCGGGCCGACCGAAGCAGCCAGCGCCCGCTCGGGTGTCGCGGCGAGGTCGGCGACACTCTCGACACCGAGACGCTCCAGGGCTGCGGCGGTGGCGGGTCCCACGCCGGGAAGGGCCTTGGCCGGGAGAGCATGCAGGAACTCGATCTGCTCGCTGGCGGGGATGTGCCGGATGCCGTCGGGCTTGGCGGCCTGGCTGGCCAGCTTCGCCACCAGCTTGGAGGCGGCCACACCCACGGAAGCGGGCAAGCCGACACGGGCCCGGATCTCGGCTCGGATGGCGCGGGCCACCTCCACCGGCGAGGGAAAGTGGCGCCGGAGACCGGACACGTCGAGAAACGCTTCGTCGACGCTGAGACCTTCGACGAGGGGGGTGAAGTCCCGGAACACCTCGAACACCCGGACCGACACCTCCCCGTACTTGCCGTGAGAGGGTGGGACCACCTTCAGTTCGGGGCAGAGCTCGAGAGCAATCGCGGTGGGCTGTGCCGACCGGACGCCGAACCGGCGGGCCTCATACGAAGCGCTGGCGATGACCCCGCGCGGGCCTGTCCCGCCCACCGCCACCGGGATGCCGCGTAGCGAAGGATCGTCGAGCCGCTCCACCTCGACGAAGAAGGAATCCATGTCGACGTGGAGGATCGGTTCGGTCCACACGCCGCCGAAGTTACCGGGCAATCGGGACATGAAGGGCCAAACTGACCGCATGGCAGTTCTCGTCCATCTCGTCCACCACGCCGAGGTCGACAACCCGCACAACCTCGTGGTCGGCTCCACGCCCGGCTTCGGTCTCTCGCCCCACGGCGTGGAACAGGCCCGTCGCGTGGGCCGTTATCTCGGCCCCCGGGCCGTCGTCGCCATCTGGTCGTCACCCCTGGAACCGGCGCTCCGGACCGCTGAGGAGATCGCAGCTCGCTCGGCCGTCCCCGTCCGCGTCGACGAAGACCTGCGCGACTGGGGGCTTCTCGGCCGGTGGGAAGGCCATCCATGGCCCCACATCTCCAGCACCTTCCCCGGTGAGCTCGAGGCCTACCTCGCCGATCCATGGGCCATCGACTTCGTCGACGAGACGCTGACCGAGGTAGCCGACCGGGTCACCGCCGTGGCGCGCCGCCTCGATGAGACCCACCCCCACGGCGACGTCGTCATCGTGACGCACAAGGACTCGATGCAGGCCGCCAGGCTGCGGTTGGTCGGCTCCGACCGGAATCGATTCCATGAGGATCTCCCGGCGCCGGGCACCGTAATCACACTGCGCCCGGGCCCCTCCTGGAAGGAGGAGACGACCTGGACCCCGGCCGAGTCGCCTCGCTTCGGTGAGAAGTCCGATCTCAGGGTCGTCCCGTCGGAGGACCCGACTCCTTCTCCCGCCTGAAGCGTGCCAGACTCGGCGTCGTGAGACCGCCCCTAGCCGCCCTGGCGCCGCTGGCCGCGGCCCTGGCATGGACGATCGCCCTGGTCGTCAGCCCCGATCCCCTCCCCGCCGTCCCGTCGGCGCTTCTCGTCGGGATCGGCCTCCTGCTCATGGCCACCACCTCCACCACGGGCCTCGTGGTGCTGGGCGCCCGCTGGGCCCACCGGCTCGGATGGCTCGTGGTGGCCGTCGGCGGCGCCCTGGCGGTGGTCCGCCCCATCGACACGGCATGGGTCGTCGCGCTGGCGGTGACCGCCCTGTCTGCGGCAGGTCTCGTCTCGCTTCAGGGCCGCATCCGCAAGCTCCCGTCGGCAACGGGGCCGCCCACGCAGGCGGTGCTGCTCCCCCTGCTCCAGCTCTGCGCCCCGGTTGCGCTGGGCCTGACGGCCTCCGGTGAGGCCTGGGCGGTGACCACGGTGGCTCTCAGCGCCCTGCTCGCCGCCTTCCTCTACTCCCGGGTGATCTTCGGTGGTCTCGTCGTCGCCCGGGTCGTCTGGCCGGTCCTGGCGCTCGCCCTGACGCCCTTCATGGACCTCCCCGCCGTCATCGTCACGGTCGTCCTCGTCGCCGGGAACCTGGCCCTCGCCTGGCACCCCTCGGCCAAGGCAGCCTTCCATCCCCCGCGCACGGTCGGATCGACCTTCCCGATACCTCCCGAGCTCGCCCCGCCGGAGATCCTCGATGCAGCCGGTCTCGACGACCGGGGCCGGAGGAAGTCGTGAGACGGCGCCCCAACCCGTGGATCGCCATCCCGGCGCTCGTCACGGGCCTCCTGGGCGGAGCACTGGGCTGGATGGTGACGACGGTCAGCTGCCGTCAGGAGGCCCGCTCCTGCACCGTCCTGGGCGGCGTGGTGGCCGTGGTGACCTTCGTCGCCGTCACCATCGGCGTGATGCTGCTGCTGGCGCTGGTGTTCCGGTCGCTGGCGGAGTGGCGTCAGCAGAACGAGCGCAGCTAGTCGCTGCACACATCTTCTCGGCCCTACAGGGCCGAGAAGATCAATGTGGCGTTGTGCCCGCCGAACCCGAACGAGTTGGACATGACATGGCGCATCTCGGCCTCCCTGGCCTCGTTGGGCACGTAGTCGAGGTCGCACTCGGGATCGGGGGTCGTGTAGTTGATCGTCGGCGGGAGCACCCCGTGACGCATCGCCTCGATGGCGATGATCGCCTCGACTGCGCCCGCACCCCCCAGGATGTGACCGGTCATCGACTTCGTCGACGAGACGGGGATGCCGTAGGCGGCGTCACCCATGGCGATCTTGATGGCGGCGGTCTCGGTGGAGTCGTTGGCCGGTGTCGACGTGCCGTGGGCGTTGATGTAGCCGATATCCGACGGGTCGAGGCGGGCATCCTCGAGCGCCGCCTTCATGGCCTTGGCCGCGCCCGTGCCGCCCGGCTTCGGAAGCGTGATGTGATAGGCGTCGGCGGACATCCCGTACCCCGTCACCTCGGCGTAGATCTCCGCTCCCCTGGCCCGGGCGTGCTCCAGGCTCTCCAGGATGAGCACTCCCCCGCCCTCACCCATTACGAACCCGTCCCGGTCGGCGTCGAACGGGCGTGACGCCCCCTGAGGATCGTCGTTGCGGGTCGACATGGCGCGTGCCTGTGCGAACGTGGCGATGCCGAAGGTGGTGATCGAGGCCTCCGCCCCTCCGGCCACCATCACGTCGGCGGCGCCCCGACGGATGATCTCCGCGGCGTCGCCAATGGCGTTGGCGGAAGCACTGCAGGCGGTGACGACACACGAGACGGGGCCTGTCAGGTTGTGCTCGATCGAGACGAGACCCGCCGCCATGTTGGGGATGATCCTCGGGACACCAGTGGGGCTGACGCGGTCGGGGCCCCTCTCGACGAGGGTCGTGATCTCCTCGATGAACGCCCCCATCCCGCCGAAGCCGGCGCCGACCATGACACCGGCCCGGGAGGCGAGATCCTCGTCGGTGGTGAATTCGAGCCCGGCGTGGGCAATCGCCTGCCGGGCAGCGACGATGAAGAACTCCGAGAAGCGATCGAGTCGCCGCAACTCCTTGGCGTCGAAGTGAGCCGAAGGGTCCCAATCCGACACCTCGGCGGCGATCTGGGTCCGGTAGTCGCCCGCGTCGAAGAGAGTTATCGGCCCGACGCCGGACACACCGGACGTGACCGACTTCCAGGTCGCGGTGACGTCCAGGCCGACGGGGGTGATCGCCCCCATCCCGGTGACGACCACCCGGCGGCGATCACTCATGAGTGGTTCAGGAGTTCAGCTTGGAATGGACGAGGTCGATGGCCTGGCCGACGGTCATGATCGACTCTGCCTCCTCGTCCGGGATCTTGACGTCGAACTCGTCCTCGAGGGCCATCAGAAGCTCGACGACCCCGAGGCTGTCCACGTCGAGGTCCTCCTCGAAGTGGGCCTCGTCGTTGATCTTCTCGGCGTCCAGACCCAACTCGCTGACGAGCACGTTCACCAGACGCTCGGCGACTTGCTCTCTGTCCATTTGCTCTCCTCCTGTGAAAGGGCAGTTGCGCAGGGCAACTTACAGCGCGACACCGCCGTCGACGGCTATCACCTGGCCGGTTATGTAGGACGCAGCGTCCGAAGCGAGGAACGTCACCATCGGTGCGACCTCGTCGGCGGCCCCGAACCGACCCATCGTGATGGCCGCGACTGCGGCTTCTTTGACCTCGTCCGACAACTGATCGGTCAGGTCGGTGGCGATGAACCCCGGCGCCACCACGTTGGCGGTGATACCCCGGGATCCCACCTCCTTGGCCACGGACTTCGTGAAGCCGATGAGCCCCGCCTTCGACGCCGAGTAGTTCGCCTGACCGACGTTCCCGCTGATCCCGGCCACCGAGGCGATGTTGATCACCCTTCCCCAGCGGGCCCGAACCATGCCTCTCAGGGCGGCCTTGGTGCAGAGAAAGGCCGACCGGAGGTTGGTGGCGATGACCGTGTCGAAGTCCTCGACCGACATCCGCAACAGCAACCCGTCCCGGGTGATCCCTGCGTTGTTGACCAGGATCCCGACGGGCCCGAACGCCTCCTCGGCCGCGGCGAACAGTTGGTCCACCTGCTCGGGGTCGGAGACGTCGGCCTTGACGGCGAGCGCCTGACCCCCGTCGGATTGGATCTTCTCCACCACCTCGTCGGCGGCGGACTGGTTGGAGGCGTAGTTGACGACCACGGAATGGCCCGCGGAAGCCAGGTGGATCGCCATCGATCGCCCCAGCCCCCGGGAGGCCCCGGTGACCAGGGCCACCCGCCCGTCCACAGCGTCGGTCACGCCTGCTTCTCCGGGCGGCCGAAGAAGTCGAAGTTGGGCTGCAGCAGCTCCATGGTGTCACGGTCGGGCGGTGGCAGTTCCACGTCGGATTCACCGAGCGGGGTGACACGGTCACCCCAGCGGACGACGCTGGAAGCCCAGGTCAGACCACCCCCGAACGCTGTGAAGACGACGATGTCGCCCGGCTGGATGCGCCCCTCCTCCAGGGCCTCGGTGAGGGCGACGGGAATGGTCGCCGCCGAGGTGTTCCCGTAGGAATGGATGTTCACGTACACCTTGGACTCGTCCACCCCGAGCCGGCGGGCGGTGGCGTCGATGATCCTGATGTTGGCCTGGTGAGGGATGAGCAGGTCGACGTCTTCCAGGCTCAGACCGGCCTTCTCGAGGGCCAGAGCGGACGACTCGCCCATCTTGGTGACGGCGCGTCGGAAGACCTCCTGGCCCTCCATGGAGATGCCGGACAACCTCGGGTCGATCGGCCCGCGGTCACCCGCGGTCCCGTCGACGGGGACCTCGAGGATGTGACCCACGGACCCGTCCATGCCCAGGTCGCTGGCGAGCACACCGGCGGGGCCTTCGGTCGGTTCGAGCACCACTGCGCCGGCGCCGTCCCCGAAGAGGACGCATGTGGTGCGATCGGTGAAATCGATCAGGTGATGCAGCTTCTCGGTGCCGACAACGAGAACCGTCTTGTACGCGCCGCTCTTGATCATGTTGGTGCCGACCTCGAGCCCGTAGACGAAGCCCGAGCAAGCGGCGTTCAGGTCCATCGCTGCGGCGTTCCACGCCTGCAGGTGCTTCTGGACCACGCTCGCCGTCGACGGGATGATCGAGTCGCCACTGCAGGTGGCTACGAGGAGGAGGTCGACGTCCTCGGGGGTCTTGCCGGCGGCGGCGAGGGCACGGTGACAGGCAACGGCCGCCAGCTCCGAGGCTTCCACATGGCTGATCCGCCGCTCCTTGATCCCCGTCCGGGTGGTGATCCACTCATCGGAGGTGTCCACGATCTGCTCCAGGTCGTGGTTGGAGAGGACGTTCGGGGGCATGCACTTGCCCCAACCGGTGATTTCAGCGGTCAGCGTCATGGCAGCTCCTCACATGGTACCGATGGACTCGACGGCGACGGCGATGTCGTCGAGCGACGAGACGACCAGCACCTGCGCGCCGGGAAGGGTCTTGCGGGCCATGCCCGCGGTGACGTCGCCGGGCCCCACATGGACGAAGGTGGACACACCGGTGGCTGCCATGTTCTCCAGGCTCTCGGCGAACCTGACGGGAGAGACGACCTGGTCGACCAGCGTCTCGACGAGACGCGTGCCGTGGGGCTGCGCCGTGGTGTTCGACCAGACCGGCAGTTGCGGCTCGCCGATCTCCGAGTCACGGAGGGCAGCCTCGAGCCGCTCGGCGGCCGGCGCCATGAAGTCGGAGTGGAACGCCCCTGCGACGTTGAGGCGTATCACGCGCCGAACCCCGTACCCGGCGCCGTTCTCCGCCAGCCATTCGAGATCCTCTTCACCGCCCGCGACGACGACCTGGCCGGGTGCGTTCAGATTGGCCACCGAGAGCCGACCGCCCTGGTCCCTACGCGCCTCGGCGACCTTCTCCGCATCGCCGGGGTTGACGCCGATCAGCGCCGCCATCCCGCCCCGCCCGGCGTCCGCGGCGTCGGCCATCGCCCTCCCCCGCTCCGCGACGAGGCGGAGACCCGTGGCGAAGTCGAATGCCCCCGCCGCGGCGAGCGCCGTGTACTCACCCAGGGAGTGGCCGGCCATGGCCACCGGGTCCTGGCCGACTGTCTCCCGGAAGGCCTCCCACAGCGCGTAGGAGACGGCGTAGAGGGCAGGCTGGGCGTGCTCGGTGCGGGTCAGTGCCTCCTCTGGCCCCTCGAGGCACATCTCACGGAGGGACCATCCGAGGATCTCGTCGGCGGTGTCACCCAGCAGGTCGGGGCGGGACTCGAACAATTCCGCTCCCATCCCGACCTTCTGGCTCCCTTGACCCGGGAACAAGACGGCAAAGCTCACGATGACTCCGACTCCCTGGGTTGTGATCCGGTTACGAGAGGGCGCCGACCAGGCGGTCGACGTCGGCCGCGTCGACGTCCCGGTGGGTGACGAGACGCCACGAGGCGCCCATCGGCGGATTGGCCTTGACGCCGGCGGCTTCGAGGCGGCCCTTCACCTCCGGCCAGCCCATGCCCAGCGCTTCGAAATCCACCCGCACCATGTTGGTCTCGATCTGGTCGAGGTCGACGCCGCCGGGGAAACGATGCGCAAGAGCCTCTCCCAGCTTCCGGGCGAGGACGTGATCCTCGACGAGACGCTCCCGGCCGGCGAGGGCGACCCGGGCTGCCGCCGCGATGACACCGGCCTGCCGCATGCCCCCGCCCATCCGCTTGCGCAGGTAGCGGATCTCGGCGATGACGTCGGCGGGGCCGCAGATGATCGACCCCACCGGCGCACCGAGACCCTTCGAGAAGCAGAACTGGATGGTGTCCCCGCAAGCCGCCCAGCGCTCCGCCGGCACACCGGACGCGGCGACGGCGTTGAAGATGCGTGCGCCGTCGATGTGCACGGCCAACCCGTGCTCGCGGGCTCGGGCCGAGGTCTCCTCCATGACCTCGATCGGGATCACTCTGCCCCCGGAGAGGTTGTGAGTGTTCTCCCAGACCATGAGACTGATCCTCGGGAAGAACCCGGCCATGGCCATGGCGGCGTCGACGTCGTCGGGAGAGATGCGGCCGCCCTCACCCGAAACAGTGCGGAACCCCACGCCGGCGTACGCCTGCGGCGCCCCACCCTCGATGGATCTGACGTGGCTTCCCTCGTGGGCCAGCACCTCCTCGCCGGGATTGGTGTGGTACTGGATCGCCAACTGGTTGCCCATGGTCCCCGTCGGCACGTACAGGGCGGCTTCCTTGCCCACCGCGGCGGCCGACTCCTCCTCGAGGGCGTTGACGGTGGGGTCGTCCTTGTAGACGTCGTCCCCCACCGGAGCGTTCGCCATCGCCTCGATCATCTCGGGCGTGGGGCGGGTCACCGTGTCGGAGCGGAAGTCGGCGATGCCGTCAGCAAAGGCCATGCGGGGAGGGTAACCGGTACCTCGTACCCCGTACCTCGTACTCCGACCGACCGCCGCCCGGGACTCCTCGGGGTACGTGGTACGGACTTCGGGGTACGGCTGACCTGCGGCGTCAGCCCGACAGCCGGTCCAGCACCCCGGCCAACCGCTTCGGGATGAGAGCGCGGCTGACGCTGACCACGTCCTCGATCAGCTTGAGCACGTCGCCCGGGCCGTCCCAGTGCTCGGTCACAACTTCGGGACCGGCGCGATTGATCAGGTTGTCCAGCGCGTACATCACCATGAGGATGTCGTCCGCCCAACCGAACACCGGCACGAATTCCGGCACCAGGTCGACGGGACTGGCGACGTAGAGGGCCGCGGCGCCGATCCCCATCTTCGCCCGGAACGGGACCCGGGGATCCTTGAGCAGGCGACTGATGAGCTTGA
>JAGFIR010000010.1 GCA_024103415.1 Acidimicrobiales bacterium
CATCGCCCGGACCATGTCCAAGTATGTGACCATCGACAGCCGTCTCGCCGGGGCCTCGGTGGCCTCGCTGGCCTGGGACTTCCGCGGTGTGCTCACGGGTGGCATCAACGGCGAGACCCTGCCGGCCCGGACCGCAACCATCGGCGGACGCTCGGTGGTGGTGCGACAGGAGCCCGAGGCGACCCAGGTGCTCGCCGACTTCCAGTCCGGGGCGAGTGCGGAATCAGCCGTCCCGTTGCGTCTGCGGGTCCTGAACGGCAACGGTGTCTCGGGGTCGGCCGCCGCAATGTCGGACATCCTTCAGGAGAAGGGCTTCGAGGTGGTCGCCCTGGGCAATGCCGAGCGCAAGGATTTCCAGGTCACCACGGTCCTGGTCCCGGAAGGGAGCAATGCCGGCGATCGCATCGTTTCGGCGTTGGGTTATGGGACCGTGCAGGTGGGCGAAGTGGACGCCGGTTACGATGCCGTGGTGATCGTCGGGTCGGACGCATCCTGAACTTCACGCGGAAAGGAAGTCGATGACCATTGCCGTAATCGGTGCCGGCTATGTCGGGCTCGTCACCGCGACAGGTCTCGCCAAGCTCGGCCACACCGTCCGTGTCGGCGAGGCCAATGAAGCCCGTCTGGAGATGCTCAGGTCCGGGCGTGTTCCCATCTACGAGGTCGGCCTCCCCGAGCTTCTGGCCGAGGTGTCCGATCGGATGTCGTTCCACGGCGACAACAAGGAGGCGGTCGATGGGGCCGAGTTCGTCTTCCTCGCCCTCCCCACGCCGGAGGGACCGGACGGGCGAGCGGACCTGAGCTTCATCCACGCCGTCGTCGACGAGCTCGCCGCCGTGGTGGCGCCCGACACCCTGTTCGTCGTCAAGTCGACGGTGCCTCCGGGCACCGTGGCGTCATTGTCGAAGCGACTCGCCGATCGGGGCAGCGCGGGGCGGGTCGTCTCCCATCCGGAGTTCTTGCGTGAGGGTCGCGCGGTCGAAGACTTCCTCGACCCGGATCGGATCGTGGTCGGGGCGTACGACGCCGCAGACGCCGCCCGGGTCACCGCTCTCTACGACGGTCTGGACACCGAGGTGGTGGTCACTGATCCGACATCTGCGGAGATGATCAAGTACGCGTCGAACTCCTACCTGGCGGCGCGGCTCACCTTCGTCAACACCTTGTCCAACCTCTGTGAGGCCGTCGGCGCCGACATCGTCGACGTCATCAAGGGCATGGGTCTCGATCACCGAATCGGCCCCCATTTCCTTCAGCCGGGCCCCGGGTACGGGGGCTCCTGCTTCCCGAAGGACACGATCGCCCTCATCGGAGTCGCCGAGGACGCCGGATACGACTTCGGGCTGCTCCGGGCCGTGATCGCGGCGGATGACGAGCAGCGACGCCGGATCGCCGAGAAGGTCCGCCAGGCCGCCGGCGGTGGGCTCCGCGGCAGACGGATCGCCATGTGGGGCATCGCCTTCAAGGCGGGGACCGACGACACCAGGGAATCGCCGGCGCTGCGCATCGCCGGGTTGCTCCAGCAGGAGGGAGCTGAGGTCGTGGCGTTCGACCCGGAGGCGAGGACCGATCGGGTGGCGATGGCTCCGACGCCGATCGATGCTGCTGCCGGCGCCGACGTCCTCCTGGTGGCCACCGAGTGGCCTGACTTCGCCAAGGTCGACCTCTCCGAGGTCCGGAAGGTGATGAAGGGCCATCGGGTGGTGGATGCCCGGAACCTCCTCGACCCGGCCGCGGTTCGCTCCGCCGGGTTCGATTATTGGGGCCTGGGCAGGCCCGGCGCCTAGCCCTATCTGAACAGGTCCTCGTCGACCGGTCGTACCAGGTCCCGGGCGCGCCCTTCGCCCGGTGGGAGGTCGAGTCCACGTACCAGCGCCGCAGGGATTCCCGACGCCTTTCCCATGACGAGGTCGGCAGCCCCGGCGATCTCGTCGGCTACTGCCACCTCGGTCACCTCGAGCTCGCGTCCGGCCCAGTCGGTGGTGCCCTTGAGGTCGAGGATGGCGGGCATCCCCGAGATGCCGATGGCGACATCCGTGAGACCGCGCCGCCAGGGGCGTCCGAAGGTGTCGGAGATGATCACGGCGAGGGCGGTCTCGAACTCGCGCTCGAGGCGGATCCTGATGCGGTGCGCGGAGCGGTCAGGATCCTCCGGGAGCAGGATCATCGTGCCCGGCTCCGCGTTGGACCGGTCGATGCCCGCGTTGGCGCAGATGAATCCGTGCCTGGTCTCGGCGATGATCAGGTTCCCGCGTCGGCGGACGATCGACACCGCCTCGCTCTCGACGAGCTTCTTCTTGAACTCCTCTTCATCCCCCTCGATGGCCCGGACGGCACCTTCGGCCTTCGAGACGATCTTGTGGGTGACCACCACGACGTCACCGGCGCGCGGCTCGAACTGCCGGAGGGGCGGGATGAGGAGAGCGGCGACATCTTCTCCCTTCTCCACCTTGCCGATGCCGTGGAGGGCATGGATCTCGAGGGTCACAGACCCACCAACTCACGGGCGAAGCGCGCAGCCGCTTCCGGGTCGCTGATCCGCGTGTCGGTGGCGACCAAACGGATGCCGTCGATTTCGTCGCGGGCGTCACCTGCATCGACCACGAGGATGTCGATCAGGCCTTCGTACGCCCGGGCGACGCCCCGGTTCCCCTGTGGCAGGCCGAGTGTGGCCATGACCCGGTCCGCCGGTCCCTTGAGAGCCTTCCCCTGAAAGAGCGGGCTGACGGCAACGACCCTCTGATGACTGGCCAGCGCGTCTCGCACCCCGGGGACTGCGAGGATCGGCCACACCGACAGCGGAGGGTTGGAAGGGCCGATCACGACGAGGTCGGCGGCCTCGATCGACTCGATCACACCGGGTGCCGGCCGGGCGTCCTCGGCTCCGCGATAGGCAACCTCGCGGACCTCGTCCCGGTTGCGCCGGATCACGAAGTAGTCCTGAAAGCTGGTCCAGCCGCTGTCGAGGCGCACCTCGGTCCGCAGCGTGTCGTCGGTCGCCGGGAGGACGGTGGCCCGGACACCGAGGGCGCGGGCCAGGTCGGCAGTGATCTTGGACAGGCTCTCCCCGGCGGCGAGCCGTGCCGTGCGGGTCACGATGAGAGCGAGATCCCGGTCACCGATCCTGAATCGATTGTCGACGCCGTACCGGGCGAGCTCGTCGTTGAAGGCGAATGTGTCGTCGCGTCGTCCCCAGCCCTCGGGGCCCTCGATCCCGGCCAGGGTGTACAGAACGGTGTCGATGTCGGCAGAGACGAGCAGTCCGTGGAACCTTTCGTCGTCACCGACGTTGACCACCACGGTCAGGTCGATGTCGGGGAGGGCGTCGAGGCCCCTGGCCAGACGGGCTCCACCCACTCCACCGGAGAGTTCGACCACTTTCATGACAGCCAAGATATTGCTCACGGGAGCCGACCGGTTCACAATGGCCGATCGGATGACCTCTCCCTCCGCTCCGGAGCTCACGGAGCAGACACCAAACGAAGGCAATATGACCGCGCCAAAGGTCCTGGTGCTCCTCACCGTCATCGAGGGCGCCGACCTGGACGCGGCTCTCGCCGTGGTCAGACGGCAGGTGTACGAACCTGCTCCCGACGTCGTGGTCGTCGGTGACGCGGGAGAACTCGAAGGCGCGCGGACGGCTTCCGATCTGGAGACCGCCATCGCCGAGGCGGACCAGTCGATCGACTACCTCTGGATCCTCCACTCCGACGCTCGTCCCCGACCCGACGCCCTCCGGGCGCTGGTCACCGAGGTCGAGCGCAACGGGGCGGCACTGGGCGGATCAAAGCTGCTGGTGGCGGGGACGCCCGACGTCCTGGAGTCCGTGGGCAGCGCCACAGACGTGTTCGGTGAGCCGTACTCAGGTCTCGAGGAGGGGGAGATCGACCTCCAGCAGTACGACGTGGTCCGGGAGGTTGCCTTCGTCAGGTCGGCGTCCATGCTCGTCCGCCGTGACCTAGCCCAGGGACTGAGGGGGATCGACGAACTGCTGCCGCCGATCTCGGCCGGTCTCGACTTCTCGCAGCGGGCGCGGATCGCAGGCG
>JAGFIR010000026.1 GCA_024103415.1 Acidimicrobiales bacterium
GGCGATCGCGAAGTCGAGGTCACGATGATGGGCCCGGCCCTGGTCGGGAGCACCCAGGCCGAGTTCGAGGGGCGTCGGGACGCCGCCGCGGCGAAGCGGGGGATGAGCGGTGAGGATCTCGAGAAGCGGTACCGGGACCTCGGCTACCTGGTCGGCACACCCGGTGAGGTAGCGGAGTCGATCGCCGCACTCGAAGAGGTCGGAGTCGAGAGGCTCTACGTCCAATGGCTCGACCTCGGTGACCTGGACGGCATGAAGGACACCGTGGAGATCGTCCGTGGGGGCTGAGCTTCCGGCGGCGAGCCGGCGCCTGGCTGAACGCGTGCCGGGCGTCGACGGCAGGATCAGGTTCTTCCCCGACGGGACCAAGACGGCGCAGGACGCGGCCGGGGCGATCGGCTGCCCCGTGGCGGCCATCGTGAAGTCCCTGGTGTTCGTGGTCGTGGGTCCCGATGGGGAGGAGCCCGTGGTGGCGCTCGTCCCCGGGGACCTGATGTTGGACACCGGCAAACTCGCCGAGGCGGCCGGAGCCGATCGCTCCCGGCGGGCGACCCTGGACGAAGTGCGGGAGGCGACCGGCTACGCCGCCGGTGGGACGCCCCCTTTTGGCCACGAGCGAGAGCTCAGGGTCTTCGCCGACCCGGACCTGCGACGGAACGATCCCGTTTGGGCCGCGGGAGGCACGCCCAACACGGTCTTCCCGATCTCACTCGACGAGTTGGACGGGTGGGCGTCACCGCTTTGGGTTGACATCACGCAGCCCGACTGACGGGGTTGCGTCGGGCGGTACTTGGTATTTGGTACTGAGTACTTGGGCGCCGGGGGCCGGTCCTGGAATCTGAGTACCGGGTACCCGGTACTGAGTACAGGCTGACCGAAGGTCAGCCCTGATACGCCTCTACCAGGGTCTCCAGCTCCGTGGGGCCGAGCCCGAACACCTGCAGGTAGTACCGCTCGCAACCCGCCTCGGCCAGCTCGGCGAGCATCTCGCGCGCCTGAGACCCAGAGCCGTGGGGGATGGACCGTGATCGGTAGACCTCTTCGATCCGCTCGGTGGTCTGACCCGTCACCTGAGCCATGTGCTCGAGGAGTCTGCGGTAGTCGGACTCCTTCTCGGCGGCGAGACCCGGGCCGAGTGACGTCCAAGAAAGGGCATCGGCGCCACGGCCCGTCTCGACTAGCTCCTCCCTGGTCTGGTCCCGCACCCGGCGATAGCGGTCCGGGTCGGTGATCGTCAGGTTGTACTCGTGGGCGTACCGCACCGCGATGGAGCGGGACAAGCGCTTCCCCTCACCTCCCATCACCAGACGCAGGTCGGTGGGGTGGGGGTGAGGGTCGAATTCCTCCAGGCGGTAATACATCCCCTCGAAGCCCGATTCTCCAGGGGTGATGGCCGCCCGCAGGTAGGCCATCGCCTCCTCGAGCATCGCCATGCGCTCGGTCAACGGGGGGTAGGGGATGCCGAAGGCCGCGAACTCGTCGTCCATCCAACCGGCACCCAGACCGAGTCGGAAGCGACCCCCGGAGATCTCGTCGATGGTGACCCCGATCTTGTAGTAGACCGCCGGGTGGCGGAAGGTCACCGGGCTCACCAGCGAGACCAGGTCGACCCGGTCGGTCACAACTGCCAGTGCCGCCAGGAGGGTCGGCTGATCGTGGGCGGGTGCGCTGCGCCCGCCCCGGTTCAGGTAGTGATCCGGGACGGCCATGGCGGCGAGCCCGTTCTCCTCCACCCAGAGAGCGGTCTGCTGCACCGCCTCCCAACTTCCGCGTGACTGGATCCCCAGTTCCATTCAGGCTCCGACGGTCTCGGCCGCCAGCGACCGGGCGTGCACGGCCAGGTCGAAGTCGGTGTCGAGGACATAGTGCAGCGTCATCCCGTTGAGCGACGTGACCAGGGTCTCGGCGCGCTGGCGTGCCTCGTCCGCTTCCATCTCCGGTCTGAGCCGGCTCACGGCCGCCGCGAACCTCTCTACCCGCTTCTCGTGATGCCGGAGGACCCGGTTCTTCAACTCGGTGCGATTGCGCCCGCCGGACACCGCGATGGCGATGTAGACGCGGGCGAGGTCTTCCTGCTCGGTGACGAAGCGGAGGTAGGCGTCGATGAGGTCGGTCAGCTCGTCCGGGCCGGTGTGCCCGGGGTCGGGGTCCACCGCGTCGATCGCCTCACGGACCACGGTGAGGATGGCCTGTTCCTTGGAGTCGAAGAGGTTGTAGAAGCTGCCGGGAAGGACCTCTGCTCGGGAGCAGATTGCCTTGATGGTGGTCCCCTCGAGCCCGACGTCGGCGATCAGGCTGCGGGTTGCGTTGAGGATGCGTTCCCGGGCCTCGATTCCACGTCGGTAGCGCATAGGGAGGGGAGGGTAACCGTCGGGCCGGGGGCTCCGGCGTAGGCCGAAGGTCCCTAGACATTGAGTGACCACTCAAATTACGATCAAGGGCGTGAGCCACTACAAGTCGAACCTTCGCGACATCGAGTTCAACATCTTCGAGGTGCTCAAGGTCCAGGACTACCTCGACGACGAGCTGTGGCCTGGAGTCGACGCCGACACCATTCGCGACGTCCTCGTCGAGATCGAACGTCTGGCCCGTGAGGACTACGCCGCTTCCTACGTCGATCAGGACCGCATCCCGCTCGAGCTGGTCGACGGGGAGATCCGTCTTCCCGAATCGGTGAAGAAGAGCATCGCCGCCTTCAAGGAGGGCGGGTGGGACAACCTCGGCCTTCCCGTCGAGATGGGCGGCACCCCCATGCCGGCACCGGTGACCTGGTCGATGACCGAGATGCTCACCGCCGCCAACACCGCCGTCCAGTTCTACGCCGGTGGTGCACTGTTCGCCCGCGTCCTCTTCGAGGAGGGCACCGACGAGCAGAAGGAGTTCGCCCGCATGTGGGCCGAGAAGGGCTGGGCGGGGACGATGGTCCTCACCGAGCCGGACGCCGGGTCCGACGTCGGCGCCGGGACCACCAAGGCGATCGACCAGGGTGACGGCACCTGGCACATCGAGGGTGTCAAGCGCTTCATCACCAGCGGCGAGCACGACTCTGCCGAGAACATCATCCACCTGGTACTCGCCCGGCCCGAGGGGGCCGGCCCCGGCACCAAAGGCCTGTCGTTGTTCATGGTCCCCAAGTACCTGGTCAACGAGGACGGGTCACTCGGGGAGCGCAACGGGGTCTTCGCCACGAACATCGAGAAGAAGATGGGTCTCAAGGGCTCGTCGACCTGTGAGCTGACCTTCGGCGGCGAGATCCCCGCGGTCGGCTATCTGGTGGGCGACCGACACGACGGGATCCGTCAGATGTTCCGGGTCATCGAGTACGCCCGGATGATGATCGGGGTCAAGGCGATGGGCACCCTGTCCACGGGCTACCTCAACGCCCTCGAGTACGCCAAGGAGCGCATCCAGGGCAACGATCTCAGCCAGGCGACGGACAAGACCGCCCCCAAGGTGCCGATCATCCGCCACCCCGACGTCCGCCGCATGCTCATGGAGCAGAAGGCGTACGCCGAGGGTCTGCGGGCACTCGCCCTCTACACGGGATGGGTCCAGGACCAGGAGCGTCTCAAGCCCGACGACGACACCTGGCCCCGGCGCAACGACCTGCTGCTGCCACTGGTCAAGGGGTATTCGTCCGAGAAGGCCTACGACCTGCTCGCCCTCTCACTGCAGGTCTTCGGTGGCTCCGGCTACACACAGGACTATCCGATAGAGCAGTACATCCGGGACGCCAAGATCGACACGATCTACGAGGGCACGACCGGGATCCAGGCGATGGACCTGTTCTTCCGGAAGATCGCCCGGGACCAGGGCACCGCTCTCGCCTCGCTCTCTGCCGAGATCGCCGAGTTCGTCAAGGGCGGCGACGACAACGACCCGCTCGCCTCGGAGCGTGAGTTGCTGGGGCAGATGCTCGACGACGCCCAGGCCCACATCGGGAAGATGGTGGAGCACCTGATGGCGAGCATGGGCGGCGAGGCCGAGGAGATCTACAAGGTCGGTCTCCAGGCGACCCCGCTGCTCGAGACCATCTCCGAGGTGGT
>JAGFIR010000082.1 GCA_024103415.1 Acidimicrobiales bacterium
CCCCGAACGAACCAGGCGATGGCGAGCCCGGCCGCGATGACCCCCAGGAAGATGAAGGTCAGCCCCGGCTTGCGCCGGGGAAGCGGCTCGGGCGTCGTCATCAGGCGTTGGCCATGTGGCGCAGGACGTAGTGGAGGATCCCGCCGTGGCGGAGATACTCCACCTCGATCGGGGTGTCGACCCGGGCCACGGTCTCGAAGGTGAGCTTCGAGCCGTCGCCCTTGGTGGCCGTCACCAACACGTTCTGCCGCGGGGCGAAGGCGTCGTCCACGACTATGTCGAAGACCTCGGTGCCATCGATCCCGATGGTCTCCGGGCCTTCACCTTCGAGGAACTCGAGGGGCAGGACACCCATCATCACCAGGTTGGAGCGGTGGATCCGCTCGAACGACTTGGCGATGACCGCCCTGACACCGAGCAGGAAGGTGCCCTTGGCGGCCCAGTCACGTGACGAGCCCATGCCGTAGTCGGCGCCACCGATCACGACGAGGGGCACACCCTCCTCCTTGTAGTGCATGGCGGCGTCGTAGATGCTCTTCACCTCGCCGTCGAGGAAGTCGGTGGTCCAGCCACCCTCCGTCCCCGGGGCCAGCTGGTTGCGGACCCGGATGTTGGCGAAGGTGCCCCGCGTCATCACCCGGTCGTTGCCACGGCGCGACCCGTAGGAGTTGAACATCGGCGGCTGCACGCCCTTCGAGATCAGATACTGCCCTGCCGGGCTGTTGACCGCGATCGAGCCCGCCGGGCTGATGTGGTCGGTGGTCACCGAGTCGCCGAGCAGCGCCAGGACCCTGGCTCCGGTGATCGGCTCGATGGGGCTCGGCTCCGGGGTGAGGTCGGTGAAGAACGGAGGCTCCTGGATGTAGGTGGAGTCCTCGTCCCACTCGTAGAGGTCGGAGTCGGGCGTCTCGATGGCCCGCCACTCCTCGGAGCCCGTGAACACGTCGGAGTACCGGTCGACGAACTGGTCCCGACGGACGTACTCCGACACGATCGCCTCGATCTCGTCCTGGCTGGGCCAGATGTCCTTCAGGAAGATCTCCCTGCCATCGGCGCCGACGCCGATCGGCTCGTTGATCGGATCCCAGTCGACCGAGCCGGCCAGCGAGTAGGCCACCACCAGCGGCGGAGACGCCAGGTAGTTGGCGCGGGTGTCGGGATGGATCCGGCCCTCGAAGTTCCGGTTGCCGGAGAGCACCGACACCGCCACGAGCTCGTGGTGGTTGATCGCATCGCTGATCGGCTGGGGGAGCGGGCCGGAGTTCCCGATGCAGGTGGTGCAGCCGTAGCCGACGACACCGAAGCCGAGGCTCTCGAGGTCGTCGAGGAGCCCGGACGCCTCCAGGTACTCGGTGACCACCTGGGAGCCCGGCGCCAGCGAGCTCTTCACCCACGGCTTGCGATCGAGGCCCAGCTCGCGTGCCTTCTTGGCGACCAGCCCGGCGGCCACCATCACGTCCGGGTTGGAGGTGTTGGTGCACGAGGTGATGGCGGCGATGACCACGTGGCCGTCGGTCAGGGTGAACCGTTGTCCGTCGAGCTCCACCTCGGCCTGGTCCTTCGCCTCGATGGTGTGGGGTGCCTCGGGGGAGCCGCCCTCGCTCTCCCACGAGATGACGGTGGATCCCTCGGCCGCTCCGTTCTTGCCGAACAGGTTGGTGAGGTCGCTCCGCCACTGCTCCTTCATCGCGGACAGTGAGATCCGGTCCTGGGGCCGACGCGGGCCGGCAACGGAGGGCTCGACCGTCGACATGTCGAGGTGCAGTTCGGCGCTGTACCTGATGGGCTGCGAGTCGTCCCGCCAGAGCCCCTGGGTCTTGTAGTACTGCTCGACGGTGTCGATCAGCTTGTCGTCACGCCCGGTCTTGTGCAGGTACCTGAGCGTCTGGTCGTCGACCGGGAAGAAGCCGATCGTGGCCCCGTACTCCGGCGCCATGTTGGCGATGGTGGCCCGGTTGGCGACGGGCATGTCGTCGAGTCCGGGGCCGAAGAACTCCACGAACTTCCCGACCACGCCGTGGGTGCGGAGGATCTGGGTGACCCGGAGCACCAGGTCGGTGGCGGTGGCGCCCTCGGGGAGCTTGCCGGTGAGACGGAAGCCGACGACTTCGGGGAGGGTCATGTAGATCGGCTGGCCGACCATCGCGGCCTCGGCCTCGATGCCGCCCACGCCCCAGCCCAGGACGCCGAGCCCGTTGATCATCGTCGTGTGCGAGTCGGTTCCGACGAGGCTGTCGGGGAAGAGGAACTCGCCGTCGTCCCAGGCCACCTTGGCGAGGTACTCCAGGTTGACCTGGTGGACGATCCCGGTGGCCGGTGGGACCACGCGGAAGTTGGCGAACGCCGACTGCCCCCACTTGAGGAACTCGTACCGCTCCTGGTTGCGCTCGAACTCCATGCGGGAGTTGATGAGGAGGGCGTCGGGGCGGGCGAATGCGTCGACCTGGACCGAGTGGTCGATCACGAGGTCGGCGGGGATGAGCGGATTGACCCGCTGGGCGGCGCCGGGGTCACCGGTGAGCCGCACGATGGCCTCACGCATCGCCGCCAGGTCGACCACGGTGGGGACTCCGGTGAAGTCCTGGAGGACGACGCGGCCGGGGATGAACGGGATCTCCTCGGTCCCCGGATTCTCGGGGTCGTAGGCGGCGATCCGGGCCACGTCCTGTTCCCGCACGGTGAAGCCGTCGAGCTTTCGCAGGGCCGCTTCGAGGAGAACCCGGATCGAATACGGGAGCTTCTCCACGCCTTCGAATACGTCGAGTCGGGCAATCGTCCGGGTGCCGAGAGGGGTCTCGATCACCTGACGAGCCCCGAAGGGATCAGTGGACATTTCAGCCTTTCGGGTGTTGGTTGCCAGTGCTCCCGAGCCTAGTGGCGAGCAATGGCTGTCCCCGAGGCGTCCTCCCCCTACCCCCGCCTCCACTCGGCTCCGCCTCGTTCCGGCGGCGGTACCTTCCCCCAACCTCCGGTTGGGGGACTGATCCCCTACCCCTCCTCCACTCGGCTCCGGCTTCGGCTGGGAGTAGGCGCACCCTTACCCCCAACCTTCGGTTGGGGGACTTGTCTGGGTTCAGCGGGCGGTGATCGTCACCGGAACCTGGGTGACGCACTCCTCCTCGGGCTCGCGCCGCGGTATGACCACGGGCACGATGTTGTGGGAGAGCCCGCCCAGGAGACCTGCCACGAGACCCCGGTCGAGTGAACAGATCACGTCCGGGTGATCGACGGCGGTGTCGCCGAAGGGGCAGTGCGAGGTGACCAGTTGCTGGCCTTCGATGTCCGGGTTGATGTGGAACCCGAGACCGGTCATGGCCCGGGCCACGGCGTGGACCGCCTCTTCGTAATCCGGGTCGCCGACGTCGCCGATCTCGGCCGCCAGCTTCTTTCCGTACTCCCGGCCCACCTGCTCGGCGACCTGGGAGAGGTTCTCGGGCCCCAGGGTCTCGAGGAGCTTGAGGAGCATCTCGGTGAGCAGCTCGAACCGTCTCGGCACGAAGTGGACGGAGACCTCTTTGGCCGTGGTCTCGTAGGCCTTGGCGGGACGACCGGCGGTCTGGCCCTTGGGCCGGCGATCACTGACCCGGATGAACCCTTCCTCGACGAGGATGTCGAGGTGGTGCCGCGCCACGTTGGGGTGGATCTTGAAGAGCTGAGCGACGACAGTGGTGGTCAGCGGCTCTGCGGACTCGCGGATGGCGATGTAGATCGCCCGACGCGTCGGATCACCCAGTGCGGAGGTGAGATCGGAGATTCTCCGGTCGAGAGTGTCGAGGTCCATGCCTTTCCGGGGTAGGTGGACGGCCAAAGTATAGTTCGCCGGGCCCGCCAACATCCCTTCCGAGAGAGCGCGGGGAGAGGTCATGAGCACCCAGGAAGAGCTGAACAACGCGGTCGCGTCCATCGAGTCGCCGGTGTTCGTGGGCCGCACGATGGGGGAGTTGGGCCTCGTCAAGTCCGTCACCCGCAAGATCACCGGGAAGGTCAAGGTCGAGCTGCTCCTCCCGGTTCCCCACCCCCAGGAGGAGCTGGATCCCCTGCTCAAGGCCGCACTCGAGCCCTTCACCAACTCGGCGGAGATCGACGTCGACATCATGGACGACGACGAAACCGCGGCGTGGATGGAGGACCTCAAGACCAAGGCCGGCCCCGCCATCGGTGAGCCCGGGTCGAGGACCAGGGTCGTTGCCGTCTCGTCCGGAAAGGGCGGCGTCGGCAAGTCCTCTGTGTCTGCCAACCTTGCCGTCGCCCTCGCCCGCAAGGGCAATCGCGTCGGCATCGTCGACAGCGACATCTGGGGCTTCTCGATCCCGGCGATGCTCGGAGTCCACACCCCGCCCTACATGGCCGGCGACCGGATCATCCCTCCCGTGTCCCATCGGGTGAAGGTCATGTCGATGGACTACTTCGTCGCCGACGACAAGGCCGTCATCTGGCGTGGCCCCATGCTCCACAAGGCGGTGGAGCAGTTCCTCAAGGACGTCTTCTGGGACGACCTCGACTTCCTGGTCATCGACATGCCCCCGGGCACCGGCGACATCTCCATCTCGCTGTCGCAGTTCCTGCCCCGGGCCCAGGTCCTCATCGTCACCACACCCCAACTCGCAGCCCAGCGGGTCGCCCGCCGCGCCGCCCTGATGGCCAAGCAGGTCGATCAAGAGGTGATCGGCATCGTCGAGAACATGTCGTGGTTCACGGCCGACGACGGCACCCGTTACGAGTTGTTCGGCAGTGGTGGCGGCCAGATGCTCGCCGAGGAGGTGGGTGTCGACCTGATGGCCAGGATCCCCCTGTTGCCCGCGATGGGTCGCGGCGCCGACGAGGGGGAGCCGGTTGCGGTTGTCGCCCCGGGCTCCGAGGCGGCTGAGGCATTCGACGGGTTGGCGGACGCGGTGGTCGAGAAGAGGCCCCGGATCCGCACCAACCCGGCTCTCACCATCCAATGAGGCGCAAGTTCGTCCGCGGCGTCGCCGGCTGGATCTTCGGCCTGGCGGTCAGCGTCTTCCTGATCTCGATGTGGGGTCGCTCGGTGGTGTCCGACGGTGCCACCCTGGCCCAGGCGGCCGAGCCACTCGCCGCAACCAATCAGGTGGCGGCGATCGTCTCCAACTGGCTGCGGGAAGAGATGATCGACGCGGGATTCCCGGCCGATGCGGCCCGCACCGCTGCCGATGACTTGGTCGGCTCGCCCGGCCTGGCCGGTGCCATGGGCCGGCTCACCGTGGAGGTGACCAGGGCCGCCGCGTCCCCCGGCCCGGGTGAGGCGGTGGTGGACGCGGCCGCCATCCTCCTCCCGGCCGTCCCGGACCTGACCAGGGCGCTGAGCATGGCGACGGGGTCGCCGATCGACGAGTCCTCCGTGGCCGCTGCCGTGTCGTCTCTGGATCCGATCGTGGTCGTGGCGGAGGGACAGTCCCGGGCGGTCGGTCCTTCGTCGACGGCGGCTTCCCGGCTCGGGGTGGCTTCGGTGCTCGCACTGTCCACGATGTTCGTGGTGGGCTGGGCGCTGGTGGCGACGACGGACGAAGAGCGCCTCGTCGAGCTGCGGAAGCTCCTCAACCGGGTCGCTTTGGGCGCGCTGAGCTTCACCGTGATGCTCCGGCTCGGTTCGTGGGTGCTGAGCCCGAGAGGCGGGAGGGCGCCCGTGTCGGAGGCGATGTCGGTGATCACGGCGTCCAAGTGGATGGTCCCGTTCATCGTGTCCCTATCGGCCGGGACGCTGGCTCTCGCAGCGCACGAGACAAAGAGGGCTCTGCGCCGTCGCCGGAGCAAGCTCGGGGAGACCGGGGAGGCCGTGGTGTCAGCGGCCGATACGGTCGAGCGTGCGGTATAGGAGCGACGCCGGCGTCAGGAACCAGGGATTCTTCCCGTTCCAGTAGTACCGGCCGCGGTGAGGGATCCGGCTGAACACCGACGGCGGGTCCTCACCGAGGACCATCCCCGCCAGGTCGTGCCCGAGCCCGATGGCCAGTGCGACCCCGTGCCCCGCATAACCCAGGGCGTACCAATGGCCGTCGACCTTCCCGACATGTGGCAACAGGTCGAAGGGGACGGCCAGCTTGCCGCCCCAGACGTGGGTGATCCCGTACCCCTCGAGCTCCGGCCAATAGCGGAGCATGGCGCGGCGCAGGTCGGCGGCCGACTCCTCGAGGTCCAGGCCCGGGTGGAGGTTGCGGCGGCCGCCGATGACGATGCGGTCGTCCTCGGTCCTCCTCATGTAGTGGAGGAGGCGCTTCCGGGTGTAGGCCATGGTGCCGTTGGGGAAGACCCTCTCGGCGGTGGCATGTCCGACGGGCTCGGTGGCGATCATGTACGAGCCGATCGGGACGATCTTCCGGGCGAGCTTCTCGCTGGGTCGTGTGGTCGTGTAGCCGTTGGTGGCGAGGATGACCTCGCCGGCCCTGATCGGCCCCTTGGTGGTCTCGGCCAGGCTGCCGCCACCCTCCGGGCGGATGGAGACCACCTCGCACTCCTCGACGAGCACGGCGCCAGCACCTGTCACCTCGGCGGCAAGACCGAAGGCGAGACGCGCCGGGTGGACCCCGAAGCTGTCGGTCTCGACCATGGCGCAGTCGAACGCCTCGCCCCCGACGTACCTGCCGATGTCCTCGGGGCCGGCCACTTCCCATCCGGCACCCAGTTCCCGGTTGTACCAATCGACAGTGGCCCGGATGTCCTCCAGATCGCCCTTGCCCTTGCCCAGGGCGACGGCGCCGCTGTCGTGGATCAGCGATCCGGTTCGCTCGGCGAGCTCCCTGGCTCGCTCCAGGGCCCGCATCGAGGTCTCCCACATCTCCCGGGCGACGGCAGGCCCGTGATCCCGGAAGACACTCTTCACGCCCGCCTTGACGTCTGAGGAGACGAACCCGCCGTTCATGGACGAAGCCCCTCGGGCGAGGGGCCCCGCATCCGCGACCACCACACTGCGCCCGGCAGCAGCGAGTCGCAGCGCCGCGGAGAGCCCGGTGAACCCCGACCCCACGACGAGGACGTCGGCCTCCTCGGGCAGGTCGGACGTCAGCCCATCGGGTCGAGGTTCCTGATCGACCCAGAGTGGGAACTGTTTCACAGGCTGGTGAGACCCTCCCGGAACCTGCGGGCCATCTCTTCGACCTGCTCTTTGGTGATGATGAACGGGGGCGAGACCTGCAGCGCCCCGCCACCCATTGCCCGGGTGAGGACGCCGGCGTCACGGCAGGCGAACGCCGCCCGTGCGGGAAGCGTCTCGTCGTCGCCCATGTCGAGCTGGACGGCGAGCAGGGCGCCGACCCCGCGGCGGACGCTCGCCACCACCGGGAGCTCCTCGAGGGGGAGGAACGCCTGGTAGAGCTCCTCTTCGAGCTCGGCGGCGCGGGCGATGAGGTTCTCCCGCTCCAGGATCTCCATGACCTTGAGACCGGCGACACAGGCCACCGAGTGGCCGGAGTAGGTGTAGCCGTGACGGAAGACGTTGCCCGGCTGGGTGAAGAACGGCTCGGCGATGTGTGAGGCGGCGACGATCCCGCCGAGCGGTGCGTAGCCACAGGTGACGCCCTTGGCGAAGGTCATGATGTCCGGCTGGAGATCCCACTTCTTGGCGGCGAACCAGTCGCCGACCCGGCCGAACCCGGTGATCACCTCGTCGGAGATGTAGAGACCGCCGGCCTGGCGGATGGTCTCCCGGATCGACTTGAGGTAGTCCTCGCTCACCGGGCGGATGCCACCGGCACCGATCACGGCCTCCACGAAGATGCCGGCGATGCGGTCGGCGCCGGCGTGCTCGACGGCCTTCTCCACGGCCTCGGCGTCGTCGTAGGGGACGTAGATGACGTCACCCACCAGCTCGCCGCCGTAGTTGATCCGGTTCGGCTCCATGCCACCGAGCTGGGTGCCGTAGGTGTGCATCCCGTGATACGCCCATTCCCTGGCGATGAACACGGTGCGCTGCGGCTGGCCGATGGCCGCGAAGTAGCGGCGGGCCAGCTTGGCGGCGGTGTCGACTGCGTCGGACCCTCCCGATCCGAAGAAGACCTTGGAGCCCGGGTCCGGGGACACCGAGGCGATCCTGTCGGCGAGATCGAGCGGGGGACGGGTGGCGTAATCGATGAAGGTGTGGAACGCCGCCAGCTTGCGGGCCTGGGCATCCATCGCCTCGATGATCTCCTCTCGCCCGTAGCCCACGTTCTGGTACCAGAGCGACGCCGCTCCGTCGAGGTACTCGCGTCCCTCCTCGTCGTAGACGTAGACGCCCTCCCCCCGATCGATGATGAAGGGGGAGTGCTGGACGGTGGTCATGTCAGCGAAGGGGTGCCAGAAAGATCCCATGCGCGGGAGGCTAGCCGACCGAATCGGGGCGGGATCAGTCGGTTGCGGGGGTCGCCGCGGCGGGTCGCCGGCGGTATCTCCGCCACAACCACCAGCCGATGGCGGCCGGCACGATCCCGATCGCGAGCACCACCGGGAGGATGAAGACCGCGAAGGTGATCAGCCCGTCGGCGAGCCCCTGGAACGCCTGGACGAGGCTGCGCGCCGCACTCCGGAACGCCTCGGCGGGCGCCCACGGCTGGTCCACGATCGGAGCGACTGCCGGGGTCTGCGTGACCGCGATCTCGACGCTCGCAAGGTCGGTCAGCTCCGAGAGATGCTGAAGCTGGCCTTCGATCTGCTCGATCTGGCCACGGACCGACGCCAGCTCGTTGAAGACCCTGAGCAGCTTCTCGGGGTCGGCGTCCGACTGTGCCCGAACCTCGGCGAGGAGGGCGCGCAACTCGGTCTCGAGGGCCTCGAGGTTGGTGAGCCGGGCCTCGAGATCGACGAACTGCTCGGAGACGTCCTGGGAGTTCTGCGACTCGGTGACGACTCTGGTGGCGACGCCTTTGATCTCGTCGAGGATCCCGGACAGCCGGTTGCTCGGGACCCGGACCGTCATGGTGATCGTGGGCTGGGCCTCCTCGGACTCGACCCGGCCGACCTCGGCCCGGGCGATGAAACCGCCGGACCGCTCGACGATCTCGCCTATCGCGCGGTAGGCGGAGCGGGTATCGTCGGCGTTCAGCTCGAGTCGGGCGGTGCGGATGACCTTCCGATCGTCGGCGTCCTCCGATCCTGGCGCCTCGGGTGTTTCCGAACCGTCCTCACCGGCGGCGCTGACATCCCTCCCTCCCTGGTTCGAGTATCCGAAGACCCCGCCCGCGGGCTCGACGAGATCCGCACCCCCCGAGCCGCACGCTGCGAGGAGCAGTGATCCTGCGATGAAGGTGATGACCCAGCGTCTCATGCCGTTTCCTCTCGTGGAGTGACGCAGGTTGGACGCGCCCGCGAGCCCGACGGTTCCCGGTAGCGTTGTCCCATGCACAGTGGTCCGCTGCGAGTCATCGAACTGGCCGGCTCCCCCACCGAGTTGGGGAGGGGTCACGGGGAGGCGTGCGGCCCGATGATCCGCCGCTACGTCGAAGAGCGTCTGGAGCGCGCCACCGACCAGAGGTGGAGTGGTGGTGGCGCCGTCACGCGGGAGTTCATCCTCGAACTGGCCGACTCCACACTCGCTGCCCACGAGGCCTACTCCCCGGGCCTCCACGAGGAGATGGTGGCCATGGCCGAAGCCGCAGGCATCACCCCCGGCGAGGCAGTGGTTGTCGGAGGCTTCACGGACCTCGTCGACCTGATCCGGGTCCGTGCGGGCGAGGCGGCGACCGAGGACAACTGCACCGCCGTGCTCGACCCGGCCAACGGCGTCCTCGCCCAGACGTGGGACATGCACGCCTCGGCGGGGGAGTACGTCTACGTCTTCCGGATGAGCCCCGACCGGGGCCCCGCTTCGATCGTCTTCACCACCGCCGGCTGTCTGGGCCAGATCGGGATGAACGAGGCGGGCATCGCGATCGGCATCAACAACCTGACCTCGTGGGGCAAGGTGGGAGTCACCTGGCCGTTCGTCGTGCGCGAGGTGCTCGGCCGGACCGACTTCGACGCCGCGGTCGATGCGGTCGTCTCCGCCGACGTGGCGGGCGGCCACAACTTCCTGGTGCTCGGTTCCGACGGTCGTGGCGTGAACGTCGAGGCCATGCCGGGGCACAAGGAGATCACGACCGTGACCGACTCGCCTTTCGTGCACACCAACCACTGTCTCGCTCCCGGGGCGGTCGCCGAGGAGGCCCCACGGCTCCAGGAGGCGGTGGAGAGCAGCGACATCCGCCTCAAGCTCGCCACGGAGTTGGCGAGAGATCTCGAGGCACTGTTCGCCGAGCCCGACATCTCGCGTCATGCCTCCAACCCCGAGGAGACCGCCACCTGTGGCGCCGTGATCATGGAGCCCGAACGGAGATCCATGAGGGCTGTGTGGGGTGTGCCAGGATCTGTGCCATGGGAGACGTTGACCCTGTGACCGAAGTCCGGATCGTCAACCTCGAGGAGTGGATGGCGGACGATCTGGAGAAGATCGAACTGGCCTGCTTCCCGATGGCGAACCCGGAGGACCTGCTCACGGCCGACGACATCCGCGCCTACGCCAGGACTTTCCCCGACGGCTACTTCGTGGCCTTCGTCGACGACCGTCCGGTCGGCATGGGGGCCGGGATCTTCCTGGACTTCGACTTCGACAATCCCCAGCACAGCATCGCCGAGATCACCGGCGAGCATCAGTGTGGCAACCACGATCCCGACGGCGACTGGTACTACGGGACCGACATGACGGTCCACCCCGACTTCCGTGGCAGGGGGATCGGGCGACTCCTCTACGACCGCCGGAAGCAGTTCGTGAAGGAGCGCAACAAGCGCGGGATCATCGCCGGGGGCTCGCTGCCCGGGTATTTCCACCACAAGGCGGAGATGCCGATCGACGAGTACGTCGACAAGGTGGTGTCAGGTGAGCTCTCGGATCCAACCCTGAGCTTCCAGTTGTCGAACGGGTTCGAGGTCAGGGGCCTTCTCGAGAACTACCTCGAGGATGAGGCCGACGACGGCTGGGCTGCCCTGATCGTCTGGGAGAACCCCGACTACAGAGAAGAGAGTTAGGCCATGATCGAGACCGTCGGCCTCCTGGCAGGTTCCGGGTGGGCCGCCGGCCTCAACCTCTACCTGGCCACCCTGATGCTCGGGATCCTGGGCCGGCTCGGGTGGGGCGACGTGCCCCAGGTTCTGACCCGGGTCGACGTGATGGTGGTGGCCGGTGTGCTCTTCGTCGTGGAGTTCGCCGTCGACAAGATCCCGTTCCTCGACAACGTGTGGGATGCGATCCACACCTTCGTCCGCCCCATCGGGGCGGCTGCGCTCGGTGCGGTGGTGGCGGGGGAGGCGTCGTCGATCGGGGCGGCCGTCGGAGGCGTGGTCGCAGCGCTCCTCGCCCTGGACGCTCACAGCGCCAAGGCGACCACGAGAGTGGTGGCCAACACCTCGCCGGAGCCGTTCTCCAACATCGGCCTGTCGCTGGCGGAGGACACCGGAGTCGCCCTGCTGGTGGCCCTCGCCCTGGCCAACCCGGTGGCCGCCATCGTGGTGGTCGCCGTCCTGGTGGTCGCCGCCACCGCCCTCACCATCTGGTTGTTCCGGGTGGCGCGACGCAACTGGGCGAAGGTCCGCGCCTGGTTCGCCGCGGGTTAGGCGGCGGCTTTGCGCTCGGCCATCCCGTTGAGGATCTCGAGCACGACCCGGTTCGCCAGATAGGCGGTCTGTTCACCCGGCCCGTCGTAGGCAGGTGAAAGCTCCACGATGTCGGCGCCCAGCACGTTGAGGTCACGGCCGAGACGACGGACGGTGTCGAGGATCTGCCGGGAGGTGAGCCCGCCCGGCTCCGGCGTCCCGGTGGCGGGGGCGAGGCCAGGGTCGACGACGTCGATGTCCACCGAGATGAACACGCCCTTGGCGCCGCCGGCCAACGAGTACTCGACGGCCTCGTCGACCACCGCCTCCAGGCCACGGTCCACGATCTCGTTCATGAGGAAGCAGCGCATCTTCTGCTCCTCCATCCACTCCATCACCTCGGGCTCGGGCCAGTAGCCGCGCAGGCCGATCTGGACGAAGCGATGCCCGGGGACCGCCCCCGACTCGATGAGGCGACGCATCGGCAGTCCGTGGCCGTTGAGGGCCCCACCCGTCTCGAAGCCGGTGTCGGCGTGGGCGTCGAAGTGGATGAGGGCGATCTCGCCGAATCCGTGGACACGGGCCAGACCGAGGGCGTTGGGCCACGTGATGCTGTGGTCGCCGCCGAGGATGATCGGGACCTTGCCCGCCGCCGCGATCGACTCGACCACGTCGGCGATGCGGGCGATCGAGACGTCGAGATCTCCGGGGCGAACGTTGATGTCGCCCACGTCGACGACACCGAGCAGGCCGAGCGGGTCGATGCCGGTGGGGAGGTGGGGCCGGAATCCGTCCATCGCCCCGTAGTCGGCGTTGCGGATCGCCGAGGGGCCGAACCGGGCCCCGGGGCGGTAGGTCGTGCCCCAGTCGAACGGGGCTCCGACGATGACGACGTCGCCGTCACCGAGGGAGTCGGGGGTCACCGCCGGGACGCCCAGGAAGGACGATCTGGCAGCGAACGAGATGTATTCCGCTGCAGCGAAAGGAATCTCGTTCTTTCGTTGTTCGTAAGGGGTGTACATCTCTCACCTACGCTAACCGCACCTCTGACCCCATGACCTCACGCCGCATCGTCAACACCTACCTGCTTCTCAGCTTCCTGCAGACGCTTGCGGCATCGTTCATCTGGGGGGTCAACACACTCTTTCTCCTCGACGCAGGTCTCAGCCTCACTGAGGCCTTCGTGGCCAACGCGGCCTTCACCGCCGGCATGATGATCTTCGAGGTGCCGACGGGGGTGGTGGCGGACACCGTTGGCCGGCGAACGTCGTTCATCCTCGGGGCGGTGACCCTGCTCATCAGCACTCTGGCATATCTCGGGCTGTGGCAGATCCAGGGCGGGATCCTCCTCTGGATCCTCGTGTCCGCCCTCATCGGGTTGGGCTTCACCTTCTTCACCGGCGCCACCGAGGCCTGGTTGGTCGATGCCCTGGACGCCACCGGATACAAGGGCGGGGTCGACCGGGTGTTCGGCAAGGGTCAGAGCGTGATGGGGGCGGCCATGCTGATCGGGACCGTCTCCGGCGGCTTCCTCGGACAGGTCAACCTCGCGTTGCCCTACCTCTTCCGGTCGGGTGCTCTCGTGGCGGTGATCGCCGCCGCGCTGATCCTGATGCGCGACATCGGCTTCACCCCGGAACGGAACGGCTCGGTGGCCCAGGAGATGCGCTTGCTGCTGCGGGCCTCCGTCGAGCATGGCCTGCGCAATCCTCCGGTGAGGCTGTTCATGTTCGCCGCCCTGTTCGCCGACGGCGTCTTCATCTGGATCTTCTACGCCTTCCAGCCCTACCTGCTGGAACTGCTCGGTGATCCGTCGGCCGTGTACGTGGCGGGCATCGCCGCGGCGGTCTTCGCCATAGCCCAGATGGTCGGCGGCTCGAGTGTCGGCTTCTTCGCCAATCGATTCAACAGCCGAACGTCGGTCCTGTTGCTCAACGTGGGCGTGGCCGGAATCGGCCTGGTCCTGGTGGGCGCCGCCGACCTCCTCCCGACGCCTGCCGGCTTCTGGGTTGCGGTGGCGCTGCTCACGATGGTGGCCATGCTCGGAGCGGTGGCCACCCCCATGCGGCAGGCGTACCTCAATGCGGTGATCCCATCCCGGCAGCGCGCCACCGTCCTCTCCTTCTCCTCGTTGATGGGCTCGGCGGGCGGGGTGGTGGCCCAGCCGGCCCTCGGACGCGTCGCCGACGTCTGGTCTCTGGCGGTCGGGTACGTGGTCGGCGGCATCATCTACCTCATCCAGCTGCCCTTCATCTTCCGGGTGAAGCGCCTGGGTCTCCAGGCAGACGAGACGGCGAAGTCCGATAGCCGGGGGGCCTAACTACGGTCACCGGCTCTCATGGCCGAGACATCCAACGAATCATCGCTGGGAGCCGCGGTCACAAAGGGAATCCTCATCGGGATCCCTTTCGGGCTCCTCATCATGTCCATCATCTTCTGGCTGCTGGGGAGCATGGATCTCCCCAACGCGGTAGCCGCTGCTGCTCTCCCCGGCACGCTCTTCGGCGTGTTCGCCGGGGGGTTCACGGGGGTGACGATCGTCACGCTCAAGGAAGACTGATCGAGATGGGGCCGCGCCTGTCTAAGGCGACCGACCACTCGAGACGTAGCGGTTGCCCAACGGGCTGACGAAGACGAAATCCCCTTCGGGTCCGGGCTCGTAGCGCCATCCCTTGTCGAGGAGTGTGTGATGCGCCTCGCAGAGGGGAGCGAGATTCCACAGTGTCGTGGGCCCACCCTCGGACCAACGCCGCCGGTGGTCGATGTCCGCCTGACGCGCCGGCATCCGACATCCCGGCCACACACAGGTCGGATGCTGTGCCCGTATCCGTCGGCGCATGGCTGCGGTCGGGCGTCGCCGGATGGTGCCGGTGGCAACGGGGCGGCCTCCGTCGGTGACGATGTACTCCCAGCGGCAGCCCGTCTGACGGGCCACGGTCTTCCGGGCGATCTCGGCCAGGACCGGGCCGAACCCGGGCAGGTGACCCGGCTCTTCACTCTCGCCGGTGAGGGTGCGGACATCGGCCACGATGTCGACCTGGCCTGCCGGCGCTCCTTTCACCGGCCCGGACAGTGCTTCGCTGCGGCCGGTGAGGAGATCGAGGAACACGTCCGCCTTGATCTGATCCAGTGTTCGCGGGTCGCCTTTGCGCCGGGCCTTGCGGGCGAGCCAGTTGATCCGCTTGGCCGCAGCCACGGCCAGGTCGGGGGGCAGGTCGAGACCGAGCAGGTTGGCCGTGGTGTCGGGGTTGGCCGAGAGCACTATGCGACGCTGGTCCAACCCGGCTCGGTAGCGGCCTTGTGCACTTTCGGGGTCCACTTCGAGACACAGACATGACAGCCGGGAGCGGAGTTGCCCGGTGGTGAGTCGTGGCGCCTCGGCGCAGACCCTCTCCAGGACGCGGTCGGTCGCGTCGGCGCCGACGCCCCGGACACCGTCGATGAGGACCCTGGTCCGACGCAGGTCGATGTCTCCGCGTTCGAGCAGGGCCGCCACGGGCCGATGACGCCCCAGATCCCCGGCGAGCTCCACTTCGGATCGCGAGGCAGCCCGGGTCAGGTGAAGTGCGGCGGCCACCTCGGCAGCTGCCGACTCCTCGTCTCCGTAGACCCTCGCGATCTCGCCGACGGTGCGGAGCCGCCGCGACTGGATCATCGAGACCAGCCGGTCCTCGGCGCGGAGCAGGTGGACCAGGTCGTATGCCGAGATGCGGGACCGATCGACCGTGAGCACGATCATCGCCAGGGCCACTGCCCACGGGAGGTCGGCTAGATCAGGAGGGAGACCGTCGCCACGGGCCCCTTCATATGCCCATGGCGGTGCGGCCGGCCCCGGGTCCGGCTCGGCGAGACATCGGGCCGTGATCCGATCGGCTCTCTCGTCCTCCTCGAGGAGCTCTTCGGCAGTGAGACCGATCGTCTGACTCATGCCACCAACGTATCGGCAGGCAGTGACAGATTTCGTCAAGCAGCGTCGTCGACCGCAGCTGCTTGCCGATCCATCTCGCTCCACTCCGGGCGGAACGAAGGGACCAGGACGGCCAGGAGGTGGACGAGGCCGAACACCAGGAAGGCGGGGGAGAGTCCGATCGCGGTGATGGCCGCTCCGGCAATCACACCTCCGAAGGGGATGCCCGCCCAGGCCAGCGATCCGCCCAGGGTCCGCACCCGGCCCAGGAGATGTTCGGGTACCCGCTCGAAGAGGATGGCGGCGATGATCGGGTTCAAGAACCCGATGGCCAAGCCGGTGAAGGCGTGCACCGCCACGATCCAGCCCAGCGGGACCGCCGTGGCCAGGATGATGAACCGGGGGACCCCGCCCAGGACGAACCCGAGGACGTAGGCGGGCCGGCGTGGTATCCGGTCGCCGTACGCCGAGGCCAGGAGGGACGACACGATGGCCGCGCCGGACAGCGAGCTCGCCAGCAGACCGATGGCCGTGGGCCCGTGGCCGGTCTCCTGAGCCCAGACCGGGATCAGGACGGAGAACATGGCCGTGTCGATCAGGTTGGTGACCGTGATCATCCCGTACATCGACATGAGGAGTCGATCCCGCTTGAGGAAGGCCGCACCCTCCCGAAGCTCGCGCCGGTAACTGCCCTTCTCCGCCCTCCTGCGCTCCTTCCGGGGAAGGAAGACCGCCACCAGGAGACCGCCCAGCAGTTCCAGCCCCGCCGTGATCCACAGGGAGGTGGCGGCGCCCCACGCCGCGACGACGACACCGGCAATCGCCGGGCCGACGACCGTGGCCGTGCGCTCCACTGTTCCCACGAGTCCCGTGACCCTCTCGAGCGGGACCCGCGAGTTGGCCGCCACTTCGGGCATGAAGATGCCCTTTGCCGAGTTGGAGGGGCCGTCAGCGGCACCGATGAAGGCGAGGAGGACGAGGAGGAGCGGGAAGGTGAGGACGTCGAGCCCGTGGAGGAGCGGGATGAGCGCCACCCCGGTCGCCACGACCAGGTCGGCGATCATCACGACCCGGCGGGGCCCGACGCGGTCGATGAAGGGGCCGGACAGCGCCTGCGAGATGACGTAGGGACCCATCTGCGCGGCGACGACGACCCCGGTCCGAACGGCACTGCCGGTGGTGGTGAGCACGAACCAGGGGACGGCGATCCCGGATATGCGGCTGCCCGTCCACGAGGCGCCGTTGGCGGCGAGCAGGGCGGCCAACTGGCGCCACCGAGCCATCAGTGTCCCTCCACCCGGAACGCCTGGATCTGGACGTGGAAGTGCTGTGCGTCCTCGGGGGCGTCCTCGGCGTCGTGCTCCCGGTATTTCTGGAGCACGGCAAAGATCTCATCCCTCAACCGCAGAGCCTCCGCGGCGGTGAGCCGGAGGCCGAAGTCGCTGAAGGTGCTCGCCTTGCGCCACTCCTCGGGCTCGGATGCGATGCTCTCGACGGCCCGTTGCATCTGCTCGGCGTAGACGAGTGCGAGGGCGCGATGAAAGCCGGTGGACTGCTCGAGTCCCTCCTGGTCGAGGGTCTCGGGATCGAGCCGGGTCGAGCGGCTGACCGCGCGCCACCACCGCTCCCTGCCGGTGCCGCGTTCGGTGTCCTCCGCGATCATCCCGTGCTCGGCCAACTGTCTGAGGTGATAGCTGGTCGCTCCGGTGTTCAGGCCGAGGCGTTCGGCAAGGCTGGTCGAGTTCTGCGGCCCCATCGTGCGGAGGATCCCCATGATCTTGATCCGCACCGGATGGGCTATCGCCCGCATCGACTTCGCGTCGAGGATCAACTCGTGGTCGGGGGATGGCATGCCCCGACTCTAGGACTACAAAGAGTCCTTTGCAAACAACCCTTTGGAGTTACCCGAGGCTCAGAGCTCGTCGCGCAAGCTGAAGACGATGGTCTGCAGGTCGGTGAATTCGTGGATCCGCTGTCGACCCCAGCCCGTGTCGGTCCCGGCGGCGCCGCCGAACGGCTGGAAGGTCTCCCATGTGTCGGTCGAGTCGTTGACGATGACCGTCCCGGAGCGGATCCGGTCGGCGTAGTAGAAGGCCTTGGTGAGGTCGTTGGTGAACACCGCGGCCTGGAGACCGAGACGGGTCCGGTTGGCGACACCAACGGCGTCCTCGTCGTCACGGGCGGTCAGGATCGGGAGCACCGGACCGAACGACTCCTCCCGGGACACCATCGACTCCTCGGGGACCCGGTCGAGGATGGTGAACTCGTAGTAGAGGTCGGTCGGGAAGCCCGAGGCCCGGCGGCCACCCATGAGCACCTCGGCTCCGCGCTCAACGGCGTCGGCCATGTGCCGGTCCATCTTCTGGGCGGTGGCCTCGTTGTTGAGCGGTCCCATGTTGGTGGTCTCGTCGAACGGGTCGCCGAGACGGACCTCTTCTGCGGCCTTCATGGCGGCCTCGACGAACTCGTCGTGGACCTCGTCGAGGACGATGAGGCGCTCGGTGGCGACGCAGACCTGGCCCGCGTTGTAGTAGGCGCCGTACACGGCAGCCTCGGCCGCCTTCTGGACGTCGGCGTCGGCGGTGACGATGGTCGGCCCGTTGCCGGACATCTCCATGATCGACCGCTTCAGGCCCATCTGAGAGACGATTCGGGCGCCGGTCGCGGACGACCCGGTGAACCCGATGGCGTCGACACCCGGATGGGTGACCAGCTTCTCGCCGATCTCGCCCGCGCCGGGGATGATCGAGATCGCACCGGGCGGGACCCCCGCCTCCTCGAAGACCCTGGCCATCTCGAGCAGGGCCCAGCAGGTGAACTCCGGCGGCTTGACGATGAGGGCGTTGCCCGTCGCCAGACCCGGCCCCACGTACTCCATCGGGATCATCACCGGGAAGTTCCACGGGGTGATCGCCGCCCAGACGCCTACCGGGCGGTGCACGGTGAACATCCGCCGGGTGCGCTCGGTGGTCGGGATCACCTCGCCGGAGAGACGCTTCACGTCCTCGGCGGCGATCTGGAAGTAGTCGCCCGACTCGGCGACGTCATCCACCGCTTCGGCGTGGAAGGGCTTGCCCTGCTCCAGGGTCATGATCCGCGCCACCTCCTCGACCCGCTCCTGCCAGAGGTCGTAGATGCGAAGGCACATCTCGGCGCGCTCGAAGGCGGTCCAGTGGCGCATCTCCTCGGTGGCCTGCCTCGCCGCGGCGACGGCACGGTCGATGTCGGCCTGTGAGGCCTTGGGGACGTTGTAGATGTGCTCGCCGGTGACGGGGGAGTGAACCTCGTAATGGCCCTCTCCGGTGCCCTGGGTCCACTCGCCGGCGATGAACAGGTCGAGGTCTTTGGCCATGGCCCAAAGGTAGCCCCTGTATCCTCGGCGGGCACCTGGAAGGAGGTTCATGAGTCTCCAGGGAGACCGTACCGCAGAGATGTTCCGTCGCGGCCAGGCTGCTCTGGTCAACGGTGTATCGAGCATGTTCCGCTACTGGGGGCCGGACGACACGCTCGTGATCGATCGGGGCGAGGGCGGCCACGTCTACGACATGGACGGCAAGCGCTACATCGATTACCAGCTCGGTTTCGGCCCGGTGATCCTGGGTCACGGGCACCCCAAGGTTGTCGAGGCCGTCGCCGACGCCGCGGCCAACGGCACCACGTTCGCCATGACCCAGCGGCGGGAGATCGAGGCTGCCGAGGTGATCCGCAAGGCGATCCCCTGGGCGGAGGGCATCCGCTTCTCCAACACCGGTACCGAGGCGACGATGCACTCCATCCGCATCGCCCGGGCCTACACGGGACGCGACGTGGTCCTCAAGTTCGAAGGCCAGTACCACGGGGTCCACGACTACCTGCTGTTCTCCACGGCCGGAATCGATCCGGAGGCGTTCGGCTCCCGGTATGCGCCGATCGCCGTGCAGGCCAGCTCTGGCATCCCCGAGGCGATCCGCTCGTACGTCCGGACGGTGCCGTACAACGACCTCGACGCTCTCGAGAGGGTGTTCCGGTCGCACAGCGAGGAGATCGCTGCGGTCATCGTCGAGCCCATGCTCGGCAACGCGTTCGGGATCATGCCGCAGCCCGGCTTCCTCGAAGGCGTCCGCCGCATCTGTGACGAGTACGGGGCGCTGCTCATCTTCGACGAGGTCAAGACCGGGTTCCGGCTCGCCCTCGGTGGCGCCCAGGAGTACTTCGGCGTCACACCGGACATGGCGGCATACGCCAAGGCCATGGGTAACGGTTTCCCCGTCGCCGCCATCGCGGCCAGAGGCGGCGCCCTCGACGCATGGGCCAAGGGCGGGATCGCCCAGGCCGGGACCTACGCCGGGAACGGCATCTCCACGGCCGCGGCCTATGCCACTGTCAGCGAGCTGGCCACCGGGGAGCCGCTGCGACAGGTGGAGAAGATGGGCACGGCGCTCATGGACGGGATCCGGCAGATCCTCGCCGACCAGGGCGTCGAAGGCTCCGTGCTCGGTGTTCCCGGAATGTTCTCGATCTTCCTCGGCCAGGGTGAGGTCAAGGACATCCGTGATGCCACCCGACACGACTCCGTCCTCTACGAGGAAGTCCTCTACGGGATGATCCGGCGCGGGGTGATGCCGTGCCCCGACGCACTCGAGCCGTGGTTCGTGTGCGCGGCCCACACCGACGAGGACGTGGCAACCACCCTTCAGGTGTTCGAAGAGGCGCTGGTGGAGGCGCGCAAGTGATCCGAGTCGCGGTGTCGGGGGCGGGCGGGAAGCTCGCCACCCCGATCATCGACGCGATCACCGCCGCCGACGACCTGGAACTGACCGCCCTCTACAACCCGAACCGCGCCGGCCAGACGATGGCCGGCATGGTGGTCACCGGCTCTCACGAGGACGTGTCCGCCGACGTGGTCGTCGAGACCGCCCATCCCGACGTCGTCTTCGACAACCTGGAGGCGTGGAGGGCGGCCGGTGCCGCGGCGGTGGTGGGCACGTCGGGCTTCACGCCGGAGAGGCTCGGGCGTCTCCGGGAGATGTGGGGCACCGACACCCCGTGCCTGGTCGTTCCCAACTTCGCAATCGGGGCGGTGCTCATGATGAGGTACGCCGCCGAAGCCGCCCGCTACTTCGAGGCGGTCGAGGTCGTCGAGCGTCACCACGCCACCAAGCCCGACGCCCCGTCGGGCACCGCTCTCGCCACCGCGATGGGCGTCTCGGCAGGTGAGGGCAAGTCGTCGGAGCATGGCGAGGAGCTCGTTCCCGGAGCCAGGGGTGCGTCGGTCGAGGGCGTGCGGGTGCATGCCATCCGGCTGCCCGGCCTCATCTCCCATCAGGAGGTGGCGATGTCCAACGCCGGCGAGTTGTTCTCCATCACGCACATGTCGACGAGCTACGAGTCATTCGCGTCCGGGGCCGTGCTTGCGGTCCGGAAGGTGGGATCGCTGGCCGGCGGTGTGCACGTCGGCCTGGACGCCGTCCTCTAGGCGAGACCTTCCGGGGTGTCGGGCACGTCGACGGCGTGCTCGGCGAGAGCCGTCAGCGGCACCAGCTCCAGGACTGCCTCGTGGGTGGCGGCGAGCACCACCGGGGCGGCGACTCCGTCCTGATAGGCGCGGAGCCAGTTGCGGGCGGTGACGCACCACCGGTCACCCGGGGCCAGGCCCGGGAATGCGTACTGGGGTGCCGGTGTGGTCAGGTCGTTGCCGATCGACTTCTGGTGAGTCAGGAACTCCCTGGTCATGACCGCGCAGATCGTGTGACTCCCCAGGTCGTCCGGCCCCGTGCGGCACGAGCCGTCCCGGAACCAGCCCGTGAGCGGGTCGACGCTGCAGGGCTCCAGAGGCTCGCCGAGGACGTTGCGGTCGGCCATCAGAGGAACGCCACCGTGAGTGCCCCGACGACGAACGCGTAGACGGCGAAGGGAACGAGCCCGATGCGCTTGATGACGGCGAGGAGGAGCGAGATCGCCAGGTACCCGGAGAGCGCCGCGGTGAGGAACCCGACACCGAGGGCCGCGTCGAGCCGTCCGGCGCTGGCCAGGTCGGGTATCTGGAGCAGCCCCGCCCCGGCGATCGTGGGGATGCCGAGCAGGAAGGAGTAGCGGGCCGCCTGGGACGGCTCGAACCCCCGCACGTTGCCGGCGGTGATCGTCGATCCCGACCGCGAGATGCCGGGGATCAGGGCGAAGGCCTGGGCGAGACCAATGAGGACGGCGTCGGGGACTCGTCCCTCTTCGAGCCGGCGAGTGCCCCGGGCGAACCGTTGGCCGACGAGGAGGATCACTCCGGTGCCGATCAACGCCCAGCCCACGTTGGAGACGGTGTCCTGGAAGGTGTCGAGGGTCCCCTCGAGGAACAACCCGGCGACGGCCGGGATCGTCCCGATGATGACCAGGAGCAGGATGCGGCGACCGTCCGGATCGCTGCGGAATCGGAGCATCCGGGCGACGTCCTCGCGGAAGTAGAAGAGCACCGACGCCAACGTGCCGAGGTGGAGGACCGCGGAGATGGCCAGATCGGGTTGGGCGATGTCCAGACCCAGCCGCGAAAGGAACGCCGGAACGATCACCAGGTGTCCTGAGGATGAAACGGGGAGGAACTCCGTGAGACCCTGGACGAGGCCCCAGACCAAAGCAGCGAGCACGGGAGCACGGTAGTTCTCGATGGGGGGTTTACCGGTCAGCCGGCAGAGAGGAGAACCACTACGCCGCCATTGGCTGCCGCTGCGGCTGCACTTGCGGCGTGCTCGGGTGGCACGGCCACCATGCCACGCCCGGATCCGAAGGGGTCATCGTCGGCACCGTCGGCCACCAAACCCTCGACCGTGACGCCGGTCTCGACGATGAGGACGAGCACCCGGTCGCCCGGTTCGGCTCCCGGCCCGATCTCCACCGGGAAGGCCCACCAACCCGGGGGCAGGGTCGGGGACTCCTCCGTCGCAGCGGGTTGCTCGACCGGCGCGGGTGGCG
Source organism: Acidimicrobiales bacterium (assembly GCA_024103415.1). Classification (GTDB taxonomy): domain Bacteria; phylum Actinomycetota; class Acidimicrobiia; order Spongiisociales; family ZC4RG35; genus ZC4RG35. The sequence continues at coordinate 22,403 of JAGFIR010000082.1, forward strand.
GGGGACGCGACTCGAACCAGATCGCCAAACCGATCAGGAAGACAGCCGCGAACCAGCGCCCCCACGGCGGCCTGTCGAGCCAGAGCATGACCCGAACGTAAGGCCCGGCGCTGCCGCGGGGAAGGGGGATCGTCAGTCGGCCGCGGGTGCGGCGGTCTTCTCCGAGGTCTTGGACCCGTTGGAGGAGTCGCTGCTCGACGAGCTCTTGGTGCCGCCGCGAGCGTCGGTGGCGTAGAAGCCGGAGCCCTTGAAGAGGATGCCCCGGGCGTGGAGGACCTTCACCAACTCGCCACCGCAGTCGGCGTGCTTCTCGAGAGGCTTCTCGGAGAACGACTGGAAGACTTCCAGCGATTCTCCACACTTCTTGCAGGCGTACTCGTAAGTCGGCATAGTCGTTCGGGGGTCGAACTCTAGAACCGCGTAGGGGCCTCTTCCATTCCGCCACTTATCATCGGCTCGTGAATCTGTTCCTTGCCATCGCCGGCGCCTACATCATCGGCAGCATCGATTTCGCCGTGATCGTCGCCCGGATGAGAGGGGTCGACATCCGGGATGTCGGCTCCGGGAACCCGGGGACCTCGAACGTCCTCCGGACCATGGGCAAGGGCCCTGCGGCGATGGTCCTCATCGGAGACACGTTCAAGGGTGTGATCGGGGCCGCGGTGGGCATGTTCGCCTCGGGGACCGTCGACTTCACCGTGCACTGGGCGTTCCTCGCCGGTCTGGCGGCCGTCGTCGGCCACTGCTACCCGATCTTCCACCGGTTCAAGGGGGGTCGGGGAGTCGCCACCGGGCTCGGGGTCCTCTTCTGGACGGTGCCGTGGCTGGGTCTCGGCGCCCTCATCGCATGGCTGATCCTGGTGAAGCTGACCAAGGTGGCCGCGGTGGCGTCGCTGATCACCGTTTTGGCAACCCTCCCTGCAGCCTGGATCATGGGTGTGCGTGACCGGGCGTTCCTCTGGGTGTGCCTGATGGTCGCCCTGATCGTCTTCCGTCACCGCGACAACATCGCCAGATTGATCAAGGGGTCCGAGCAGAAGGTGCCCACATGAGCATCGAAGTCGCCGTCATTCCCGCCGCCGGGCGGGGCACCCGGATGAGGCCGGCCACCCGGGTCGTGCCCAAGGCGCTCCTCACGGTCATCGACCGCCCCGCAATCCAGTACGCGGTCGAGGAGGCGGCGCGGGCCGGCGCCACGGAGGCGATCGTGGTCGTCGACCTCGACGCCGGGCACCTGATCGCCCAGCATTTCTCGCTCGAAGGCCCCCTCCCCGGATTGGAGGACGTTCGGGTGCGCCCTGTCGTCCAGGAGGAGCCACTCGGCCTGGGTCATGCCGTCGCCGAGGCGGCGCACATGGTCGCCGGCCGTCCCTTCTTCTGTCTGCTCTCGGACAACCTGGTCCGGCCCGGTCACGACGTCCTGCCCGCCCTCGCCGACGGGAGCCGGGACGGTGAAGTGTCCGTCGTGTGCCTCCGGCCGCTCGACGACGACATGCTCTCCAAGTACGGGGTGGTCGCCACCGGGTCGGATGCGACCGAGGGATACGTGGAGCTGACCGGGGCCGTGGAGAAGCCCGGTCCCGAGAAGGCCCCGTCGCGTCTGGGTCTGGTCGGCCGCTATCTGTTCACCCCGGAGATCTTCGGCCTCCTCGAGGATGCCGAGCCCGGGGTGGGGGGCGAGATCCAGCTCACGGACGCCATCGACGCCCTCGGCCGGAAAGGACGGCTCCGGGGTTGGGTGGCGCCGACCGACCTCCTCGACACGGGAACCCCCGAAGGCCTCCTCCACGCATCGATCGTGCTGGGTCGGCACCGTTACGGGGACATCGTGGACGATGCCGTCTGATCTGCTCTCGATCGCCGAAGTCCGTTCCAAGATCCTGGCGACGGTTCCCCGCCTCGCCTCCGAGACCGTCGGTCTCGCCGATCTGGCCGGGCGCGTCCTCGCCGAGCCGGTCAGGGCGACCGAAGACGTCCCCGGCTGGGACAACTCCGGCATGGACGGCTACGCCGTGCGTGCGGACGACGTCGCCACAGCCGGCGCCGTGCTCGATGTGATCGGGGACATCCCGGCGGGAGGCGTGGCGACCGGGTCCGTCGGTCCCGGCCAGGCCTTCAAGATCATGACGGGCGCTCCGATGCCCGACGGCGCAGACACCGTGGTCCGGGTCGAGGACACCAGCGAGACCGAGGGCCGGGTGACCATCCGGCAGGCGTACGAGCGCGGCACCTATGTGCGGCCGCGGGGAGGGGACGTCCCGGCCGGCGACGTGGTGATCCCGGAGGGAACCCGCCTCGGGCCCCAGCACGTGGGGATGATGGCGGCCCTCGGCGTGGTGGAGGCGATCGTGTCGAGAAGACCGAGAGTGGCCGTTCTCTCCACGGGCGACGAGCTCCGCCCGGCGGAGACGCCGGTGCTCGAGCCGGGGACCATCCGGGACTCCAATCGGCCGATGCTCATGGGTCTGGTGGAAGCCGCGGGGGGAGAGGTCATCGACATGGGGAGCGTCGCCGACGATGACGACCTGCTCCGCGCGGTCATAGGGAGGGCCGTCGCCGAGGCGGACGTGATCATCAGCAGTGGCGGCGTGTCGATGGGCGACTACGACGTGGTCAAGGCGGTGCTGGGCGGCGAGGCGGGGGTCGAGTTCCTCTCACTGGCGATGAACCCGGGCAAGCCGCTCGGTTTCGGGATGGTGGGCGGCCGACCCTTCTTCGGGCTCCCGGGCAACCCGGTCTCGGTCCTCGTGTCCTTCGAGCAGTTTGCCCGTCCCGCCCTCCTGGCGATGCAGGGGGCGAACGCCTTGCTCCGGCCGCGGGTGCGGGGGGTGGCGGGGGAGACCTTCACGAGCGACCCGGCGAAGGAGGCCTTCCTGCGCGCCCGCATCGTGGACCACGCCACCCTCGAAGTGGTGTCGACCGGTGGCCAGGGCTCCAACGTCCTGTCCGGCGCGGCGGCGGCCGATTGCTTCGCAGTCATGCCGGTGGGGGTTGACAAGGTCGAGCCGGGGGACAGCCTGTTGCTGGAGCTTTTCACCGCCCAGGAGAACCGGGGAGTGGGGGATGAGTGATCTGACACATCTCGATGAGTCGGGCGCGGCCCGGATGGTCGACGTCGGCGACAAGCCGGCGACCCGCCGTGTCGCGGTCGCCGAGGCGGTCGTGGTGATGTCGCCGGAACTTCTCGAAAAGGTGTTCTCCGGGGGCATGCCGAAGGGGGACGTGATCGCGGTCGCCCGGGTCGCAGGTATTCAGGCGGCCAAGAAGACGTCCGATCTCATACCTCTGTGTCATCCGATACCGATCGATTCCGTGTCCGTGGACCTGACGCCGGATGGGCATCAGATCCGCATCACCGCTACGGTGACCACGACCGGTACCACCGGTGTGGAGATGGAGGCCCTGACGGCTGCTTCGGTCGCCGCCCTCACCGTCTACGACATGGTGAAGAGCGTGGAACGAGGGGTGACCATCGAGACGGTGGGCCTCGTCTCGAAGTCGGGTGGCCGGTCGGGAGAATGGTCGAGGGTCGTTGGAGGACAGGAGTCCCCATGACTACCCTCCGCCCAGCGAGATACCAGAGAGTCAGATGCCAACGATCGTCATAGTCGCCCTTCTGGTCATCGCAGGCGTCTGGGCCGTCTACCTGATGCCGGTGGTGTTCGGTGACCGTCGCAACACCCCCATGTCTTCCACCGAGGACTTCGATCGCTGGACCCATTCGATGGCCAACGTCCAGAAGCAATCGGTGGCCGCCCTCGCCTCGAGCAAGCGCTCGGTGATCCGGCAGCGTCGTCGTCGCACCCTCCTCGCCCTGGCCGTGCTCATCGCCGGCTCGGTGGCGATGGGCTGGCGGATGAGCTCGGTGCCCTGGCTGCTGGTCGGCGCGTTCTTCGGTGTCCTGACCGTCGCCTACCTCATCGTGCTGGCCCAGATGCAGCAGCGCCGGAACATGCGTCTCAAGGTGACCCACGTGGCCGAGCGGCCGAGCGAGTGGGAAGAGCCGCAGATCCGGGTCATCGCCAACTGATCGCCCCTGGCGGTCGACTCCGGCACCCGGGGTAGAATCTCGTCTCCCGCAAGGGGCTGTAGCTCAGCCTGGCAGAGCACCTCGTTCGCAACGAGGGGGTCACGGGTTCAAATCCCGTCAGCTCCACC
>JAGFIR010000094.1 GCA_024103415.1 Acidimicrobiales bacterium
GCTATCGGCCCTTGCGGCCTTCCAGGATCCGAAGGAACGACCTGGTCTCCAACTCCTCGACCGTGAGCCCGGTGCGGCGGGTCGCCTCCTCGGCGGTGATGGCCCCGCAGTTGATCGCCCGCAGGAAGTAGTTGAGGAGCCCCTGGCCGGTGGCGGCGTCGTCGAAGACGTCGCCCACCAGCGTCGCCTTGGCCGCCGAGTCCACGAAGTTGGACAGTCGCGCCCCCGCCTGGTCGAGACCCTCGAGGAAGAAGGCGAACACGGCGGCGTAGCGGCTGGGGAGCTGGGCCGGGTGCAGGTCCCACCCCTGGTAGTAGCCGTGGATCAGCGAGTGCCGGACGTGGCCGTAGTGCAGCCGGAGCGCATCGTGCACCGACGCCCGGTTCTCCCGCACCTGCTCCGCGGTCAGATCGTCGCCCTTGTGGATGGTGACGGGCATCACGTTGGTGGCGCCGTCCGAGATCCACACTCCGGTCCCCGCCAGGCTCACCTGTAGGTTGTGCTTGGCGAAGTCGCAGGTCTTGTGGTCCATCGCCTGATAGGCGGCGGTGATGCTCATCGAGGCCGTGTAGTCGTAGGTGCCGAAGTGGGCTCCGTGGACCCGGCCCCCGCCGGCCTCCACGAACCTCCTCATCCCCGACGACCCGTCGCGGTCGATGACGGTCTGCGGGGTCTCCACCATCAGTTCGAGGGGGATCTGGCCAATCCCGAGCGCCTCTTCCAACTCGGTCATCGCCTCCGAGAACACGACCACCTGCTCCACGTGCTGGATCTTGGGAAGGGTGACCCGGAATCCCTCGGGAAGCTCTCCCGTCTCCTCGGCCAGCGTGGTCACGAAGAGGTCGAGGGTGCGGAGCGAGCGCCGGTGCAGCTCACCCGACAGTGACTTGACCCTGATGCCGAGGAACGGTGGGAGCGTTCCCTCCGTCATGCCCTTCGCCACTTCCTGCGCCGTGGAGCGGGCATGCCCGTCCTCTTCCTCGTCGGGTCGGTTGCCGTAACCGTCCTCGAAGTCGATGCGGAAGTCCTCCACCGGCTCGCGCTCCAGCTTGGACACGACCTTGGGGTGGACCTGTCCGGCGAGGGCCGGGTCCATACCGACCGCATCGACGAGGTCGCCCGGCGTGGCGAGCCATTCCTCCACCGAGCGGAGGGCGAGATCACCGAGCCGGCGGGCGGTGTCGTGCTTGAACAGCTGCGCGCCGCCGTAGACGGTGTGGACGGGCTGGCGATCGGGTCGCTCGCCCGGGAAGGAGGCTGCCACCTCCTCGGCCACCCGGCCCAGACGCGCGCTCCAGTCAGCCAGTGAACGATCGCTCAGGGTCATGGGCGCGACTCTAGGGGGCGGTTAGCGTTCGGGCCCGTGACGTCGCTCCTCCTGCGCAACGCCGCTCTCGTGGTCACCATGGACGGGCGGGAGATCCCCGATGGCGGCCTCTACGCCGAGGACGGGTGGATCGTCTCCGTCGGCCCCACCGCCGGGCTTCCGGACACCGCCGACGAAGTGGTCGACCTCAGCGGGCACATCGTCCTTCCCGGCCTGGTCAACACCCATCATCACCTGTACCAGACCCTGACCCGGGTCTATCCGGCCGGTCAGGACCAGGGTCTGTTCGGTTGGCTGCGCGCCCTCTATCCGGTCTGGGCGAGGATGACCCCCGACCACGTCCGGGCTTCCACCCGTCTCGGCCTGGTCGAGTTGGCCCTGTCCGGTGCCACCACCGTCTTCGACCACCACTACCTGTGGCCCAACGGCTCCTCCATCGCCGACCAGTTCGCCGGGGCCGAGGGTCTGAACATCCGCTTCGAGGCATCCCGCGGATCGATGAGCCTCGGCGAGTCCGAGGGTGGCCTGCCGCCGGACTCCGTGGTCGAGGACGAGGACGTCATCCTCGACGACTCCCGGGAGGCGGTGGAGCGCTTCCACGACCCCTCTCCCGGGTCGATGCGTCGCGTCGTCGTCGCCCCCTGCTCGCCCTTCTCGGTGACCAATGAGCTCATGGTCGGTGCGGCCGAGCTGGCCCGCAGCCTCGGCGTCCGGCTCCACACCCACCTCGCCGAGACCGCCGACGAGGAGGCGTTCTGTCTCGAGAGGTTCGGGCGACGGCCCGTCGCGCACATGGAACATCTCGGATGGGTGGGCGAGGACGTGTGGTACGCCCACGCGGTTCACGTCGCCGGCGACGAGGTCGTCCGGATGGGCTCGTTCGGGACGGGCGTGGCCCACTGCCCGACCTCCAACATGCGTCTCGCTTCCGGAATCGCACCCGTGAGCAGGTACCTCGAGGCCGGAGTGCCCGTCGGCCTCGGTGTCGACGGGTCTTCGTCGAACGACTCGTCCCACCTCCTCGCCGAGACGCGACAGGCTCTCCTGCTCAATCGGCTGGCCGTCTCGCCCGGCATCGGAGACGGACCGCAGATGACCGCCAGGCAGGCTCTGGAACTGGCCACGACCGGTGGTGCCCGGATTCTCGGCCGTCCGGAGCTGGGACGGCTCGTCCCGGGTGCGGCTGCCGACGTGATCGCCATCGATCTCGACCGTGTCGAGTACGCCGGGGCGCTCCACGACCCGGTGGCGGCGGTGGTGATGTGCGCCCCGGTGCGTGTCGACCATTCGTGGGTCCATGGCCGCCCCCTGGTCTCCGGCGGCCAGGTGGAGGGGGTCGACGTCGCGGAGTTGGTGGCGGAGCACAACGGCCTGGCGAGGGCACTCCTCGAGTAGTCCCGACTAAGTTGCCCGGTCAACGTGCAGGCGTTTCACCCCAAGACACTCGACGAAGCGCTCGCTGCCGCCGCCGACGGCGCCACCCCACTGGCCGGAGGGACCGACCTCATGGTGGAGGTCAACTTCGGTAAGCGACGGCCCGAGATGGTCGTCGGACTTCGCCGCATCGCAGAGCTGCGGGAGTGGGAGCGAAGCCGCATCGGCTCCGGCGTCACCTGGCGCAGGGTGGAGCGCGACGGGCCGCGGGCGTACGCCCAGGCCGCCCGCACGGTCGGCTCCCCACAGATCCGCAACGCCGCCACCATCGGCGGCAACCTCGGAACGGCCAGCCCGGCCGGTGACGGGCATCCCTTCCTCGCCGCCGTGGACGCCTCCATCGAGATTGCCTCGACCTCGGGCCGCCGGCTGGTGCCCTGGTACGAGTTCTTCACGGGCCCGAAGCAGAACGCGCTGCAGCCCGGCGAGCTGATCACCGCGGTCGTCCTCCCGGAGCGTCTCCCGGAGCGGCACGAGTTCGGAAAGGTCGGGGTGCGGAACGCGATGGTGATCTCGACGGTGTGCTGCGTGGTGACCCGCGACACCGAGGGCAGCACGACGGTCGCCCTCGGATCGGTCGGCCCCACGCCGATCCGGGTGCCCGCCGCCGAGGAGATGATCTCTGCCGAGCCGTCCCCGTCGGACTCGGCTCTCGGCGAGTTCGCCCGCCTGGTGTCGGAGGGCGTCCGCCCGATCACCGACCACCGTTCCACCGAGGAGTACCGCCGTCACGCCGCCGGCGTCCTCGCCCGTCGTCTGCTGGAGAGGTGCCTGGCATGATCGTGGAGTTCCGTCTCAACGGTGAGGACGTCAACGCCCGGGTCGTCGGCCCGACCAGCCTCCTCGACGTCCTGCGTGACGAGCTCGGTCTGTTCGGGTCGAAGAGCGCCTGCGCCCAGGGCGAGTGTGGCTCCTGCTCGGTGGTGCTCGACGGCGAGGTCGTCTGCTCCTGTCTGGTGATGGCCGCCGATGCCGAAGGCTCCGAAGTCACGACCGTCGAGGGCCTGTCGACCGACGGGCTCAACCCGATCCAGGAGGCGATGCTCCGTTCCGGTGCGGTGCAGTGCGGTTTCTGCACGCCCGGGATCGTCGTGGCCGCCACGGAGCTGTTCCGGGTCAACCCCAGCCCGACCCGCATCGAGATCAAGGAGGCGCTCGCCGGGAACATCTGCCGGTGCACGGGCTACGGGGCGATCATCCGGGCCCTCGAGTCCCTTTCCGGGGGTGAGCAGTGACCACGCCGACGCGGACACGGCCGACGGTCACCTCGGGGATCGGCGACTCCCCGCTCCGCCCCGACGGCGTCCCCAAGCTGAAGGGCGAGTTCCAGTACGCCCAGGACCTGTGGTCAGAGGGGATGCTCTGGGGCGCCACCACGCGCAGCCCGCACGCCCGGGCGCGGATCGTCTCCATCGACATCGGCCCGGCACTGGCCACCGGCGGAGTGCACGCCGTGCTCACCGCGGACGACGTTCCCGGCCCGGGCATGTTCGGTCTGGAGCATCCCGACCAGCCGGTGCTCGCCTCCGATGAGATCAACTACTGGGGAGAGCCGGTGGCCATCGTCGCCGCCGAAGACCCGGACACCGCCCGCCGCGCCGCGGCCGCCGTCGTCGTGGAGTACGAGGCGCTGCCGCCGCTCACCGACCCCGAGGAGGCGGACCGGGCCGACTCCGTCTTTCGTCGTCTCCAGATCCGCAGCGGCGACCAGGAGGTCACAGGTGAGGTCGTCGTCGAGGGCTACTACGAGGTCGGCACGCAGGATCAGGCGCCGCTCGGCACCGAGGCGGGTCTGGCCGTCCCCGACGGGTCGGGTGGGGTCGACCTCTACGCCACGAGCCAGTTCGTCCACGCCGACCAGTCACAGGTGGTTGAAGCCCTGGGCCTCCGCCCCGAGCAGGTGCGCTCCCATCCCACCGGGGTCGGCGGCGCATTCGGGGCGAGGGAGGACGTCAACCTCCACATCCACCTGGTGATGCTCGCCCTCCACACCGGCCAGCCGGTGAAGATGGTCTATCAGCGGTCGGAGTCGTTCACCGGCCACGTCCACCGCCATCCGGCGCGGATGTGGTACCGGCACCACGCCACCAGGGACGGGAAGCTGGTGCGGGTGGAGGCGAAGATCCTCCTCGACGGAGGCGCCTACGCGTCAACGACCTCGGCCGTGCTCGCCAACGCCTGCTACTTCGCCGTCGGCCCGTACAGGGTCGACTCGGTCCTCGTCGAGGGGATCGGCGTCAAGACCAACAACCCGCCCTGTGGCGCCATGCGCGGCTTCGGTGCCGTTCAGTCGAACTTCGGGTACGAGTCGCAGATGGACAGGCTCGCCGCCGAGCTGGGCATGGACCCGCTCGAATTGCGACGTCGCAACGCCCTGGCCACCGGTGACCGCAACCCGACCACCCAACAGGTGATCCAGACGCCGCTGCCCGTGGCCGAATGCATCGACTCGCTCGCCGCCATTCCCCTCCCGGACGGTGATGACCCGATCCTCCCCGGTGGCAGCGGTCTGACCACCGACCGCTCCCACATCGTCCGGGGTGTCGGGTACTCGGTGGGGATCAAGAACCTGGGCTTCTCCGAGGGCTCCGACGACTACGCCGAGGCCCGGGTCCGCCTCACCGACGAGGGCGCGGTGGTGGAGACGGCGGCCATCGAGGTGGGACAGGGCCTGGTGACGGTGCTCGCCCAGATGGCCCGGACGGCGCTGGGCATATCCAAGGCGATCGTCCGGCACGTCGACACCTCCCGGATCGGGTCGGCCGGCTCGACCTCGGCATCGCGGCAGACCCAGATCTCCGGGGGCGCGGTCATGGAGGCTTCACGACGGCTTCGCGAGCGGATCCTCGCCCACCACGGTGGCGACGAGCTCGACGATCTTGGGGTCCACCGGGCCGGGGAGCTGATCGCCCCCATGAGCGAGCTCATCAGGGAGGGGTGGGAGGAGACCTACACGTTCCGGCATCCGCCCACGACGCCGCCCGACGACGACGGGCACGGCGACATCCACGCCGATTTCGCGATCGCCGCCCACCGGGCCGTCGTCGACGTGGACCCTGAGCTGGGCCTCGTTCGGGTGGTGCGTGTCGACACGGCCCAGGACGTGGGCCGGGTGCTCAACCCGGTGTCGGTCCAGGGCCAGATCGAGGGCGGGATCATGCAGGGCGTCGGCCTGGCGGTCATGGAGGAGCTGGTCATCCAGGACGGTGTGATCCGCAACCCCAACTTCACCGACTACCTGCTTCCAACGATCCTCGACGCCCCGGACGTCGAGATGCTGCTCATCGAGCAGGGGAGCTGGTGGGGCCCGTTCGGCGCCAAGGGGGTCGGCGAGCCGCCGACGATCTCTTCGACCGCCGCGGTGGCGGCGGCGATCCGCAACGCCATCGGGAGGGACCTGAACCGGGTCCCCGTGAGACCGGAGGACATCGCCCTGTGACCGACGTCATCAGCAGGCTGCCCAAGGCCGAGCTCCACGTCCACATCGAGGGGACCCTCGAACCGGAGATGATGTTCGACATGGCCCGTCGCAACGGCGTCGAGTTGCCGTTCCGGTCGGTGGAGGAGGTCAGGGCCGCCTACGAGTTCACCGATCTCCAGTCGTTCCTCGACATCTACTACCAGGGCGCCGCGGCGCTGCAGACGCCACAGGACTTCTACGACCTGATGACCGCCTACCTCGACCGGGCCGCGACCGACGGGGTGCGCCGGGCCGAGATCTTCTTCGACCCCCAGACTCACACGTCGCGCGGCATCGGCTTCGAGGTCTTCATGGACGGGTTCCGGGAGGCCATGGCCGACGCCGTTCGCCGTCACGGGATCAGCGCCGACCTGATCCTCTGCTTCCTCCGCCATCTGCCCGCCGGGGACGCGGTGGCGACGATCCGGGCCGCCGAGCCGCATCTGGAGGGCGTCATCGCGGTCGGGCTCGACTCGTCGGAGGTGGGCTACCCGCCGGAGCTGTTCGTCGAGGCCTATGAGATCGCTCGGTCCTTCGGTCTGCGTGCCGTCGCCCACGCGGGGGAGGAGGGGCCGCCCGAGTACGTGTGGAACGCCCTCGACATCCTGGGCGTGGAGCGAATCGACCACGGCGTCCGCAGCCTCGAAGATCCCGACCTGGTGGCACGGCTGGTGCGCGATCGGGTGCCGCTGACGGTGTGCCCGTTGTCCAACGTGGCCCTCAAGGTCGTCGACGGCCTGGAAGACCACCCGCTGCCCCGGATGATGGAGGCCGGCCTGCTGGTGTCGGTCAACTCCGACGATCCCGCCTACTTCGGCGGGTATGTCGGGGACAATTACCGCGGCCTGGCCGATGTGCTCGGGTTCGGCGAGGAGGAACTCACCCGGCTCGCTCGCAACTCGATCGAGTCGTCGTTCCTCACCGCCGACCGGAAAGCCGCATTGCTGGCCTACCTCGAACGGGTCTAGGTGACTGTTGCCAAGGCAGGCTCATCCTTTCTGAGTTCTGTCATAGCCCCGTCATACCTTCCGGTCCGAGGGGAGGGTCCTCAGATGAGGCGAGGGGTCGGGACGAATAGCTCGCCAACCACTCATCGGTGGCCTTAGATTGGGGTGTCGATGAAGAACGCCGAGTTCGAGAAGCACCTGAGGTACCGGACTCCACTCGGCCGTGCCTATCAGGGCGACGCCCTTCAGTTGCTGGCCACTCTTGAAGACGAAAGTGTCCAGGCGGTCATCACCTCCCCGCCATTCGCTCTGAAGCGTAAGAAGGAGTACGGCAATCCCCCCGAGCACGAGTACTGCGAATGGTTCGCGGACTTTGCCCGGGAATTTCACCGTGTTCTGCGCCCCGACGGATCCCTCGTGATCGAGATCGGGGGCGCCTGGATGCCTAAGAGCCCTACAAGATCGATTTATCAGTTTGAATTGCTCATCAGTCTTGTCCGCGACCTCGATTTCAAACTCGCCGAGGAGTTCTATTGGTTCAATAGGGCGAAGCTGCCGGGCCCGGCACAGTGGGTGAATATCGAACGCATCAGAGTCAAGGATGCTGTGAGCCCCATCTGGTGGCTCAGCAAGACCGATAGACCAAAGGCGGATAATCGGCGCGTCCTGAAGCCATACTCCCCGAGTCAGTTGGATCTGTTTAGAAGAGGGTATAACCGCGGGCCTAGACCATCCGGTCATGTCATCGGTGATAAGTTCAGCTCGGACAATGGTGGCGCGATTCCTCCCAACCTAATAGAGGTAGCCAACACGCGATCGGTCGATCCTTATCAGGCGTATTGTCGTGACAAGGGACTTGATCAGCATCCAGCTCGTTTCCCCCGTGAGCTCCCGGAGTTTTTCGTCAAGTTCCTTACGGAGCCCGGAGACCTGGTACTCGATCCCTTTGGAGGTTCCAACATGACCGGTGCCGTCGCGGAATCCCTCGGACGCCGATGGATCACGTTCGAGTTGTTTGACGAGTATCTTGAGGGTTCGATTGGACGATTCGATACGGTAGAGGTCGTGAACCCGTTCCAACCTGGTGCTTTGAGGAAGACCTCCTAGCCCCCACCTTCCTCAAAGGCGGCCACTACGTCCGGGTCGCTTGCGAGAATCACGGCCTCCGCTAACCGCTCCAGCTCTTCTTGTCGGTACTCGTCGCTTGGGGCCTTGCCGCCTGCGCGCCGCACGGCTTCATGTTGTAGCCACAGCGCACAGGCCACGGGAAACTGATACCGCTCTGCCCGTGTCTCAATCTGCTCGGGGGTGAGATGGCGGCTGCCGAGTGCTCGCTCGAGGAGATGGTAATGGCGGTTGACAAAAATGATGGTTTCTTCATCCACCGTGACGTAGCCGACGCTGCGTTCGGTCATGTTGTGCTCTTCCCAATAGTCCCGCGTAACCCACATCACTCGCGGTCCAGTGTCGGGTTCCGTTCCCCGCGATCTCGGCTTTGCCTCCTGCGGTACACGCACGTCAACGATGATGGAGTCTGTCAAGACACCGTTTGCTGTGATGAGTGTTGCCTGCAGCTCGTACTCGCCAAGCGGGGCATCGGGGTCGGCTTCGAAGAACCACCGGGAACGACCACCCAGCAGTTTGGATCGCATGACAACTCGAACCTTTGCCTCGACTCCTTCGCTGGCCCACTCGAAGGAAAGGTCATCATCATGCTCGGGCAGGTACCCGTTCTTAGCGTTGATGTCCACCCATGTGTAGGCGCTCCCGCCCTGGTAGATCCGAAGGCGGTCTCGCTCGAATCTCAGATGGGTCGGAACGGACAGGAGGTTGCTGTCGTCTGTGTCGCGTTTCGAGATGCCAGTTCGGGTTGGAGGACGTCGGACACGGCCACCGTCTCCGGCCTCGGATCCGCCCTTTCCGAAACGAGTCCTGTCCTTCAACCTCGTCTTGATAAACTTGGCGAGCCGCTTGCGAACTTTCTCGCTTGAAGCAGCGGTGCTCCGCTGAACCAACCGCTCCTTTTCCACGTTGTTCAGTCTCCGGAGCTCCTCGTCATTGCGCAACACGTTCGCGAGTTTCTGATAGATCTCGGTTCTGAGATCACTCTTAGTCGCGCGCTCGCGGGTAGCGGCGAATAGCTCGCGCTTGCCTTTAGCGGTCAGTCCGTTCGCACTGATCTGGACGATGATGTTCTTGTAGAGGAAGGGAAGCTCCGCATTGGACCGTATCCATTGGCGCGACTCGGTGTCTTGTCTTTGCCCGAATAGCGTGATTGACACGGCTGAGTCAGGTCGGACATATCCGCTAGCGGGGTCGGAGCTCGAAGCGGATCCCTCCGGCCGCTGAAGCACCCAATATTCGAGACGGACGGATCCGTATTCACCCAAATCAACCTGAGCCGCGTCAGTGTGGGCAATCTCGATGTCGCCTCGGGCTCTGTCAGGTCGAGCCAAGCGGGCTGCGTTGCCGGTAACGATGCGGCTGCCGTAGTTCTTTTCCTTGCTGCGGTAGCCAGTGACGAGGAACGGAAGCACGGGGTCGAACAGTGCCGCGTTTAGAAGCTGCCAGAGTGCTGTGGTGTATGGGCCCGTCCAGCCCTGCAGGTCATACTCGATATGAATGAATCGGGTGCCGTGATCGAGATCAGGGAACAGAGATGGGTCCAGCTCAAAGACTTCGTTGTCGGCCCCTACCAGATACTTGTACGTCGGGAGCACATCCATCTCAGGATCGGTGTCGTACTCCCGAACGATGGTCCAGACGACTCGGTCCGGCTCGTCGCCTCGAAAGTCCGGGTGGCGACGTGATATGACGATCGTGGCTTTCGAGAATCCGTATGTAACTGCGCCCCCCTGGCCGTAGGTGCCCATGGTCCAGGGCTGCCGAACCTTGTTGCTCTCGTTCAAGGAGAGGATGGTGTGTGGCATCAGCTTCTTGGTCTGACCGATGCCAGCGTCCTGGACGCCTACTGTGGGTCGCTTGTCGATGCCGCTCTCATCGAGCCAGACTTTGAGGCGTTCGCCCAGCGTGCGCCGCTCGGTGTCGGTCATGTCGCCCAGCCCAGACAGGGGAACGTCGTACCAAAGCTGGGCGGCCTCAACAGGTGTGGCTGGTGTGTCATTGGGGTTCTTCATGTGCCCGAGCTCGAGCATTGCGTCCATGGCGTTGGTGATGCGCTCCACGACTCCCAGCGCCGGATCAGACCCGACGCGGATTGTTCCGATGTTGTTTTCCCTGTTCCCAACATGCCGAGTATCCACCTCGCCGTAGACTTGGCAAGCCAATTCCTCAATCCGCAGAACGTCTTCCGGCGTCCGGGCCGACCAGAGCGCATCTGCCAGTGCCTTCTGATCAGTTCTGGAGCTCGTCACCTTCTATCCCCCTTCTTCCTCTTGCTTTGCTTGCTAACTGCTGGGCGACGGTGGACCCCGGGGACCTGAGATGCGAGTGCATAAATCCCGCGCTTTGGAGACACGATGAGGTCGGACTCTCGAATGTGAGTCGTGATGTTCACCGGTCGGCCCGCTCCCGGGATGGACCATCCTCTGCCGCGGTAGCGCTCGTAGATCTCGTTGATGTGTAGCGGCTGCCCTGCCTCCTCGAGGATCTCGGCGACTCGGGTGACCACTTGATCTTTGATCGAGGATCCAGCGGGCAGACTGGAACCCAGCGAAGCAGGACCGCTGGACTCGCGAGGAGATCGTCCCTTTCCGTCGACGACCGCCAGTAGTTCGGTCAGAAGGAACTCTTGCTCCTCGAGCCGACGTCGCTGATCCAGAAGGGGCTTGAGCCGACTTTCAAGAGCAGCCCGCTCTTTGCGGACTGCGTTGAGCCACTCCTCCACCTCTGTCGCGCCAGGTTGCTGCATGGTCATGCCTATACCCTAGCTAGGAGCTAGGTAGAGTTCAAGTAGGCAAGCCAACTCCGGCGTGCGAGGGTCGGGTGCGGCAAGGTCAACTCCGACGACCCCGCCTACTTCGGCGGGTATGTCGGGGACAATTACCGGGGCCTGGCCGATGTGCTCGGGTTCGGCGAGGAGGAACTCACCCGGCTCGCACGCAACTCGATCGAGTCGTCGTTCCTCACCGCCGACCGGAAAGCCGAGATCCTCGGCCTGCTTCCGCGCTAGCCCTCGAGGAGCTTCTCCAGGGCGTCCAGCTGCGCCTTGTAGCCCCACTTCATTCCGAAGGCGGCGAGCTTCGCCTTGGTGCCGATCCGGGTGATCGTCACGTGGAGACGGACATGGGTCTTGTCGCCCTCGTTGGTCAGGGTGACGTCGTTTGTGTGGTGGATGGTGGTCCCCTCTTCGTCGCCCTCCTGCCACGAGCGGGCGTCGTAGGTGAGGCGGCCGGTCTCGTCTATATGGGTGAAGGTGCCCTCCATCGGCCAACGCGTGCCGGCGTACTTGCCCATCTCCCCGGTGGCCTCGGTGACGATGTAGATACGGCCGCCGACACGGAGGTCCACCTCGCAGTCGGTGACCTTCGTCTTCTCGGGACCCCACCACTTCGCGAGACGTTCGGCCTCGGTCCACGCCTTCCACACCGTCTCGAGGGGAGCGGCGTAGTACCGCTCGAGGACGATCTCCTTGTTCTTCTTCTTGAGCAGAGCCATCACTGATCCCTTTCCTCTTCGTCGAGTTCTTCGAGATAGCGGCCGAGAGAGTCGAGGCGGGCTGCCCACAGTTCCTCGAACGAGTCGACCCATTCCCTCATCTGTTCGAACGCGTCTGCGTCCAGGTGGTAGATGCGGTGCCGGGCCCTGGGCTGCACCTTCACCAGCCCGGCCTGCGCCAGCACCTTGAGATGCTTCGACACCTGTGGCTGTCGCATGCCCAGACGCTCCACGATGTCGCCGACGGCGTGCGGCCCGAGCCGCAGCAGTTCGACGATCCGGAGCCGGCCCGGCTCACCGAGAGCGCTGAACACCGCTTCCACGGGGACAGGTAAGCAGGGTCATATATTCCTGTCAAGGAATATATGATGGTGTCTGTGATCTATCGCCAAACAGCGTCGAGATGCTTGAAATGTGTCATAGTGTCGTGACATACTCGAACATATGTTCTCCGAGACCTTGCAGAGAGGGACCGGATCGGGGCTCGAAGCGGGGGAGTCACCGGTCGAGGATCACGGTCTGACTTCCGACGAGTGGGGACACGGACTGGTCGAGTCGTCGCTGGCCCACGCCGCCATGGTCGCCCATCATCAGGCGCAGTACTACGCCGACATCGCCGCACTGCTGGCTGTGTTCTCCGATGATCGGGACCTGGTGGCCGCGGAGATCGCGGCAGCCCATCGTCTCACGCGGCGTGCCGCCGAGACCGAAGTCGACTTCGCCATCGATCTGGCCCGGTTCCCCGAGGTCCACTCCCTGCTCGACGAAGGGCGGATCGGTCTGCGTGAGGCCCGGGTCATCATCGAGGGCGTCCGAGCGCTGCCGGACGACACCGCCATCGATCTGGTCTCCCGGATCCTCCCCGAGGCTCCGCGGCTCACCACGGGCCAGCTGCGATCCCGGATCCACAAGCTTCGGTTGACCCTCACCCCGCGGGAGACCGCAGAGGAGCGGAAGGCCGGGCTGGAGGAGCGGCGGCTCGTGGTCGACGCCAATCCCGATGGCACCGCCAACCTCCATCTCTTCAACATCGACCCGTCCGTGGCCATGGGCATCCGGGACCGGGTCGGTTATCTCGCCCGCCGGGCAAAGACCACACATGACCCCCGCACCGCCGATCAGGTCCGCGCCGATGTCGCCTGTGATCTGCTGCTGCGCTCCGACGGCGCGGGCAGACGGGCCACGGTGCACCTCGTCGTCGACCTGGCGACCCTCGCCGCGCTCAGCGAGGACCCGGCGCACATCCCGGGCTACGGCCCCGTGGCCGCCGAGATCGCCCGCAAGATCGCCGAGACCCAGGCGGACTGCGATTGGGAGTACATCTTCACGGAGAACGGCGAGGTCGTCTCCACCGGGACCGTGCGACGTCGCCCCACCCGGGCGATGAAGCGCACGATCCGCGCCCACTACCCGACCTGTGTCTGGCCCGGGTGCCGCATGCCGGCCACCGACTCCGACCTCGACCATCTGACGCCCTGGTCGAAGGGCGGTGCCACTTCACTTGGGAATCTCGGTCCTCTGTGTCGCTACCACCACATGATGCGGGACAAAGGCTGGAGTTATGAGCGGCTCCCGGACGGTGGCCATCGGTTCACCAGCCCGCTCGGCCGTGTCTATGTGACCGGCGCCGACCCTCCGCTGATGTGA
>JAGFIR010000108.1 GCA_024103415.1 Acidimicrobiales bacterium
CCGAGGTTGGTGTAGTTGAAGAGGTACACCGACCCGTAGAACAGGAGCACGGCCGCCAGCGTGAGCAGGATCCCGGTGACGACCAGGTTGGCGGAAAGAAGCGATCGGAACAGTTCGCGGAACATCTCCTATCTACCTCCCATCCCGTTCAGGTCCCCGGACCGGAGATACTTCGCCAGGAGCTCGATGTCGGCCGGATCCAGGAGCGGGCCGAAGGCGGGCATGCGGCCGGACCCGTGACCGTTCAGACCGTACGGGCGGTTGGCTTCCGACCCGTTGATGATGAAGTCGACCAGGAGGTCGGTCTCGGCGGGGTCCGCGGGCTTCTCGCCGAACTGGACGAGGGGCCGTCCATCCCACAGGGCCGGGCCGAAACCACCGGAGCCGATCTCCTGGGTGAAGGCCAGACCGGCGCTGAAACCGGCGGTGTGGCATCGGGCGCAGTTGGCGTTGAAGAGACCGACGGCGCGGCGTGCCTCGTCGACCGTGCCGCCCATGGCGGAGGCGACACCGTCGAAGTCGACTTCCCAACGACGCTCCCGGGCCGCCGTCTGGAGGTTGTCCAGGGCGGTCTCCTCGGTCCGGCGGATCCGATCCTCGTTCTCGACGAGGACCCGCTTGTTGATCGCCACCGACTCGAGGGAGCCGACCAGCTGCGAGGCGGTCGTGCGGTCCGGGGTGCCGGAGGCGGTCTCCGGGTTTGTCGGGTCGAGGGTGACCACGGCGATACCTGCCGGAAGGGTCGCGGTCGAAGCCTGCGAGAACTGGGCGTTGATCCGAGCCACCGAGTCCTCGGTCACACCGTCGGCTGCGACGATGGCGTTGATGGCGTCGACGTAGGGCTCGAGGATCGGGTCACGGGACGTGGCAGCCTCCAGATTGGCCAGGTTGGCCTCGAGAACCGCCTCGTCCGGTGACGCCGGGTCGAGATCCTCGTACTCGAAGGCGAGGAAGAAGGCGTACGCCTCGGCGGAGATCTGCGAGAGCTCCTGCTCCACGGCGTCGGGGATGCCGTCGCCATCGGTGTCGAGCCCGCCCGTCTCCTCGAGCAGCGAAGCAGCACGGTCGGCCAGAGGCCCGATGAAGGCGGCGTCCTCGTCGGCCTGGTCGATCTCGGCGACGACCTGGCGCTGGGTGATGACCGCCGCGCTCACCGCACCCTCGGCGCCCTCCAGCCTGGCGAGCTCGGTGCCGATGAGCCCGGGCATGTCGTTGACCACTTCGGTCTGGGGTCGCTGGATGGTCTTCAGGTAGTTGACGATGTCCTGGATCTGGTGCTCGTTCATCGCACCGCCTCCCTCGAGGCCCCAGGCGGGCATCGGGGTGTTGGCCCGACCGAAGGTGATCCAGTAGTTCACCTCGTCCTCGGAGTAGCGATAGAAGACGTCGTCCAGTCTCGGGGCCGCCCACTGAACGGCGACGCCGGTGCGGGGCTCCACGAAAGAGGCGCTACCGCCGGCGCCCAGAGGGCCGTGGCAGGCGAAGCAACCGAACTCCTCGACGATGGCCTCGCCACGGCTGATCGACTCCTCCGAGAACTGCTCGGTGAAACCGGCCTGACGGTTTGGCTCGGCGAGAAAGTACAGCGGCAGGGCGATGGTGAGGAACGCCGAAGCCGCGATGGCGACCTTTTGACCCTTTTCCAAACGCCGGGTCTCCAGGTACTGGTCGTCGAAGCCGGGCTGGAGATTGGGTGCGACCTCCTCCGGGCCGCGGTTGCGCAGCGCGGCGACGAGGAGGATGCCGAGCCAGGTGATGCCGGCGAGAACCGCAATGACGGTGACGAGCTCCACTCTCAGTGCTCCCCGGCGTCAGCGACGGCACCGATGCAGCTCGGGCCCTGTGGGTAGTTCACGGACAGTGCCTGGGCACGGGGCGTCTCCAGGATCGTGCCGGTCTTGATGATGAACCGGTCGCCCTGGACCTCGACGGCGAACCGGTCCAGGTTCCTGGGGGCCGGGCCGTCGAAGTACTCGCCGATGACGTTGTACTTGGAGCCGTGGCAGGGGCATTCGAAGCCCACCGAGGTGGCGCACCAGGGGACCCGGCAGCCGAGGTGGACGCAGCGCTGAAAGAGGGCCATCAGGCCGCCGGCGGCGATCGGCATGCCCTCGAACTGGTCGGACAGCTGGTCGGGGGCCGGGACCACGTAGGCCCGGGCCTCGGGCACGAAGACGGGCGCCACCGAGCCGTCGGGGGTCACGGTCTGGGACTGAAGGTCGCCCACCGAACCGGCATCCACGTCGGAGCCGAAGCCACCGCTGATCTTCGGCCAGAACATCGACAGCGAGCCCATCCCCATCAGGCCGAGGAAGGCGAAGAAGCCGGCGTTCATCGCACGGTTGAAGAACTGGCGGCGGGTGACACCGGCCTCTTCCGGAGAGACCTCGATGACCCGCTGCACCTCGACGAGACGGACGCCGACCGGCTCGAGCTCGGGCTCGCCGGCCGGTTCCGGCTCGGGCTCGGGCTCGGCCTCCTGTTCGGGCTCGGCCTCCTGTTCGGGCTCGGAGACCACGACGGGCGCCGGGGCCACCCGGACTCCCGCCATCGAGCGGTCGGCCCGCAGGGTCTCTGCGGACGGCCCGCCCTCGGGGCGACGGCGAGCGGCTGCCTGCTGTGACCGCCGGAACGCGATCGTGAACGCGCCGAGCGCGCCGATGACGGCGAACACCGCAGCGCCGATGAGGATCATGTCGGAGAAGCTCATTCGAAGTGCACCCAGTCGAGAAGGTCGTCGAAGAAGATCCCGTCCCTCCACGGGTAGGACCAGTTGAAGCCACGGCCTCTGAACAGGACCCCGAAGATGGTCAGGGTCGCCGAGCCGGTGAGGAAGATCGTGTACAGCATGATGGCGAACTTCCGGTCACTCGGTCGGGTCGACGGGTTCTTGTCCACGAACGGGATCGCCATGAACCCGGCCAGACCGATGAACAGGGGGACCATCACGCCGGCGATCTGCGGGTCGAAGTAGCTGAGCAGCTCCTGGAGACCCAGGAAGTACCACGGAGCCTTCGACGGGTTCGGTGTGGCGTTCGGGTTGGCCGGATCGAGCAACGGCGAGTGGATGACCACCGACATCACCACCAGCAGACCGGTGATGAGCAGGAGGGCGCCGAACTCGATGAGCATCAGGTGCGGCCAGGTGTTGACCTTGTCGTGCGGCTCGGCCTTGACGTTCTGAATGGCACGCGCCTTGACCACCGTGAGGAGACGCTGGGTGCGCACTCCCTCCGGGGTGCCGGTGGGCGGGGCCACCGGACGCGGCGTGACCAGCGCTGCAACCTTGCCGCCACCGTTGCCGGCGGCGGGGGGCGCCTCCGGGGCCTCCGGCTCGG
>JAGFIR010000131.1 GCA_024103415.1 Acidimicrobiales bacterium
CGGAGTGAGCTTGGCCTGCATCCGTTCCCGCGCCTCGGACTCGGTGAGCCCGGAGTACTCCTCCTTCTTGCTCACCAGGAATCGTCCGGCCGCGGACAGGATCCCGGCAAAGACGGCGAGCTTGAACAGGAATCGGAACGGACGTCTCTTCTTGGCACCCATGGGTTACCTCCGGCGGCGAATGCTACCGCCGAACCGTTTATGAAGTTTTCGCGGCGTTGCACGGCGGCCTTCCCCGGCGGGTGACGCTCGCGTAGGTTCGGGTCATGGCACGCCTCGCCGTGGCAGTCGCCGTGGTGATCGCTCTGGCTGTGGGTGTCTGGATGCTCTGGCCTGACGACGAACGAGGAGCTACTACCACCGAGCCCCTCGCAGCTTCGACGACCACGAGCTCGCCCACCACCACCGAGCCTGCTCCGACGACGACCGAAGACGACCACATCGTGGATACGGTCGAGGAAGCCGAGGAGATCCTCCGGGACATCTGGTTCGCCTGGTTCGAAGGCATCTACAACCAGGACGAGGACCGAATCAGGGCAGTCGTCATCACCGAGGAAATGATTGAAGCCGCTCGGACGCAGTTCACGACAATGAGCTTTGATCAGCCTCCGATGAGTTCGGGGGTGGTCTTCGACGAATTGCGAGTTCTTCGCTCGGACTCCGATTGCCTGGCCCTCTGGAGCGACTCGCATGTCAGCTTCATCGAGGCTGACCCTCATCGAGCGGGCGTGGACATCCTTCGCTGGGATGACGGACGCTGGCGCCTGCTCTCGTCGTGGCGCTATGAGGCAGATTTATGGAACTCAGACTGCGAAGCGCCGCTGCGTTGATCCTGGCCGGGATGCTGACTTTCGGTCAGGCTCCAGCGCTTGCGTCGACGTACTTCGCCTGTTGGGTTGTCAAGGAACAGAACGCATATGGCGGAATCGAGTCGATCACGCGCTGCCGCTTGGCGGACGGGAGACTCGTGGAGTTCGCGAGCGACTCCGAGGTGCCCGTTCGCCTCTATCCGATGATGGGATCGGTCGATGGGTCTGCCTGCTGGTACTACACGTCCCAGCCCAACAACGAGTGGATCCTGATCCAGGTCTATCCAACTGGAGACGCGGACATCGCCAGGAACGCCGGGCCGGGTGAGTGGGTCCCGGTCGGCCTTTATTCGCGGTGCAACTCCGAGCCCGATCCGGAGCACCCCTACCGGGAGGCCTGGGAGTACGTGACCGAGTACATACACCCCCCTCCGACACCGGACCTGGACCCGCGGCCCGGTTTCGGCGTGACCGGCCTCGAGACCCGGCTCACGGTGACCGTGCCCGAACCGCATCAGGCGATACTCGATGGCGGCGCGCTCGTCCTCGAAGTCGAGATCGAGGTTCGAGAAGTGATCGTCCATTGGGGGGACGGCACCATCACCTCCCACCGGCCCGATGGCATCTCCCTGGACACCCCCGACGGGATGGCGAGACACACCTACGAGCGGAAGGACGCCGCCACCGAGCTGGCCGTGGCCTACGGCTGGAACGCCCGCTGGCGTCTCGTCGGAGGCTCCTGGGATGTCCTCGACGTTCCCGACACCATCACCACGGTCGGATATCCGGTCACCGAGATCGTCTCCGTACTCGGATCCTGAGTCTGCATAGAACACCCCCGGGTTGGGTAGAGCAGGACCGAACTCCCAACTAGGGTGCCTCTACTCGCGGAGTCAGCCCCCAGAAGATGCGTTATTTGAGCTTCCTGGCTCTGGCCTTGGCCATTGCCATCACGACCGCCCTCATCGGCGCGTCCGGAGAACACGACCCACCCCA
>JAGFIR010000134.1 GCA_024103415.1 Acidimicrobiales bacterium
CATACGACGACGCACCGGTGTTGGAGAACGTCCGCTTCGACATCGAGGCGGGCAAGACCCTGGCGATCGTGGGGCCGACCGCCTCGGGCAAGTCCACGTTCGCCCTCCTGATGGCACGGCTGTGGGACCCGAGCACCGGGCGGATCACCCTGGACGGACGCGACCTTCGGACGTTCGCCAGGTCGGAGCTCCCCCGCGAGGTCGCATACGTGTCACAGGAGGCGTTCCTGTTCGATGCCAGCGTCCGGGACAACATCACCCTCGGTGAGGACTTCACCGACGAGGAGGTGTGGGAGGCGGCCAAGCTCGCCGGGGCGCGTGAGTTCATCCTCGAGCTCTCGGACGGCCTCGACACGCGGCTGGGGGAGCGCGGCACCAATCTCTCGGGTGGTCAGCGCCAGCGGCTCGCCCTGGCCCGGGCGCTCATCCGCAAGCCGAGGCTCCTGATCCTGGACGACGCGACGTCCGCGGTCGATCCCTCGGTCGAGTCCGAGATCCTGCGGTCGCTCAAGGCCGCCGACCTTCCCTCCACGATCGTCGTGATCGCCTACCGGCCGTCCTCGATCCGTCTCGCCGACGAGGTGCTCTTCCTCGACGAGCGACGGATCCTCGGCCACGGCACCCACGAGGATCTGCTCCAGAAGGTGCCCGGCTATGCCCGGCTGGTCCAGGCCTACGAGCAGGAGGCGCTTCGAGCCCGTCAGGAGGCATCGTGAGCGGCAAACAGGAGAAGTACACGACCGCGGGGGTGATCCGGCGGGCGCTGGCCGAGGCGCCGGTGCTCGGCCATGGTCTGCGTCTCACCCTGTTCCTGGCGATGATCGGGCAGGCGGTGACGGTGATCACACCGATCACCCTGCAGCAGATCGTCGACGGAGACCTGCTCTCGGACGCGGGGATCGACATGGGGTCCGTGGCCGCGAAGGCCGGTCTCGCCCTGCTGGCACTGGTCGTCGGCGTGGTGGTCGGCCGAGCCGCGCAGCTCCGGCTCGTCAGGTCGGCCTCGACCGGTCTCTCCGACCTGCGCGCCCACACCTTCCGTCACATCCTGAGGCAGTCGGTGCTCCACGTCCAGGCCGAGCAGCGGGGCAGCCTCGTGGCGCGCGTCACTTCGGACATCACAACGATCCAGGAGTTCATGGAATGGGGTGGCGTCGGGCTGATCATCGCCGCCAGCCAGGTCCTCCTGGCCACCACCGCCATGGTCTTCTATCAGTGGCGGTTGGCCCTGATCGCCCTGGTGGGAGTGATCCTCTACCTGCTGATGATGCGCTGGTTCCAGCGAATCCTGTCCCGGAAGTACGACCAGGTCCGGGAGGAGGTGGGCGCCTCGATGGGGGTGCTCAGCGAGGCCATCACCGCCATCCCGGTGATCCGCGCCTACGGGACCGAGGAGCGCACCCAGTCCAGGGTTGCCGATGCGCTGCAGCGTCGCTTCCGGGCCGAGTTCACGACGGCGCGATTCGGCAACGCCCTGTTCTCCACCGCCGAGGTGTTCGCCGGGGCCCTGACCGCCGTCATCATCGCGGCGGGCATCGCGGTCGGGACCGCCCAGGGCATGTCCTCGGGGACGCTGATCGCGTTCCTGTTCCTGGTAAACCTGCTCATCGAGCCGCTTCAGGTGGTCGTGGAGACCCTCGACTTCGCCCAGGCGGCGGCGTCCGGTCTCCGTCGGATCATGACCGTGCTCGACGGCGAGATCGAGATCCAGGAGCCGGAAGATCCGCAGCCGCTGCCTTCCGGCGGTCTCAGCGCCCGCTTCGAGGCGGTTTCCTACTCGTACCCGGACGGGCCGGAGGTGCTCTCCGACGTGACGGTGGAGATCCCGGTCGGGGCGCGGGTCGCCGTCGTGGGCGAGACCGGCTCGGGGAAGACCACCTTCGCCAAGCTCCTCGTGCGTCTCATCGACCCCACCAGAGGGCGCGTCTATCTGGGCGGCGTTCCCGCCTCGAAGGTCCGCCTCGCCGAGCTCAGGTCCCGGGTCGGGTTCGTGCCCCAGGAGGGGTTCCTGTTCGACGACACCATCGCCAACAACGTCCGCTACGGGAGGCCCGAAGCCGACGACGCCGAGATCTACGCGGCGTTCCACGAGCTCGGGCTGGGCGATTGGGTGGAGAGTCTCCCCGAGGGCCTGGCCACGCGGGCCGGCGAGCGGGGGAGCAACCTGTCCGCGGGGGAGCGTCAGTTGGTGGCCCTTGCCAGGGCCTGGATCTCGTCCCCCGATCTCCTCGTGCTCGACGAGGCGACGTCCGCCGTCGACCCGGCACTCGACGTGGCGCTGCGGGCGGCGATCAACCGGCTCACCCAGCACCGGACCTCCGTGACCATCGCCCACCGTCTCTCCACGGCCGAGGCCGCCGACGAGGTGCTGGTGTTCGATCGCGGGCGCCTCGTGGAGCGGGGCAAGCACCGCGACCTGGTAGCCGCCGGCGGGGTCTACTCAGAGCTCTACGCCGACTGGGCGGCCGGCACCAAGACGGTCTAGAAGGGGCCGCGTCCGGCGAGCAGCTGCTCGAAAGGCGCCTGCTCGATGAGCTGCCGGTCGTTCTCGTAGTCGACCAGCGCCGCGGCCTCCTCGGGCGAGAGCCAGCGCACCTCGTCGATCTCGTCGTCGGGAAGTGTCCCTGACCCCTCCGGGACGGGGCGCATGACGTACCAGGCGACGGTCTTGGTGCCCTGACCCGTCTCATGGGTGGTCTCGGCGAGGACGGCGATGATGTCGCAGTCGTAGCCGGTCTCCTCCCGCACCTCGCGCAGGGCGGCTTCTTCGTCCGACTCGCCGGGGTCGACCTTGCCCTTGGGGAGCGTCCAGTCGTCGTAACGGGGTCGGTGGACGACGAGCACCTCGATGGCGCCCCGCGGGGTGACCCGGCAGACCAGGCCGCCGGCAGCCCTGACGCTGGTGGTACTTCGGGGTCTCAGGACCGCGCTCCTAGGAGTTGCTGCGGGAGGGCGCCGAGCGACGGGCGAACTCGTCCGGAGACGGGGTCGCCATCTCGTACGCGCCGGTGAGGTCGATGCTGACCGCAGAGCAGCGGTCGCACACGCGCCTCGAGATCCCGCCGCCGACCTCCTGGGTCGGCCCGAAGGAGTGAATGCCCTTGCGGCAATTGGGCCGGGAGTCGCGCTTGGATGGCCTGGGCCTCACGTGGCTCACGGTCATCCAGGCTACGACCGGCTCCCGCACCGGCAAAGCATCTAGCCACCCATCACCTGCCGTATGCCGGCCACGACCCTGTCGACGTCGACCAGGGCGTGCTTCTCGATGGCGAACTGGGGCCAGGGCACGTCGAAGCCCGTGACCCTGACGATCGGCGCCTCCAGGTCGTACATCGCCTCCTCGGCGACGACCGCGGCGACTTCGGCTGCGACACCGGCGGTTCCCTGCGGCTCCTGGACGAGCAGCAGCCGGCCCGTCTTCGCCACGGACGCCAGGACCGTCTCCCGATCCCAGGGGAACAGGGTGCGGAGATCGATGACGTCGGCAGAGACGCCCTCCCTCTCCACGGCCTGGAGCGCCACCGGCACCATGCCGCCATAGGTGACGACGGTGAGGTCGTTGCCTTCCTTGCGAACCCGGGCGCGGCCGATAGGGAGCTTGTAGCTCTCCACCGGAACCTGCTCCCGCCCGGCCCGATACAGCACCTTGGGCTCGAGGAACATCACGGGGTCCTCACCCTGGAGCGCGGCAGTGAGGAGTCCCTTGGCGTCGGTCGGAGTCGAGGGGCAGACGACGACGAGACCGGGGGCGTGGACGAAGTAGGCCTCCGGCGAGTCGCAGTGGTGCTCGTGGGCCCCGATCCCCGCGCCGTTCGGCATGCGGACGACGACGGGCACGGTGGCGTTCCCCCGTGTGCGATAGCGGAAGCGGCCCAGGTGGCTGACGATCTGGTCGAAGGCGGGGTACACGAAGCCCTCGAACTGGATCTCCGCGATCGGACGGGCCCCGCCGAGGGCCATGCCGATGGCGGTGCCCACGATTCCGGACTCGTTGAGCGGCGTGTCGATGACCCGGTCGGGCCCGAACCGGTCGAGCAGCCCCTCGGTGATCCGGAACACCCCACCGGCCCGGGCGACGTCCTCGCCGAGGACGACCGTGGAAGGATCGCTCTCCATCGCCAGGTGGAGGGCCTGGTTGATCGCTTCCGCCATGTTCATGGCCTCCGTCGGCCCTTCGGGTAGACGGTCTCTCCCCACCACCCAGATCTCGTCGGGGGAGAAGGGGGTCTCGGGCTCGCCGTGGGCGCGCTGCATCCGGTGGAGTTGCTCGACGACGTGCTCGGGGATCTTGTGGAAGCCGTGGCGGACGGCGTCGTCGCGATCGGGAAGGGGGCGGGCTTCGATCTCGGCGATGGCCCCGTTCACCGCGTCGGTGACCTCCATCGCCACCTTCTCGACCTCCCGCTCGTCGAGGAGGTCGCGGTTCTCGAGGAACCGGCGCATCCGGTCGATCGGATCCTTCTTCCGCCACTCGGCGACCTCGTCGTCGGTGCGGTACAGGGTGGGGTCGTCGGCCGTGGCATGGGGCCCGTAGCGATAGGTCATCGCCTCGATGAGGGTGGGGCCCTCCCCGCGGCGGGCCCGCTCCACCGCCTCCCGGGTGGCCAGGTAGACGGCGACGGGGTCCATCCCGTCGACCCGCACCCCGGGGAATCCGTAGGCGTCCGCCTTCTGGGCGATGGTCTCCGACGCAGTCTGCTTGTGATACGGCACGGAGATCGCGTAGAGGTTGTTGGCGCAGACGAAGACGGTCGGGGTCTTCCACACCCCGGCGAAGTTCATGCCGGAGTGGAAGTCGATTTCGGAAGTGGCGCCGTCACCGAAGTAGACGGCCGTGACGGTGTCGTCCCCGAGCAAGCGCCGGTAGTACGAGTATCCGACCGCGTGCGGCAGCTGGCTGGCGATCGGAACCGTGACGATGCCGGTCCGGTACTTCTCGACGTCCCAACCCGAGTTGGGGAGGCCCCTCCAGTAGGCGAGGAGGACGTCGATGGGCAGACCGTGGGTGATCTGGACCCCGTGCTCGCGGTAGGAGGGGAACACGAAATCGTCCGGGCGGAGGGCCATGGCCGAGCCGATCTGGACCGCTTCGTGACCCTCGAGCATGGCGTAGGTGCCGATGCGCCCCTGACGTTGCAGTGCGAGCATCCGGCGGTCCAACTCCCGTGCCAGGACCATGTTCCGGTACATGGCCTGGTAGATGCCCGGGTCGAGGCCCGGGTCGTCTCCCACGAGGTTGCCCTGCGGGTCGATGATCTGCATGGCTTCGAGGATGACCCAGAGAGTAATGCTCTCCGCGTGCCTCCGGCCAAGCCGCCGGCTCTGCCCGTCCGGGCATCTGGTACCTTCGCGGCCATGCCGATCCTCAGACCGGAGATCGACGCGCTCGTCTCATACGAGGTTGGCCGGCCCATCGAGGACGTGGTCCGCCAGTACGGCGTCGACCCGGCCACCGTGGTCAAGCTCACCGCCAACGAGAGCCCGTTCGGCCCCTTCCCCGGCGTCGCCGAGGCGATCGCAGCAGAGGCGTCACTCCAGCGATATCCCGACAACCAGGTGTGGAATCTGGGAGGTCGTCTCGCGGAGGAACTGGGCGTCGCGCCCGGCAACCTCCTGTTCGCCAACGGGAGCACCGCCCACATCGCCGACTTCGCCTCAGCCGTGGGAGGTCCGGGGACCCGCATCGTCTACGCGTGGCCCAGCTTCATCATGTATCGATACGCGGCGGCATGGGCCGGTTCGGAGGCCGTCGAGGTGCCGCTCGACCCGGAGTTCCGCGTCGACCTGGCCGCCATGGCGGACGCCATCGACGACGCCACCCGGTTGGTGATCATCTGCAACCCGAACAACCCGACCGGCACGATCCGCTCCGGTGACGAGGTGGAGGACTTCATCTCCTCGGTCCCCGACCACGTCCTCGTCCTCGTCGACGAGGCCTATGCCGAGTTCGTGCAGGATCCGTCGTACCGCTCGATGAGCCGGATCGCCGTGGACCAGCCCAACGTCGTCACACTGCACACCTTCTCCAAGATCTACTCACTCGCCGGTCTGCGGATCGGCTACGCGATCGGTCACCCCGACACACTCACCGGGCTTCGCAAGGCCCAGCAACCGCTCACCGTGAACCGCCTGGCCCAGGCCGCCGCCCTGGCTTCACTCGGTCAGCCCGATGAGCTGGCGCGACGGGTCGAGGCCAACGCGGCAGGGAGGCACTACGTCGCGGGCGCCATCGAGGAGCGGGGCCTGGCGCACGTCCCGAGTCACACCAACTTCGTCTTCTTCAAGATGCCCGGCGGAGACTCGCAGGCGTCCGGGGAGGCGATGACCCGTCAGGGCGTCCTGATCCGCCCCATGGCGGGCGGCTGGATGCGCGTGACGATCGGGACCGATGACGAGAATCGACGTTTCGTAGAGGCACTCGACGCAGTTCTAGGCGACTGAGCCGCTCGACGAGATTGGGTCTTTGGTCGCATGCCGCGGCCGTGGTTCGCTGGCCCGTTCCGACCAGAATGTCGGGGATGGATCTGGGTCGCGCATGGACGTCTCCCGAATAGCCGAAGAGGCCACCCGGCTGTTGCCGCTGGCCCGGCGCGTCCTGACCCGATACCACTACCCCGTGCGGGCCGTGTCCCACCTCGCCACCCACTCCAACATCATGTACCGGGTGGAGACCGCCGCCGGCGAGCAGATGGTCCTCCGTGTCGGGTCCGCGCACGGGAACACGCGTTCCAACATCGACCTCGAGGTGGCCTGGCTCCTGGCGCTCGGCCGCGACACCGACCTCGAGGTGGTGCGGCCCCTGCCCACCCGCGGTGGGCAGTACGTGGTCGACGAATACGACCCGACGGTCGACAAGGAGCGCGCCTGCGTCCTGTTCAGCTGGATCCCCGGCGAGCCGCTCGGCGCCGGCGGTCCCTACGGCTACCGCGTCCTCGGACAGGTCTCTGCGACCCTCCACCGCCACGGCGCGACCTGGCAGCCGCCCAGCCTCGAGACGATGCGTCGCTGGGACCGGGTCTTCTATTACGGATCGGACATAGACCCCGTCGTGATCACCGATCCCCTCTACGACCACATCTTCGACCGGGAGATCCGGCGAACCGTCTCCCGGGCGGGAGAGCTCGCCGAGAAGGTGATCGTCGATTCGTGGGCATCCGGCACCCCCCAGGTGGTGCATGGCGATCTCCACGAGTGGAACGTGCACCTGGCCGGTGGCAGGATGCACGTGTTCGACTTCGAGGACCTGATGATGGCCCTGCCGGCCCAGGACATCTCCATCTCGCTCTACCACTCCAGGACCCGCCCCGACCGGGATGAGATCGCCGCTGCGTTCCGCCGCGGGTACGAGACCGTCGCCGATTGGCCGGTGGCCGACCCTGAGCAGCTCGACGGCTTCATGGCCGCCCGCCAGGTCTTGCTGATGAACTACGCCGCCCGCACCCTCCCGCCGGGGGAGGCGGCTCGCTTCGTGGACGCCATCTACCCCTGGCTCCACGGGTACGTGGCCAAGTACGGCTGATGCGCTTCACCGATCGCCGCCAGGCCGGGGCACAGTTGGCCGAGGCGATCGCCGCCCTCGCGCCCCGTGATCCGGTCGTCTACGCACTGCCCCGGGGCGGCGTCCCCGTCGGATACGAGGTGGCGCAGGTGCTGGGTTGCCCCCTCGACGTGGTCCTGGTGCGAAAGCTGGGCGTCCCCGGGCATCCCGAGCTGGCAATGGGGGCGCTGGCGGAAGGCGGCGTCACGGTCTGGAACGAGGACCTCATCGAGATGATCGGCATCGGTGACGCCGAGATCGCGGCGGTCGTCGAACGAGAGACGGTCACCCTGGCCCGCCAGGCGGAGGCCTTTCGCCCGGCGGGGCTGGAGCGGATCGAGCCGGTGGGCCGGACCGCGCTGATCGTCGACGACGGCCTCGCCACCGGTGCCACCGCTCTGGCCGCGCTGGACGCTCTCCGTGAGGAGGGGGCCGCCGAGGTGTGGGTGTGTGTTCCGGTGGGCCCGAGGGACACATCCGAGGCGATGCGAAAGGTCGCCGATCAGGTGGTAGTGGTGTACACGCCGCCCCGGTTCGGGGCAGTGGGCGCGTGGTATCAGGATTTCAGCCAGGTCGAGGACCACGAAGTTCAAGATCTGCTTCGTGAGGCGCGGCTACGGTTCCGGCCGTCACCAGAGGAGGACTCCTGAACATGCCCGAGCTCGAACCGTTCTGCACCATCGAGGGCCAGATGAGCCCGCGCATGGTCGGCCGCACCCCGGTCGGTGTGCGCATCGACTTCCCGTTCCAGGGCGTCGCGACCGGTCCCCATTGGGAGGGTGAGCGGCCCGTGAGCGGGGTCGACTACGCCACGGTCCGTGCCGACGGGAACATGGATCTCGACATCCACGGCGTCATCGGCGAGAAGCGCGACTCCGTGGGCTACACGGCGACCGGGGTGTCCGTGGTGCTCGAGGACCAGTCGGCCGAGATCAACGAGTTGCTCAAGTTCCACACCGGCAGCGAGGACCTGGCCTGGCTCAACGACAGGATCGGCGTGGCCATCGGCCGCGGGGCCGAAGGCAAGATCACCCTCGAGGTCTATCTGGTCAAACGGGCCTGACGGCCCGCAGTACTTGGTACCAAGTACTCAGTACTCAGTACGAGGGCGGTGTAGCGGACCTACACCGCCCTGTAGTTTGGCTTGCGCTTCTCCACGAACGCCCGGACCCCCTCCATGTGGGCGGGGGCGCGTCCGAGGCGGTCCTGTTGCTCCCGTTCCGCGGCGAGGGCACGGGAGAACGGGGTCACCACGGCCTCTCTGATGAGCCGCCGCGTGGTGACGAGGGCATCCGGGGCGAGGTCGGCCAGTGCGCCGGCAACGGCCATCGCCCGATCGCGCAAAACGTCATCGGGCACGACCTCGGCACACAGACCCCAGGCCACTGCCTCGCGGGCATCGAGACGGCGGTTGGTCATCGTCATCTCGAGGGCGCGGCCGACACCGATGGTGGCGGCCAGCCCCCAGGTCGATCCCGAGTCCGGAACCAGGCCTATGCCGGTGAACGCCGACACGAAGGTCGCGGCCTCGGCGGCGATGCGGATGTCGCAGGCGAGCGCCAGGCCCAGGCCCGCACCGGCCGCCACGCCGTTTATGGCGGCGACCGTCGGGACCGGGGCGTCGACCAGGGCGGCCACGACCGGATGGAAGATGCGGTCCAGGATGTCGCCGAGCTTGGGGCCGCGGGCCTCGTAGTCGGCGATCAACTCCGTGAGGTCCGCACCCGCGCAGAATGCCTTGCCGGAACCCGTGAGCACCAGGGCACGCGCCTCGTCGGCCGCGCGGGCCACGGCGTCGACCACCCCGCTGGACAGGGTGGTCTCGATGGCGTTGAAGCGGTCGGCACGCGCCAGCGTGACCACCGCGACGTCACCGACGAGCGTGTACTCGACGCTCATGGAACGCGAATCGAATATCGAGCAATGACCATGGGATTTCCTCGCTTTCCCCTATCGTTGCCGGGCAATTGTCGCATCATCGCGGCGTAGACATCGACCCGAAGGAGGGGCCGTGAACAAGACCGAAATGGCGGAGAAGCTCGCCAAGAAGGCGGACATCTCCAAGGCCAAGGCTGCCGAGATCATCGACATCATCTTCTCGACCAAGGATGGCGAGGGGATCATCGCTGTCGAACTCGACGCCGGCCGCAAGGTCAACATCAGCGGCTTCGGGAGCTTCAGCACCAAGTCGCGTTCCGCCCGTACCGGCCGCAACCCGGCCACCGGCGAGACCATCCAGATCCCTGCCCGCAAGTACGCCGCCTTCACCCCCGCCAAGGGCCTGAAGGACCGCGTGGTCAAGTAGTAGCCAGGGACACATCGCATGTTGGTGAGGGGCCTTTGAGGCCCCTCACTGCTTTTCTACGACGGGCCCGTCGCTAGCTTTTCACCCATGGCCATCTCTCCGGCAGTCGTCGCCCATCGGGGCAGCAGGTACCTCTGGCCGGAGAACACCATGGTGGCCTTCGAGGGCGCCGTCGCCACGGGGGTGACCCACATCGAGACCGATCTCCGGGTGACCGCCGACGGCGTCGTGGTCTGTCACCACGACCGCACCGTCGACCGCACGACCGATGGCTCCGGCCCGGTGGACGCCATGACCTTCGACGAGTTGGACCGACTCGACGCCGGATATCGCCACCGCGGCGACGAAGGCTTCCCCCATCGAGGCTCGGGGGTGAGGGTCCCGGCACTCGAAGAGCTCCTCACGTCGTTCCCCGACCTCCAATTGGTCCTCGAGGTCAAGGACGGATCCGTCGTCCCGGGTCTGCTGCAGCTGTTCGAGACGCACGACCTCTACGACCGGGCGGTCGTGGGATCGTTCCGGGAGCGCTGGCTGGACGAGATCCGCAGGGCCTCTTCCGGTCGTGTCCGCACCTCGACCGGGACCAGGGGAACGAGGGATTGGATCGTGGCGGCCCGGGCGGGAACCCGTCCCCGCACGAGGGCTGCGGCGCTGCATGTGCCGGTCCGCTTCCGCGGGATCCCGGTGGTGGACCGAAGGCTGATCGAGACCGCTCGCCGGCAAGCCGTCCCCGTGTACGTGTGGACCGTCAACGATCCCCGGGAGATGCAGAGACTCGCCGACCTCGGAGTGGACGGGCTCATCACCGATCGGCCCGATCTCGCCCGCCGGATGGAGCCCGCCCCATGAAGCTGATCACCCTGGCCGTGCTGGCGGCCGTGAACCTCGGAGGCTCGTTCGGGGAGGCCGGCGCCTCGACGGTCAGCATCGAGCCGGAGACCTTCATCGTCGACATCTACGTGGATGTCGCCGTGTCCGCCCAGTCCGTGGTGGCTCATCTGTCGACCGGTCAGGAGGACAGCCGGATCGTCTCGTTGATCCACCGCGGGGGGACCCGATACGGCATCCGCACCGAGCTGCCGCGCAAGAACTACATGGTGGTGTTCGAGATCGTCGGCGAGAACGGCCACCTCTCCGAGCCGCTGACCCTCACCGCTCTCGGAGCACAACTCGACGTGTCGGACACCACCACCATTCCGGATGACCCCGGGGAGGAGCCGCGGGAGTCGACACGCTGGGGCTGGCTCGCCCTGGCCCTCGGCGCGGCCTCCCTCTCGGCTCTCGCCTTCTGGGTCCTCGGCGAGAGAGACGGCGAGGCGACGGACCCCGCAGAGGAAGAGTGAGCATCCGGCCGGCCCGACCGGAGGACGCCCAGACACTGGGCCCGCTCCACGTGCGGTGCTGGCAGGAGGCGTACGCCCACATCCTCCCCGAGCCGTTCCTGCAGCGTCTCGACCCGGCCGTGAGGACCGACCGCTTCCGCGAGCTGATCGCGGACCCGGA
The DNA here is from genome assembly GCA_024103415.1 of Acidimicrobiales bacterium. GTDB lineage: Bacteria > Actinomycetota > Acidimicrobiia > Spongiisociales > ZC4RG35 > ZC4RG35. Next base: position 11,346 of record JAGFIR010000134.1, read on the forward strand.
GGTGACCCTGATCGTCGCGGAGGACGACGACGGTATCGCCGGCTTCTGCAGCTTCGGTCACGCCCGGGATGTCGCAGACCGGGGCGAGGTCTACGCCATCTACCTCCGGTCCTCCGCCTGGGGCCGCGGATTGGGCTCCGGATTGCTGTTGGAAGCCCAGGACCGGCTGTCGGAGACGTTCGACGAGGCCATGCTCTGGGTCCTCTCGGACAACACCCATGCACGCGGGTTCTATGAGCGTCATGGGTGGTCTCCGAATGGCGAGAAGCAGTATCTCGACATCGCGGGTCTCTCGGTGGAGGAGCTTCGCTATGACCGAAAGCTCAGGGGATGACCCGGGCGAGATCGTCCCGGTAGGTCACCTTCAGGTTGCGCGGGTCGCCCGGAACGGCAGCGATGCGGACCGCACCGTGTCTTCGCACCACCTCGGCCGTGTCATGGGCTGGAGGAGAGGCGAACTCCCGGTACGCCTCGATCAGCACGTCTGCCCGGAACACCTGGGGGGTCTGCGCGCTCATCACGCCATCCACATGGGCGGCGGTCTCCCGGGCGACGACCGGCCCGGGGAGCGGGAGCACGGGGACCGCGCCGCCGTGCTCGCGTGCCGCTGCATAGAGCCTCTCCACCAGGCCGGGGAACACGTTGGGCCGGGCTCCGTCGTGGATGCCGATCAGCTCGTGGCGATCGCCGAGGGCGTCGAGCCCGGCGATCTCGCTGTCGGTGCGGGTCGCTCCACCCGTGGTCGTTCTCACCCCGAGCGAGGAGAGCTCCTCCTGCTGGTCCGCCCGGCAGACCAGCACCAGCTCGTCGACGAGGGGGAGGAGCCTGGTCACGGTCAGCTCCACGAGGAGCCGGCCCCCGAGCGGGGTCATCAGCTTGTCGCCCTCGAAACGGGTGCCGGAACCGGCGGCGACCACGACCATGGCTCGGGACACGGCGAGAGGCTACCTTGCGCCCGTGATCCATCCCTCCCGCCTGCTCGACGCCGGCACCGATCGGATCTGCTTCGACACGAGGGGCGACCGCGTGGTCGACGATCTCCCACCCGGCCCTGCGGTTATGTCGGTTGTGGCGGTCACGGACGCACTCAAAGTGGTCAGCGAGGGGTTCGTCGTCGACTCCGTGGACCGGGAGAGCGTGGCCCGGGTGACCGCGTTCGCCGTGGAGCGCACGGTTCTCGAGCGAATCGGTGACGGCGCGCTCTCCCCGGAAGAGCTGATCGAGGCCGTTCGGGCGCAGGGTGTCGACTGGGTGATCGTCGATCGGGTCTAGCTCTTGCGACCCTTGAGGGCCCAATAGGCGAGGATCGCCGCCACACCCGTCGCAACCGCGGCACCGGCGGGCACTGCCGCCCCGGAGAGGCGGTCGCGCATCGTGACCGCCGACTCGAACCGCCTCACCTCCCAGCCGCGCTCTTCGGCGATCGCGGCCAGCGCCGAGTCGGGGTTGACCACCACCGGATGCCCGACGGCCTCGAGCATCGGAAGGTCGGTCGCCGAGTCGGAGTACGCATAGCTCGCTTCGAGGTCGATTCCCTCCCGCTCGGCCAGCTCCACCATCGCCTCCGCCTTGTGCGGGCCGTATGCGTAGAACTCGATGTTCCCTGTGTACCGGCCTTCCTCGTCGACCTCGGACCGGGTGGCGATCACCTCGTCGATGCCCAGGTACGAGCAGAGCGGTCGGACGATCTCCTCGGGGCTCGCGGAGACCACCACCACCCGATGCCCCTTCTTCCGGTGGTCGTCGACGAGAGCCAGTGCCTCCGAGTAGACGAGCGGGGTCACGACCTCGTCGACCGTCTCGGCCACCAGGTCCATGACCTCGTCGCGGCTCCAGCCCTGGACGAGGTTGGCGAGCTCCTCCTTGACGCGCTCCAGCTGGTCCTCGCCGGCCCCAAAGGCGCGGTAATAGGCCTGGGCGATGCCGGCCTTGGCCAGGGTGACACCGCCCAACATCCCGGCCCGGAACATCGGGCGGGTGAAGGCGAGGGTCGACGAGCGGGCGATGATCGTCTTGTCGAGGTCGAAGAACGCTCCGACGGCCATGGGCGGAAGTTACCGGCGACGGGGGCCTTGTCGGCCGGTCGGCCCGGCCATATGTTCGGGACATGGGGAGGGAGAGGGGTCGTGTCCTGGCGGTCGCCGCCACCGATCCGGTGATGTCCGTCGTCGCGCCGGTGGCCCTGGCGGCTTCCGCCGGGACGGCTTTGGTCGTCGACATGGGCGAGACGCTGGGGCGGGCCGGGGCGCGCACCCTCGAGGACATCGCAGCCGACGGACCGACCCGGGCCGAGGCCGTCCCCGGGCGCAAGGGCGTGGCCGTCATCCGATCCGGCCGACTCCGCACCGAGGATGCGGTGGAGCTGGTGGGGAGGCTCGCACTGGCCTGGCCGGCGGTGGTCATCCGGACGGGCCCCGGCGTCTGGCCGGGGCCGATGGTGCCGATCGAGGCCCTCTTTCCCGGGCTGCTCTGTCCCCGCGTGTCGCATCCAGCGGTCTGGCAACGGGTGCGGGGTGGCCCTTCGGCCGCCCCGGGCCCGGGGCCGGTGCTTCCGCCGGCAGGGGCCGCCAACGTTCGTCGCATCCTCGCCGGCGGGATGCCGCTTCCCGGCCGCTGGCTGCGGTCCTGGCGAAGGGTCTGGGGGCTGCCGTGGGCGTGATCGATCGGGTGGCACGCGCCGTGGCCATGTCAGACGTCGGCCTGGACTCCGCCTCGGTGTCGGCGGAGGCGGCCCGGATCCTGGCCGCGGAGTCCCCGTGGAGGGTCTCCGAATCGGTGGCCCCGGTGGTGGCCGGTGTGATCGGGATGGGGCCGATCCAGACCCTCCTCGACGATCCGGAGGTGACCGACGTCCTGGTCAACGGTCCCGACGAGATCTGGGTCGACCGTGGCGCCGGTCTGATCCGCGTCGCGGAGCGTTTCCCGTCCCCCGGCGCCATCGTGTCCATGGTGGAGCGGGTGATCGCCCCGCTCGGGCTCCGCATCGACCGGACGATGCCGATGGTCGACGCCCGTCTGCCCGACGGCAGCCGTCTCCACGCCGTCCTCCCGCCGGCAGCGGTGGACTCGCCTCTGGTGGCGGTTCGCCGGTTCACCCAGAGAGTGGGGAGCCTCGACGACCTGGTGACAACCGGGACCGTGACCCGGGAGCAGGCGGATCGGCTGGGCTCGGCCGTGGATCAGCGACAGACCATCCTCGTGTCCGGTGGCACCGGTGCCGGGAAGACGACGCTCCTCAACCTCCTCGCGGCACGCATCCCGCCGGACGAACGCGTTGTCACCATCGAGGACGCCGCCGAGCTGTCACTGCCCGGTCACGTCGTCCGTCTCGAGGCACGTCCCGCCAATGCAGAAGGGGTGGGTGAGATCACCATCCGTGAGCTGGTCCGGTCGGCTCTCCGTCTCCGTCCGGATCGTCTCATCGTGGGCGAGGTCCGGGGTGCCGAGGCGCTCGATCTGGTCTCCGCCCTCAACACCGGCCATCGCGGCTCGATGACCACGGTGCACGCCAACTCGCCTCAGGAGGCGATGTGGCGGCTCCACACGCTGGCGCTCTCCTCGGGTGTCGCGTCCGAGATCGCGGTGAGACGGCAACTGCAGGCGGCGGTGGACCTCATCGTGCAGATCGAGCGGACCCGCACCGGACGTTTCGTGCGCTCGATCACGAGCCGCGAAGACCTGGGCGACTGGTGATGGAACTGGTATTGCTCGCCGTGGCGCTGGCGATGGGGGTCGATCTGCGAAGGCTGGCGCTTCTCGCTCTCGCCCTGTTCTTCCCGTGGGGGTTCGCCGTGCTCTTGACCGTGCTGGCCCGGGTGGCCCGTCGTGGCGCCGACGGCCGCTCCACCCGGTTCCTCGAAGGGGTGGCCGCGGAGCTCCGATCCGGGTCTTCGCTACGCCAGGCGCTGTCGGCGTCTGCCACGGCCGTCGGCGAGCCGGGGCTGGCGTCCGACGCGATGGAGTCGTCCTATTTGGAGATGGGTGAGCGGGCGGGGGCAGTGTTCCCGGAGGTCGGGAGGGAGATCTCGCTGACGATCGCCTCGGCTGCGGGCTCGGGAACCGCAACCGCCCGGCTCTTCGACGAGCTGGCATCGCTTGCCATGGCCCGGGACGAGGTCCGGCGGGAGGTGAGGGTGGCCGCGGCGCCGGGTCGGGTCGCAGCCGGCTTGTTCCTGGCGGCGCCCATCCTCTACCTGGGACACCGGTGGACATCAGGCGATCTGGCCGCCCTCCTCTCCGCTCCGGGTCAGCGTGTGGCTGCGGTGGCCGGCCTCGCCCTCTTCCTCACGGGTCTCGTCGGTGTCGCCATCGTGCTCTGGAGGGCGAGATGACGATCGTCGTCGCGCTCTTCTGTGCCGGGATCCTCCTCAGGCCACGCCGGTCGAGGACGGAGCCCGTGCCGCTCCGGCTGGTCCTCATCGTCCTGCTCGTCGAGATCGGGTCGGGCCGGTCGGTTCTGGCGGCGCTTCAGGCGGCCGCAGCCAGATTGCCCGATCATCGCGAGCTCTCCAGAGTGGCGCGTCTGGCGGCCGTGGCCGGTCTCTCGACCGCGGTTGCGGCCTCGCCGAAGGAGCTCCGGCCGATGCTCGGCCAGCTCGCCCGCGCCCAGCGCTCCGGCGCCTCATTGACCCACACGGTGCGTCGTCTCATCGAGGACGACCTCGCCGGGGAGCGCACGGCACGTCTCGCCAGGGCTCGCTCGCTCCCCACGCGTCTGATGGTCCCGGTAACCCTCCTCATGCTGCCGGGCCTCGTCCTCCTCCTGTATGCCCCGTCGCTGATCGCCGTCTTCGAAGAGCTCGTCGGAGGGCTCCCGTGAGACTCCCGCACTTCTCCCCGCAGCCGGTCGGTCACCGGCAAGGAAGGAATGTCGAGAAATGACACGAATCTGGAACCGGCTTCACGCCGCCCTGTCCTCGGAGAAGGGCCAGGGCACCGTGGAGTACTTCCTCGTGATCCTGGCGGCGACCGCTCTGGCGATCATCGCCCTCCGCTGGCTGCAGCAGGGCAGCGGCGGTGGTCTTCTCGGGAACCTCTTCGGCCGGATCATCCAATGGGTGATGGGCCGGTTCTGAGATCGGAGCGGGGGAGCCTCACGGTGGAGCTGTTCCTGGTGATCCCGGTCGTGGTGCTGGTGCTCGTTGGCGGGCTCCAATTGGTTGGCGTCGCCCGGTCCCGTCTCGAACTGGCCGGTGCCGCCCGTGATGGGGCCCGGGTGGCGGCGACCAGCCCGGATCCGCGACGAGCGGTCGAGGCGGCGTTGGCCGCGCTTCCTCCGGAGATCCGCCCGCGGGCCCGGGTCACGGTGACCCGGCCGTCGCTGCCGGGTCGTCAGGCCCGGGTGGTGGTCACGGTCAGGCACCAACTCGGCACGCCGTTCCCGCCCGGGGTCGGGTTCGACCTGTCCGCCGCGGCCGCAATGACGGTGGAGAGATGATCGAAAGGGGGTCGGCCACGATCCTGGCCATGGCCGTGGCCGGCCTCCTGGCTGCTCTGACGGTCGGGGCCACGGCAGTCGCCATGGCCCTGACGGCGCGGGAGAAGGCCAACACGGCTGCCGAGTCGGCCGCCCTCGCCGCGGCGGTGGCGACCTATCCGGGCACCGGTCGTCCATCGCCGGTCGCAGAGGCGCGACGGAACGCCGCGGCCAACGGCGCCTCATTGGCTTCGTGTGTCTGCGCGGTCGACGGCTCCGTCGCGCCGAGGACCGTGACAGTGAGGACGGTGGTCGAGATCGTCGTGCCGATCTTCGGTCGACTGCGCATCGCCGGCGCCGCCAGGGCCGAGTTCGACCCTGCGGCCTGGCTGGGATTCTGAGTCGCGGGGATATCCTCGCCACGTGGCCGCGTCCCGCACCGAGATCCTCCGCATGCTCGCCGAGATGGCGCGTCTCACCGCTCTGGACGAGGGGTCACCTCAGTCGTTCAAGGCGAGGGCCTACGAGGCTGCGCTGGCCGGCATCGAAGGTCACCCCGGTGAGCTGACCGGGCTGTCCAAGACCGAGCTCACCAAGATCAAAGGGGTCGGCAATTCCATCGCCGAGAAGATCCTCGAGTTCGACACGACGGGCACGGTCCGCAAGCTCGAGGAGCTGCGCGCCAAGTACCCGCCGGGGTTCGTCGAACTGACCCGCGTCCCCGGTCTCGGACCGAAGACCCTGAAGATGTTGCGCGACCGGCTGGGCGTGGTCGACGTCGACAGCCTCAAGGAGGCCCTGGACGCCGAGAGGTTGCGCGAGCTGCCGGGGATGGGCGAGAAGTCGGAGGAGAAGATCCGCCGGGCCCTGGAGAGACTCGGGATGCATGGCAAGGACCGGCGGACCCCCCTCGTCGAGGTCTACGGGCTGGCCCACTCCCTCGCCGCCCGGCTCGGCGATCTCCCCGGCGTGGTCGAGGCCGTGCCTTGCGGCTCGATTCGCCGGTTCTCGGACACGATCGGAGACGTCGACATCGTGGTCGCCACCACCGACCCGGTCGTGGTCATGAACGAGGTCGCCAACCTCCCGCACCTGTCCGAGCTGATCGGCTCGGGCGAAACCAAGACGTCCTTCCTCACCCACGAGGGCCTTCAGGTGGACGTGCGTGCCGTCCATCCCGACCAGTTCGGATCCGCGCTTCTCTATTTCACCGGGTCCAAGGTCCACAACATCGCCCTGCGGCAGCGGGCGATCGACCGGGGCTGGCTCCTCAGCGAGTACGGGTTGTTCGAGGAGGAGAAGGTGGTCGCCTCGGTCACCGAGGAGGACCTCTATGCCGCCCTCGGCATGGAGTACGTCCCGCCTCCGCTCAGGGAAGGGCGGGGTGAGGTCGAGGCCGCGGCGGGTGATCGCCTTCCCCGGCTCATCCGGCGGGAGGACATCGCCGGCGACATGCACTACCACTCCGACCGGTCGGGAGACGGGCGGTCCAGCCTCGAGGAGATGGTGGAGGCGGCGATCGAGGCCGGCTACCGCTACGTGGCCTTCACCGATCACGGTGAGGACCTCACCATCAACGGCTCCAGCCGGGAGGAGATGCTCGCCCATCGCGACCGCATCAGGCAATTGGATGACCGGTATCCCGAGATCGACCTGCTGTTCGGCTGCGAGCTCAACATCGGCCCCGACGGAAGCCTCGACTACGACCCGGGATTCCGTCTCGAGTTTGACTGGTGTGTCGCCTCCATCCATTCACACTTCGACCTGCCGGCCGAGCAACAGACGATCCGTGTCCTCAAGGCATTGTCCGACCCCGCCGTCAACGCCATCGGTCACCTCACGGGGCGATACGTGGGTCGACGCCCCGGGGTCGAGCTCGACGTGGACGCCGTCCTCGAGGGTCTGGCCACGACCGGCGTGGCTCTCGAGATCAACGGCGCACTGGACCGTCTCGACGCCACGGACGAGGTGGCGCGGAGGGCGATGGCGGCCGGCGTCGATGTGGTCATCGACACCGACTCCCATCACACCCGCGAGCTGATCCGGATGGATTACGGTGTCCGCTGGGCCCAGCGCGGCTGGGTCACCGTCGACCGGGTGCTCAACGCCCGTCCCATCGAGGAGATCCGAGCGCGGGTGGCGGCCCGCCGCTGAGATCTAGAGGTACTCGTCGCGCTGCTGCTCGGCGCGGGCGGCGCCGATCTGCGTCTTCACCGACTTCTCCTCCTCGGGCGGGGGGAGGGCGGCGGGGACGCCCAGGGAGTCGAGCCACAGCTCGCGGGCCCAGCCCATGGTGTGGAAGAGGTGCTCGGCCTCCTCTTCGGAGACCTCCTCGTACTTGGCCTTCATCACCTTGGCGAGGTCGCCGCTGGCGTGCTCGGCCATCTTCCCGATCAGCTCCCAATTGGCGAAGTCCTTCGACTCGGCTTCGACGATGGACTCGGCGGCGGCGAGCTGGCCGGCGACCGGGCCGCCTTCGCTCTTGGCGAGATCCATCGCGGCCACCAGCGCCTCGGCCTTGAGACGGACGGTCTTGCGCCCCGGGGTCTCCACGAACGGGTCGAGCCCGGCCGCTTCGAGGATCTCCTCGACCTTGTCCTGGTGGGTCATGGTCTCTTCGAGGTACTTCTGCCACTCCTCGCGGACGTCGTCGTTGACGGCGCAATCGATCGCCTTGCGGTAGATCTGCTCTCCGCCCAGTTCGGTCTCGTACGCCTGGTACAGCAGCTCGTTCAGCTGGTCGCGGTCCATTTGGTGCTCCCTGTCGTTGGCCTGGGTGCAGTTACCCCCGCCGACGATGCCGCAACCGGGCAAATAGGGCCGTTCTGCCCTGTCGGTGCGCGTGGGGCTCCCATACGTTGGCGACATGAGGCTCCGTGAGCTGCTCGACGGGAACGAGGCGGCAGCTCGGGTGGCACACGCCCTGAGCGAGGTGATCGCCATCTATCCGATCACGCCCGCCTCGGCGATGGGGGAGCTGGCCGATGCCTGGTCCCATCAGGGCCGGTCGAACCTCTGGGGCGTCGTGCCCGAGGTGATCGAGATGCAGAGCGAGGCCGGCGCCGCGGGTGCAGTTCACGGGGCCCTCCTCACCGGCGCCCTCGCCACCACGTTCACCGCATCCCAGGGCCTGCTCCTGATGATCCCCAACATGTACAAGATCGCCGGCGAGCTCCTTCCCGCGGTGATCCACGTGGCGGCGCGCACCGTGGCCACGCACGCCCTCTCGATCTTCGGGGACCACTCCGACGTCATGGCCGCGCGCCAGACCGGGTGGGCGATGCTGGCGTCGAACTCCGCCCAGGAGGCCCACGACATGGCCGCGATCGCCCACGCCGCCACCCTCCGGGCCCGGGTCCCCTTCCTTCACTTCTTCGATGGCTTCCGCACCTCCCACGAGATCACCCCCGTCGAGACGCTCACCGTCGCCGACCTGAGGCAACTGATCGACGAAGAGGCAGTCGTCTCCCACCGCGCCCGTGCGCTCCACCCCGAGCGTCCCGTGATCCGGGGCACCGCCCAGAACCCCGACGTGTTCTTCCAGGCCCGTGAGGCCTCCAACCCCTTCTACCTCGCGGTGCCCGGGATCGTCGCCGAGGAGATGGATCGGTTCGCAGAGCTCACCGGACGCCGCTACTCGCTCTTCGAATACCGGGGCGCCCCGGATGCCGAGCGGGTCATGGTCGTGATGGGTTCGGCTGCGGGGGCGGCGGGCGAGGCCGTCGACGCGGCAGTCGCCCGCGGCGAGAAGGTCGGCCTCCTCGTCGTCCGGCTCTACCGGCCGTTCGACAAAGTGGCATTCTGCCGGGCATTGCCCCCGTCGGTGCGCTCGGTCGTGGTCCTGGACCGGACCAAGGAGCCCGGCGCCCCCGGCGAGCCGCTGTACATGGACGTGGTCGCCGCCCTCGCCGAGGAGTGGGACGGCGTGATGCCGAAGGTGACCGGTGGGCGGTACGGGCTGTCCTCGAAGGAGTTCACCCCCGCGATGGCTCTGGCCGTCCTGGGGGACGAGCGGTCGCCGCGGGAGCACTTCACCGTGGGCATCGTCGACGACGTCACCCACACCAGCATCCGCCACGATCCCGACGCCTGGCACGAGCCGGACGACGTGGTCCGGGCCGTTTTCTACGGGCTGGGCTCGGACGGGACGGTCGGGGCGAACAAGAACTCCGTGCGAATCATCGGTGAGCGCACCGATCTCTGGGCCCAGGGCTACTTCGTGTACGACTCGAAGAAGTCGGGCTCGCAGACGGTGTCCCATCTGCGCATCTCGCCCCGGCCGATCCCGTCCACCTACCTGATCACGGAGCCGACGTTCATCGCCGTGCACCAGTTCGGGCTGTTGGGGCGGGCTGACCTCCTCCATGCCACCGTGCCCGGCTCAAAGTTCCTGCTCAACTCCCCCCACGCCCCGGACGAGACGTGGGACCACCTGCCCCGCGAGGTTCAGCGCACGATCGTCGGGCGTGACCTCGAGTTGTGGGTCGTCGACGCCGGCCGCATCGCCATGGAGGAAGGTCTGGGCAACCGCATCAACACCGTCCTCCAGACCTGCTTCTTCATGCTCAACCAGGACCTCCTCCCGCTGGACGCGGCGATCGCGGCGATGAAGGAGGAGATCGTCGCCACCTACGGCAAGCGCGGCCCGGAGGTGGTGGAGCGCAACTTCAACGCCATCGAGCGGGCCCTCGCCGCGATGGAACAGGTCAAGGTGCCGGACACGGCGCCGCCACCTCTCCCGGTGAGCCTGCCGCCGGAACTCGAGGGGGCTACCGACTTCGTGCGCCGGACGACCGCGGTGATGATGGAAGGGAGGGGCGACCTCCTCCCGGTGTCGGCCCTCCCCGTCGACGGCACGTTCCCCACCGGCACCGCCCGCTACGAGAAGCGGTCCCTGGCCTCCGAGATCCCGATCTGGAACCCGGAGATCTGCACCGACTGCGCTCGCTGTGCCATGGCCTGCCCGCACGCCGCCATCCGGATCAAGGCCTATCTGCCCGGAGCCCTGGAGGGGGCGCCGGAGGGGTTCGCCCACAAGGACGCCGTCGGTCGCGGGATGGCCGGCCGGGCGCTCACCGTTCAGGTGTCCCCCGACGACTGCACCGGCTGCGGCGTCTGCGTCGACGTGTGCCCGGCGGTCGGCCCCGACGGGGTCAAGGCGCTCGACCTGCGCGACATCCTCCAGCACGGGGAGCGCGAGCGGGAGAACTGGAAGTACTTCATGGAGATCCCGGCGATGGGCAGGGCCGAGGTGAAGCTGGCATCGATCAAGGGCAGCCAGTTCATCGAGCCCCTGTTCGAGTTCTCCGGTGCCTGCGCCGGATGCGGGGAGACGCCGTACCTGAAGCTGATGTCGCAGTTGTTCGGGGACCGGATCGTCATCGCCAACGCCACCGGCTGCTCCTCCATCTACGGAGGCAACCTGCCAACCACCCCCTGGACGGTGGACGAGCACGGCCGGGGCCCTGCCTGGGCCAACTCGCTGTTCGAGGACAACGCCGAGTTCGGTCTCGGCATGCGTCTGGCTCTCGATCATGCCGGGGAAGAGGCCCGGTTGCTGGTGCTGGCACTGCTCCCGGAGCTGGGGCAACTCGCCATCGACATCCTCGACGCCGACCAGTCCGACCCTGCGGGGATCGCCGCCCAGCGCGAGCGGGTGGACGAGCTGAAGGAGAGACTGGCGGCGATGGACGACCCCCTGGCCCGTCGTCTCGAGTCGGTCATCGACGGCCTGGTCGCGACTGACGTGTGGATCGTCGGTGGCGACGGCTGGGCCTACGACATCGGATACGGCGGCCTCGACCACGTGCTCGCCTCGGGTCGCAACGTCAACATCCTCGTCCTCGACAGCCAGGTGTACTCCAACACCGGTGGCCAGGCCTCCAAGGCGACTCCCCGGGCGGCCGTGGCCAAGTTCGCATCCGGCGGCAAGCCGACGGCCCGCAAGGATCTGGGGCTGATGGCCATGGCCTACGGAAACGTGTACGTGGCCCAGGTGGCGATGGGCGCCAACATGACACAGACCGTGAGGGCGTTCACCGAGGCGGCGGCCCACCCGGGCGTGTCGCTGATCATCGCGTACAGCCCCTGCATCGCCCACGGCATCGAGATGAGCACCCAGATGACCCACCAGAAGAAGGCCGCCGAGTCCGGCTTCTGGCCGCTCTACCGGTACGACCCGGGGCGGGCGGAGAGCGGTGACTCGCCGCTCGTGCTCGACAGCAGGGAGCCGACCGTCCCGTTCGAGGAGTTCGTTGGGGAGGAGGGTCGCTTCCGGATGCTCACCCGGGCCAATCCCGCCGAAGCGGAGGAGCTCCTCGGGCGGGCCGAGCAGGATGCCCGGGACAGATGGGCGCGGTTGGAGCGGATGGCCGAGCCCGTGACCGCCGGCGGCAGCTGAGCCCCGATCCGACAGGGCGATTTACCGGCAATCCTTGAATTCGGGGCCTCGAGGCGTGATGCTGGGTTCCGTTGGAGACGCCCAGGCCCGCAACCGATCCGGCCCACGAGACCTACATCCTCGACACGTGCGTCCTCCTCGCCGACCCCCGCGCCCCTCTCCGATTCGAGGAGCACGACGTGGTCCTGCCGCTCGTGGTCGTGGAAGAGCTCGACCGGATGAAGGGGCGGATGGACGACGTCGGGGCCAACGCCCGGTCCGCGATCCGGCTGCTCGAGGAGCTAGGTGCGTCCCGGCCCGGCGGGCTGCGTGACCCGGTGCGGCTGGCGGGCGGCGGGTCGCTGCGGATCGAGCTGAACGGTGTCACCTCCGACCGCCTGCCGTCGGTGCTCGACCCCCACACACCCGACCATCGCATCCTCGCCACGTGTCTCAACCTCGGGGGAGTGCTCGTCACCAAGGACGCATCGCTCCGCATCAAGGGCGCTCAGCTCGGGGTCGCCGTCCAGGACTACCGGGCGGACACCGCGCCGACCCATCAGGTCCGGCAGGGAGTGGTCGAGCACCAGGTCGACTCCGACACCATCGACCGGCTGTTCGAGGAGGGGAAGATCACCCTCGAGGGCGTCGAGTCGGTCGTCAACGAGTTCGTGGTGCTTCGCTCGGGCATCTCCCGCTCCGCGCTGGCCAGGGTGCTGCAGACGACACCGGAGACGGTGGTGGAGCGGGTGCCCACCCACGTCCGCGCATTCGGTGTCGAGCCGAAGAACCTGGCACAGACCGTGGCACTGCATCAGCTCCTCGACCCCTCCATCCCGGCCGTCTCCCTCATGGGCATGGCGGGGACCGGCAAGACGTTCCTCGCCCTGGCTGCCGCCCTGGAGCAGGTGCTGGAACAGAGGCGCTACCGGAGGGTCTCGGTCTACCGCCCGCTGGTCGCCGTGGGCCGACAGGAGGTGGGCTACCTGCCCGGTGACCTGGGGGAGAAGCTGGCCCCGTGGATGGCGGCGGTGCACGACAATCTCTACGCCCTCTTCTCCGACGCGGGTCCGGACGGCGCCCGTGACGCGGTGGAGGAGCTGATCGAGCGTGGCGAGTTGGAGATGGCCGCAGTCACGTATCTGCGCGGCCGGTCGATCACCGGCGAGATCGTGATCATCGACGAGGCGCAGAACCTGGAGCTCTCCACCCTGAAGGTGATCCTGACCCGCATGTCACAGGACTCCAAGGTGGTCTTCTGTGGGGATCTGTCCCAGGTCGACAACCCCTACATCTCGCCGTACGGCGGCATGGCGGCGCTGATCGAGAAGCTCCGGGGGTCGCCACTGTTCGCCCACGTCACCTTGGAGAGGTCGGTGCGATCACCGCTCGCCGAGATGGCGGCGACCATTCTCTAACCGGAGGCGAGACGCTCGCGTCGGGCGGCGAGCAGCTCCAACGCCCGGTCCAGCGTCATCTTGGACGGGTCGTCGCCTTTGCGCAGCGAAGCGTTGACCTCGCCGTCGGTGACATAGGGGCCGAAGCGGCCGTTTCGCACCGTGATCTTCTTCCCGGACCCGGGATCCTCACCCAGGTCGGCCAGCACCGAGGTCCTGGCCTGGCCGCGGCGTCTCGGTGGTTCGGCGAGGAGTTGAAGGGCCTCTTCGACGGTGATGGTGAACAGTTGATCCTCGCTCTCCAAGCTGCGGCGGTCCTCCCCGCGCTGGATGTACGGCCCGTAGCGGCCGTTGAGGGCCAGGATCTCGACGCCGTCCTCGTCGTGGCCGATGACCCGGGGCAGCGAGAGCAGCCGGAGTGCGTCGTCGAGGCCCATCTCGTCGAGGTCCCAGCCCCGGAGGAGCGAAGCGCGCTTCGGCTTCTCCTTGGCGCCCTCTTCCTGCTCGCCGAGCTGGACGTAGGGGCCGAAGCGGCCGGTCATGCCGTAGACGGTGAGCCCGGACTCGGGGTCGGTGCCGAAGATCTTCGCCCCGGCGTTCTGGGTCTCTATCAACTCGACCGCCTTCTCGACGGTGAGCTCGTCGGGTGGGAGGTCGTCGGGGATGGAGGCCCGCTCCTCGCCGCGCTCCACATAGGGCCCGTATCGGCCAACGCGGGCGACCACTTCGTTGCCGTCGGCGTCCTTCCCGATGCTGATGGTCCCCACTTCGCGGGGGTCGATCTCGTCGAGGCGCCGGGCGATCGTCTCCCGCAGACCGTCGTCACCGAAGTAGAAGGACGAGAGCCAGGGGACCGACTCCTGCTCGCCGGCAGCGATGGAGTCGAGGTCGGCCTCCATGGCCGCGGTGAAGTCGTAGTCGACGAGCTGGGGGAAGTGGCGCTCCAGCAGCGTCACCACCGCGAAGGCGGTGAACGAAGGCACCAGGGCGGTGCCCTTCTTGAACACGTACCCCCGGTCCTGGATGGTGGTCATGATCGACGCATAGGTGGAGGGACGACCCACGCCCAGCTCCTCCAGCCGCTGGACCAGAGACGCCTCGGTGTAGCGGGCCGGTGGCTTGGTGGTGTGCCCGGTGGGCTCGAGACGCTGCACCGCCAGGTCCACACCCTCCTCGAGGGGCGGCAGGACGCCTTCCTCGTCGTCTGCGTCCTCTTCGTCCCGCCCCTGGACGTACGCCGCGAGGAATCCCGGGAACGTGATGGTGCGACCCGAGGCGCCCCAGACCGTGTCCCGACCGTCGTCGGCGACCGCGCCGATGCGGGCGGTGACGGTGACCCCGACGGCGTCGGCCATCTGCGACGCCATCGTGCGACGCCAGATCAGGTCGTAGAGCTTGGCCTCGTCGGGCCCCACTTCGCGAGCCACCTGCTCGGGTGTCTTGAAGCTCTCTCCGGCCGGCCGGATCGCCTCGTGGGCCTCCTGGGCGCCCTTGACCTTGGAGGCGTAGCGACGCGGGCTGGGCGAGAGGTACTGCTCGCCGTAGATCTTGGCCACCTGGGACCGCGCCGCCGCCACGGCGGTCTCGGACAGGTTCACCGAGTCGGTCCGCATGTAGGTGATGTATCCGTTCTCGTAGAGACGCTGGGCGACCGACATGGTCCGGCTCGACGAGAAGCGGAGCTTGCGGCCGGCCTCCTGCTGCAGGGTCGAGGTCCGGAACGGGGGCTGTGGGCTGCGCTTGTACGGCTTGGTGGTGACCGATCGCACCTGGAAGGAGGCGTCGGCCAGGCCGGTGGCGAGGGCCTCGGCGGTGTCCCGGTCGAGGATGAGGACACCTTCTTTGGCCTTGCCCTGCTCGTCGAAGTCGCGGCCGGTCGCCACCCGGGCGTCGTCGACGCTGAGCAGGTTCGCCGTGAACGTCCGGTCCAGGTCGTCGGCCCGGGCGAACACACCTTCGATCCCCCAGTAGTCGGCGGGGACGAAGGCCATCCTCTCCCGTTCGCGCTCCACGACGATGCGGACGGCCACGCTCTGGACACGGCCGGCGGAGAGACGGGGCTGGACCTTCCGCCACAGGACGGGGGAGACCTCGTAGCCGTAGAGACGGTCGAGGATCCGCCGGGCCTCCTGGGCCTGGACGAGCCTCTCGTCGAGATCGCGCGGATTGGCGAAGGCCTCCTCGATCGCCGGCTTGGTGATCTCGTGGAAGACCATACGCCGCACCGGCACCTTCGGCTTGAGCACCTCCACGAGGTGCCATGCGATGGCCTCGCCCTCGCGGTCCTCGTCCGTGGCCAGGTAGAGGACGTCCGCTTCCTCGAGGGCCTTCTTCAGCTTCTTCACCTGCTGCGACCGGTCCTTGGGGACCACGTAGAGGGGTTTGAAGTCGTTCTCCACGTCCACGCCGAGCCGGGCCCACTCGCTGCCCTTGGCGCTGGCGGGGATCTCCGCCGCCGATCGGGGCAGGTCGCGTATGTGGCCCATCGACGACTCGACCACCGCGTTCTCGAGGAACGAGGAGATGGTTCTGGCCTTCGTGGGCGACTCGACTATGACGAGAGCTTTGGGCATTGAGCTAAGAGTTGACCGGATGTTCCTACCTGATGTCAATACGGATGATGCGTCATCACCGATGGTTAGCGTGGCCGATGTGAGCCGCTACATCGCCCTAGAGGGTGTCGACGGCAGCGGGAAGAGCACCGTCGTCTCCGCCCTGGCCACCCGTCTTCGGGACGCCGGGGAGACCGTGGTCACGGTGCGCGAGCCGGGCGGGTCGCCGTTCGGGGAGGTGGTCCGAGGGCTGTTGCTGGACTCCGATCACCTCGACATCAAGGCAGAGGTGCTGTTGTTCGCCGCCCAACGCGCCGTTCTCACCTCCGAGGTGGTCCGACCCGCGCTGGAGGGGGGGGAGTGGGTGATCAGCGACCGCACCTACTACTCGTCCCTCGCCTACCAGGGCCGGGCCAGAGGTGTGGGTATGGACTGGGTACGTGAGATCAACGAGTGGGCGGTGGATGGCGTCATCCCCGACCTCGTGGTGGTCCTCGATGTCGATCCCGAGGAAGGGCTGCGCCGCCAGCACCGTGAGGACCGCATCGGGCGCGAGGGCGTCGATTTCCAATCCGAGGTGCGGGCCGCCTATCTGGAACTGGCCGAGGCCGAGCCCGACAGGGTGCTCATCCTGAAAGGGTCGCTGGCGGTGGAGGAGATGGTGGACGCGATCCTGGAGAGGCTGGGCAGGTGAGCGGGCTGTTCGACGACGTCATCGGTCACGAGCGTGTCGTCGAGCTCCTCGAGTCCGAGCTCGCGTCGCCTTCCCAGGCATATCTGTTCGTGGGCCCCTCATCGATCGGGAAGTCGATGATGGCGGTCCGCTTCGCGGCCGGGTTGTTGGACCCACCAGAGGGCAGTGAGGAGGCGAGGGACCGCTCGATGCGACTCGCCCTGGCACAGTCTCACCCCGATCTCGTCGTGGTGGAGCCACAGGGGGTGGCCAGCATCGGTGTCGATCAGGCCCGCGAGGTGGTGCGCAAGGCGTCGATGGCCCCGGTCGAGGGCGCACGGACCGTGTTCCTGATCCCCGAGGCGGGCACCCTGACGGAACAGGCGGCCAATGCCCTCCTCAAGACGTTGGAGGAGCCGGGGGCAACCGTCGTGTTCCTGCTCGTAGCGGAGTCGGAAGATCAGTTCCCGGCCACGATCGCGTCCCGCTGCCGTGTGGTGCGCATGGGGAGAGTGCCGGATGAGGTGTTGACGGAGGCCCTGGTGGCGCGGGGTCTCGAGCCGGCCCGGGCCGGGGGGCTCGCCGTAGTGTCGGCCGGCCGGCCCGGTCTGGCGCTTGCGCTGATGACCAGGCCGGAGGTGGCGAGCTTCAGGGAGTTCTGGTTGTCCATCCCGGCCAAGGTGACCGCCCGTCCCGGCGACGCCCAGCGTCTCGCCGGCCTGGTTCTGGAGGAGATCGCTCCGCTCGTCGACGACTCCGTGCCCGGCGGTCTGGACAAGGACGCCACCCAGAGGCACAAGCGTCGGATCGAGATGTCGCTGCTGGTGACCGGCCTGGAGATACTGGCGTCCTGGTACGCCGACGCGGCCTCCCTCCAGGTGGGCGGGCCGATCCGGAACACCGACGTCGACCTGAACCATTTCACGGACGTCTCGCCACGCAAGGCCGTGCATGGGGCAGAGCTGGCGCTGGCGGCAGTGGTCGACATCCAGGCGAACCTGCGCCGGGAGCTCGTGCTCACCAACCTGTTCGCCGAGTTGGGAGCGGACTAGAGCGGCCGCGCGGAGACGCAGATAAACAAGAGGCCCCGGTCGGTGACCGGGGCCGCGCCGAGCCGGAGAGGGGGATTGAACCCCTGACCTACGGTTTACGAAACCGTTGCTCTACCACTGAGCTACTCCGGCGGGGTCCCCGAATCGTACCGGCGTCGAATGCGATCCGGTAACCGAACGGCCGGCCCGGTCGCTGCGACGGGCCGGCCGCTCGGAGTGTCGGGCTACTCCTCGACGATGAGCGCCGTGAGCATCCCGAACATGGTGCCGTCGGGCTTCTCCACGTGGCTGAAGATGTGGCAGTGCCAGACCCACGTTCCGGGGAGCTCGGCCAGGACGAGCACCGTGTACCGCTCACCCGGTGCGACGTCGAGGGTGTCGACGTAGTACGGGGACTCGAGCGGGAAACCGTCCTTGGCGATGACCAGCTGGCGGTTGTTGTGCAGGTGCATGGGGTGGTTCATCAACCCCTCGTTCATGTAGTGCACCATCATCGCCTGGCCCTGCTTGAGGACGTACGGCGTGGTCGCGGGGAAGGACTTGCCGTTGAGGGTGAAGCCGATGTTCCCGCCGTCGTTGAGCATCATGATCTCTTCGGAGACCACGTCCCATCCGTCGGGGATGGGCACGTCGCCGACGATGAACGCCCCGGCCAGGCCGTTGGGGACCTGATGGAGACCCATGTCGTGGCCGTGGTACATGGCCACCGACTGCTCCGGGACGATGAACTCGACCTCCCAGGTCTCACCCGGGCGGATCGGCGTCTTCTGGGTGATGAAACCGACGCCGTCGGCCTCGATCGGGTGACGACGGAGCCCGTGCGGGTGCCACGACGTGATCATGTCGAGGCGGTTCTCGACCACGATCTTCACGCGGTCGCCCACGTCGACCTTGACGGTCGGTCCGGGGATCTGGCCGTTGTAGGCGTAGCCCTTGACGATCTTCCCGGGCTCGACCTCCCAGTCGATCTCCTCGACGACGAAGCGGAACTCCTTGGTCCCGTCGGGGAGGATGTTCGGCTCCATCGGCTGGGCGCCTGTGCCCTGGGTCTCGGCGGGGAAGGACACGACGGACTTCCTCATGTTCTCCTCGACGTCCTGCCAGGTGAGACCGGCGATGCCACCGTGGCCGGAGTGGTCGGTGGAGCCCTCGGAGTCGGGGTTGGCGCCCTCCTTGACCACCAGGGTCGTCGTCATGCCGGCACCGGCGTGACCGGGGATCTCACAGGTGATCTCATAGGTGCCCGGCTCGAGGTTGCCCACGTCGAGCATGTAGCTCTCGCCGTTGTTCAGGTCCGGCGTCTGGGCGTTCCCCAGCTTGAGGTTGTGGGCGACGGCGCCCTCGTTGACGACTTCGAGGATCGTCGGTCCGGGCGCGATCTCCGTCGGGCCGACGATGGAGAACTCGTTGAGGGTGTACTTGATGGTCTGTGGCTCGTCTGCCTGCGGCACGGTGGTCCCGGTCCCGGGAACGGTCGTGGAGGGGGTGTCGTCACCGGCTCGCACCGCGGCCATGCCGGCCAGGAACGCCGTGACCACCGCCACCAGTCCGATCAGCAGGAGGAGACGGTCGAATGTCTTTCCGCCCGGCGCGCGGTCGGGCGAAGGTGATCGGGTCGTCATGGCCCGAATCTCAACCTGGCGGCAGGTCTATTCACAGGGACCAAAGTCCCGAAAACCGCGGCTAGCGTGCCTCCCCACATGGCCGACAAGGCGACCTTCGAAGAGGACGCCCTCCAGTACGCCCGACAGCTCTACTCGGCGGCGTTGAGGATGACCCGCAACCCGTCCGACGCCGAGGACCTGGTGCAGGAGACGTTCCTCAAGGCGTACCGCGCCTACGACTCCTTCGAGGAGGGCACGAACCTGAAGGCGTGGCTCTACCGGATCCTCACCAACACCTTCATCAACAAGTACCGGGCCGACTCACGCCGTCCCAAGCAGTCGGAGCTGGGGGACGTCGAGGACCTGTACATGTATCGCCGCATCGCCGTGGGCGACTCGTCGGCCGCGTCGCGCAGCGCCGAGGAGCGTGTGCTGGAGGGCCTTCTCGAGGAGGACATCAAGCGGGCCGTGGAGGAGCTTCCGGAGAACTTCCGGATCCCAGTCCTGCTCGCCGACCTCGAGGGATTCTCCTACAAGGAGATCGCAGAGATCCTCGACATCCCCATCGGCACCGTCATGTCGCGACTGCACCGGGGAAGAAAGGCGATGGAGAAGAGGTTGTGGGATTACGCGGAGCAGCGAGGCCTGCTCCCGGATGAGGCTGAACGACCATGAGCCGAAACTGCGACGAAGCACTGGCCAATCTCTACGCGTACCTCGACGCCGAGCTCGACGAGGTGAGCGCCGAGGAGATCAGGGCCCACCTCGCCGAGTGTGGCGGGTGCGACCGTCCGTTCGATTTCGAGCGGAGACTCCGCGACGTCATCCGGGCCAAGCTCGATGAAGAAGTGCCCCAGGAGATCATCGTCCGCATCAAGACGGTGATCTCGCTCGAGGCCCGGGGCTGAGGTTCGCCCCCGGCGAGGGCGGGATTAGGCTGCGAGATCATGATGCGTGCCCGGTCGCTGATGCAGAAGGCCGTCCTCGTCGCCGTGCTGGCCGCCCTCTTCCTGCTGGCCCTCCCCGCAATGGCCCAGGAAGATCAGGGGTCGACCACCACTTCGAGCGTCGTCTCTGAGAACCTGACCCCGGCGGTCCCGATCGAGACCCCCGTCACGCCGCCCGCCACTCCCGACTGGACGTACCGCTACCTCATACCCACCGGTCTCGTGCTCGCCGGCCTGGTGGTCGTGGTCACCTCGATCCGATACTTCACCAACGTGGTGCGGAAGCGGTACCGCATCGTCGAGGAGTGACGCTCGTCCGGTCCGTCGAGGACCGAATCGTCGCCCGACTCGCCGGCACCTATCCACTCGCCGAGACCTATCTCCTCGACGCACTCGTCGCCGAGATGGAGGCGATCACCGTTCGGGTCTCCCCGCTGGTCTCCGAGGCAACGGGTCTCGACCTGCCCGGCGAGCCCACCACCGCAGTCGTCGGCAGGGTCGAGTGGGTCGAGCGCAACGTGGCGTCCTTCTATCACATGGTCGAGCCGGTGCGGACCCAGATGGAGGAGCGCCTCGCCCGCGCCGGGCGCGATCCCGAGATGGCCGGTCGCATCATCCAGAGGGAGACCAGCCTGATCCTGGCCGTTCTGTCCCAGCGTGTCCTCGGCCAGTACGAGCTCGTCCTCCCGGGCGGGGAGCCCGGCGACACCGTGGCATACGTGGGGGCCAACATCCTCCACATGGAGCGGCGGCACCACTTCCCGCCGGCGGAGTTCCGCTTCTGGGTGGCTCTGCACGAGCTGACCCACCGCGCCCAGTTCCAGGGTGTCCCCTGGCTGCGCGACTACTTCAACGGCCTCGTCCGTCGTCTGGTCGAAGCCTCCAAGCCGGAGCCCGGGCGCTGGCAGAAGGTGATTTCCGAGCTCGCCGAGCGGCGGCTCGCCGGGCGGCCCATGATCGACCAGCGCGGTGTGCTCGGCCTGTTCGCCACGCCCGAGCAGAGCGAGGTCGTCGATCAGGTCCAGGCCCTCATGTCCCTGCTCGAAGGTCACGGCCACTACGTGATGGACCGGCTCGGCGCCGTCCACCTCCGGTCGCAGAACCGCATGAGCCGCGTCCTCAAGGACCGACGCGTCGACAAGCGGACCGCCGCGTTCTTCCGGCTGACCGGGCTCGAGATGAAGATGGAGCAGTACCGGCAGGGGGAGAAGTGGGTGGCCGCGGTGGAGCGGGAAGCCTCGTGGGAGACGGTGAACCTGGCCTTTTCCTCCCCCGAATCCCTCCCCACGCTCGACGAGATCGCGCACCCGACGCGATGGCTGGCACGCGTCGCCTGACGGCACTCGCCGCCGAGGCGACATCCCGACTCGACTTGCCCGACGGTGACCTCGTGGTCGCTCTCTCCGGCGGCGCCGACTCGGCCGCGCTTGCGTGGCTGATCGGGGAGGCCGGCCGCAAGGTCCGGGCCGTTCACGTCGATCACGGCCTTCCCGGGTCTCCACTGATGAGGAAGGCGGCGGTGGCGATCGCCGGGCGTCTCGGCCTCGATCTCCGCATCCTCGAGGTGGTGGTGGCGGACGGTCCCTCACCGGAGGCGATGGCCCGGGAGGCGCGATACGCGGCCCTGGCCGGCGCGATCGGCGACGGAGAGACCCTCCTCACCGCGCACACCGCCGACGACAACCTGGAGACGGTGCTCATCAACCTGGTGCGGGGGACGGGCACCAGGGGCCTGGCCGGCATCCCGCGTCGCGGCCTCGCCGGCGCGCACCGGCCCTTGCTCGAGGTGAGCCGCGACGTCACGAGGGAGATCGCCGCCCTTGCCGGTCTTCCCTTCGCCGAAGACCCGATGAACCTGGACCCGAACCTGGCTCGCACCCACATCCGGGCCCGTGTCCTGCCCGAGCTGCGGGCGCTCAACCCCGACCTGGTGGCCACTGTGACCCGGAGCTCTGCCCTCGTGGCCGCCGACGCCGACCTCCTGGATGAGCTGGAGGGTGTGATCACGGTCCGGGAGACACCGGACGGCCTGGCGATCGCCGTTGGGGAGCTGGCCGCGGCCCCCGGGGCCGTCGCGGGAAGGGTGCTGCGCGAGGCGCTCGGGGCCCTGGGAGCACCCCGCTCGGCCGAATCCGTCGCCCAGGCCCTGGCGGTGGCCAGGGGAGAGGCGACGTCGGCCCGGTTGGGTGGCGGTGTCACCGTCACCCGGCGCGGTGCGGTGCTCCATCTGATCGGCGACACCGTGGAGCAGAGCGACGTGATCGCCCTGCAACCGGGGGTGACCCGGCACGCCGGCCTCGTCTTCGAGGTGCTGCGACGCGACGGCGTCTGCCGTGTCGCCCCACTGGGCAATTGGGGAGCGATCTTCCCGGAGGGCACCAGCCTCACGGTCGGTCCGGACGGTGTCGTCCACGCCGACGGCGAGCCCGCCTGGATCCCCGGAAGGCAGCGCCTCCCGGTCGCCTGGTATCAGGCGGGGTCGGTCGGCTACCTTTCCGTGCTCGCCAGAGAGGAAAGCGGATGGACATCAAGCCCCTGATCACAGCCGAGGAGATCGCCGAGAAGCTGGCCGAGATGGGCCGGCAGATCACCGAGGACTACCGGGGCAAGGACCTGCTCCTGGTCGG
>JAGFIR010000149.1 GCA_024103415.1 Acidimicrobiales bacterium
AGGTCGACGATCGCCTTGCCAACTGCCGGGGATCCCGGCTCGACCACGATCTCGATGGCCTCGGAATCGGTCGTGGAGAAGGTGGCCACCTGCTCCACGGTTCCCTGACGGACATACCGAAGGATCACGTTGGCCGCCATGATGCGGGACGAAATCGCACCGTCGATGCCGACACCCGACAGGAGCTTCACGTAGGGGATCCGGTTGAAGCGCGAGATCGCCATCCCGGCCCCGAGGGCCTTGGCCGCCAGACACGCCAGCACGTTCACCTCGTCCCAGCCGGTGAGGGCGAGGATGACGTCCTTGTGGGTCAACTCGACGTCCCGCATCACGTCGGGGTCGGTCGGGTCGCCGTGTATCACCAGCGCATACGGGTGTTCCTGGGCGAGCCGCTGGCAGCGGTCGGCATCCTCGTCGATGAACACGACGTCGAACCCCTGACGCTCCATCAGATCGGCGGTGAGCGTGGCCAGCCGCGTGGCCCCGATGATCACCATCCGCCTGAAGTCCACCTTGCGCAGACCGATCATCCGGCTCGCGTCGGGGACCCGATCCTTCGTGGTCATGACCAGGGCGTAGTCGCCGGCCCGGATCCGGAGGTCTCCCTGCCCGACGAAAGTCCGCCCGGCGCGGACGATGGCGGCTACCACCCACCCCCACTCGGCGGTCCGCAAGCGCAGGGAGTCCAGGGTGCCTCTCGTGATCGGCGCCCCCGGAGCCACCATCCCGCCGACCATCACCAACTCTCCATGGGCGAAGGGGATGAGCTCGGAGACGCCGCCGGCGCCGACCAGTTCTGTCAGCTCCTTGGCGGCCGCGGCGGATGGATCGATGATGATGTCCACCCCGAGGCGGTCAACCCCCTCCCGCATGGCGGGGTCCTCGATGCGGGCGATGGTCGTCGGGATCCCCAATTCGGTGGCGGCGTGGCACGCGAGGACGTTGGCCCCGTCGGAGCTGGTCACGGCGATGAGCAGATCGGTGTGCTTCGCACCTGCCTCTTCGAGGGTCCCGAGGGACGATCCGTTGCCCGTGACCACGAGCACGTCGAGCTCGTCCTGGATGTGAGCCGCCACGGATTCGTCGGACTCGATGACGACCACTTCCAGGTCGGGTTCGGAGGAGAGCCGCTCCGCGAGGAACGTCCCCACTGCGCCCGCTCCGACGACGATGATGCGCATTGCCGATCAAGGGTAAATGCCCACCGATCTCGAAACAGGGCAACATTCATGTGGTTTCCCGGGGTCCTACCATGGCGTGATGGACCTCGGCTCCCCTGAATCCGTCTCCTCGTCGCTGCGCGCGGTCGGGTATCTGCCCGATCAGCGCATCGCCCAGGTCGTCTATCTGGCGGCCACCCTCGAGAAGCCCGTGCTCGTCGAAGGACCGGCCGGTGTGGGCAAGACCGAACTGGCGAAGGCCGTTGCTGCCGCCACCGACCGGCGGCTCATCCGTCTCCAGTGCTACGAGGGGCTGGACGAGGCCAAAGCCCTCTACGAGTGGAACTACAAGAAGCAATTGTTGAGGATCCAGGCCGACGCCGGTTCCGATTGGGACTCGATCAGCCAGGACATCTTCTCCGAGGAGTTCCTGCTCACCCGCCCCCTGCTCGAGGCCATCCGCTCACCCGAGCCGGTGGTGTTGCTCATCGACGAGGTCGACCGTGTCGAGATCGAGACCGAGGCCCTGCTCCTCGAGATCCTCTCCGACTTCCAGGTGTCGATCCCCGAACTGGGGACCATGGAGGCGACCACCCACCCCTTCGTCTTTCTGACCTCGAACAACACCCGCGAGCTCAGCGAGGCGCTCAAGCGTCGCTGCCTGTTCCTCCACATCGATTACCCGCTGCCCGATCGCGAGCGGGAGATCCTGATGGCGCGTGTCCCCGGCCTGTCCGATCATCTCGCCGACCAGGTGGCCCGGGTGGCCCGCTCCATTCGGAGCCTCGACCTCAAGAAGGCCCCCTCGGTCTCCGAGACGATCGACTGGGCCCGGACACTGCTCACCCTCTCTATCGAAGAGGTCGACGAAGAGGTCCTCGCCGACACCCTCCACGTGCTCCTGAAGTACCAGGGAGACATCGAGAAGGCCGCCAAGGAGCTCACCTCCAAACCGGTGGAGTGATGCTGGGCGTCCTCACCGGGTTCATCGGCGAGCTGCGCCAGACCGGTGTGCCGGTTTCGATGGTGGAGGCGATAGACGCCCTCACGGCCGTCGAGGCCATCGACATCGGCGATCGCGTGGCCTTGCGGGAGACGCTTCGCTCCACCCTGGTCAAGAACATCCGTCATGAGCCCGCGTTCGACACCGCCTTCGACGTCTACTTCTCGCTGGCGCCATCTCTGGCGCCGGGCGAAGCGGGCGAGGGGATGGGCCCGGCGCCTCAGGAAGGCCAGGGGGCAGGAGGCGGAGCCGGCTTCGAGTTGGACGACCTGGTGTCCAGCATCCTGCAGGCCCTGTCACAGCTCGACGACGAGGGCCTGAGGCGTGCCGCCTCCCAGGCCGTCGAGCATCTGGCCGGCATGGAGCCCGGGAGACCGGTCGGCGGTACGTATTACCTCTATCGAACGTTGCGGCGTCTCGACCTCTCGGCTTTGGAGCGGGCGCTCGTCGAGATGCTCATGGGCGAAGGTGAGCTGACCGCCTTCGAGCAGCGCCTGGTCGAGGAGGACGTGGCGGAGCGTCTCGAGCGTCTCAAGACCGACATCGAGGAGGAGATCCGGAGACGTCTCGTGGCCGACCGCGGGAGAGAGGCGGTTGCTCGCACCCTGCGGCGACCCCTGGTCGAGGACATCGACCTCATGCACGCCACCAGTTCCGACCTGGCCGAGATGGAGGCGGCGATCGGCCCCCTGACGCGGAAGCTGGCCGCGCGGCTCGCCCGACGGCGCAAGAAGCGGGCCGGCAGGCTCGACTTCCGGCGCACTGTCCGCCGATCCCTCGCCACGGGCGGCGTCCCGGCGGACCCCCAGTTTCGCCATCCCCGGCCTCATCGCCCCGAGGTGTGGCTGCTCTGCGACGTCTCCGGGTCGATGGCCACCTTCTCCCGGTTCACGCTGCAGTTCACCCACGCCATGTCGATGCACTTCTCGAGACTCCGCACGTTCGCGTTCATCGACACCATCGACGAGGTCACCGACTTCTTCGGGCCCGGTGTGGACTTCGCATCCGCGGTCGGTCGCATCGCCACGGAGGCGGAGGTGGTCTGGCTCGACGGGCACTCCGACTACGGCAACGCGCTGGAGACGTTCCACCGCCGATACGGGTCCCAGCTCACTCCCCGAACGACCGTGATCATCACCGGGGACGCCCGAAACAACTACCGACCTCCCCGTGACGCCGTGTTGGCAGACGTTGCAAAGGCGTCGAGAGCGCTGCTCTGGTTGAACCCGGAGCCCCACTTATACTGGGACACCGGTGACTCCACCATGTCGGCGTACGCCCGTCATTGCACTTCCGTGCACGAGGTGAGGACGCTCCGCCAGTTGGAGGAGTTCGTTGAAACCCTGACTCTTCCGCGTGGACCTAATCGCTAAACCGGTCCCTGTGGTGTGCCGATAGAGCAGAGTGCCGTACAGGCTGGGCAACGAAATCGAGGTAAGTCAGAGATGGGCGCAAGGATCCTGGTAGTCGAGGATTCCGCTGTGATTCGGCGGCTGATCGAGGTCTGCCTCAGGGCCGCCGATCTCGAGATCGTCACGCGGGACGACGGGAAGAGCGGGCTTCACGCGGTCAGTTCCGAGTCTCCCGACCTCGTCGTGCTCGACATCGGCCTCCCCGGAATGGATGGCTGGGAGGTTCTCGACCGGATTCGCCGGGACGACGCCACCAAGGACATCCCGGTGGTGGTCCTCACCGCCCACGCCGAGGAGGAATCCCGGCGCAGGGCCAACGAAGGCGGAGCGGACGCTTTCGTGACCAAGCCGTTCCAGCCCAACGACTTCCGGGCGACGGTCCTCAGCCTTCTCGAGTGACCGAAACGGCTCGGTAACCTCCCGGGCCGTGACCGCATCCCAGATCCCTTCTTTCATCGGCGCGCCCGTTCAGCGGCGTGAGGACCCGGCCCTGATCACCGGGAAGGCGACGTACGTCGACGACGTGTCCCCGAGCGGGACCCTCCACGTCGCCATCGTCCGGTCCCCGTTCGCCCATGCGGCCATCACCGAGATCGACACCTCAGAGGCGCAGGGCATGCCCGGTGTCCGACTCATCCTCCGTCCGGAAGACGTGACCGACGTGCGGATGCCTCCCACGCCCAACCCGGCGCGCAACGTTCCCCGCCGGTACCCGCTGGTGCAGGGCAGGGCGTTGATGCCCGGCGATCCGGTCGTGGCGGTCGTCGCCGACACTCCGGCTCAGGCTCGCGACGCTGCCGAGATGGTCTTCGTCGACTACGAACCGCTCGACCCCGTCGGTGACGTCCTCCAGGCACTCGCCGCCGCGCCGATCCACGAAGGGCAAGAGTCGAACGTCGCGTACGACCGGTCCAAGGGAGATCGGGATGCCTTCGACGCCGTCGAAGGCGACATCAGGCTGTCCGGCGTCGTGGAGCACCCCAGGGTCGTCCCGGCGCCGATGGAGGGGCGAGCGGTCGTCGCCGAGTGGAAGGAAGGCGGCGTCCTCGTCCATCTCACCTCCCAGGCGCCACACCTGATGCAGCAGCAACTCGCGGCCGACTTCGGACTGCCGGAAGCCGCGGTCCGGGTGATCACCCCGTTCGTCGGAGGCGGTTTCGGGGCCAAGTTCGACCTCGCCGAGGAGGAGTACCTGACGATCGTGGCGGCGCATAGGACCGGCCGCCCGGTCAAGTGGACGGAGACCCGCCGGGAGCACATGGCGACGATCGGGCACGGCCGGGCGCAGCGCCACGAATGGGAGGCGGTGGCGGACCGCGACGGCCGGATCAAGGCGCTCTGGCTGGACATCCTCATCGACCTCGGCTGTCGGCACCGCTACCTGTCGTTCATGGAGATCACGCCCCGCATGGGCACCGGCAACTATGACATCCCCGTCTACGGGTGGCGGATGCGCGGGGTCTGGACCAACCGGGCCCCTCGTGGCATCTATCGGGGCGCCGGCCGTCCCGAGGCGACCCTCACCATCGAGAGCGTCGTCGACGCCGTGGCCCGCGCCACTGGCCTCGACCCCGCCGAGGTGCGCCGTCGCAACTTCATCCAGCCCGACCAGTTCCCGTATCACTCGTCGGGTGGGAAGGCCGGAGGCGGCTACGTCTACGACACGGGCGAATACGAGAAGACGCTGGACAAGCTCCTCGAGGTAGCCGACTACCAGGGCCTCGTCGCCGAGAAGGAGCGAGCCCGGGCCGAGGGAAGGCTCATGGGAATCGGGCTGGCTGCATACGTCGAGGTCTGCGGCTTCGAGGACTGGGGCACCGCCCGGGTGCAGGTCCACACCGACGGCTCCGTCACGGTGTTCGTCGAGACCCTCGACCAGGGCCAGGGTCATCGCACCGCATTCGCCCAGCTCGTGGCGGGTGTCCTCGGCATCGCCATCGAACGGGTGCGGGTCGAGCAGGGTGACACCGCCAGCGCACCGTCGGGCTGGGGCACGTCCGGCTCCCGGTCGGTCGCCCAGGGTGGCTCGGCGAGCCACGCGGCCGCGGAGAAGGTCGCCGAGAAGGCGAGACGTATCGCCGGCCACATGCTCGAGGCCTCGCCTGACGACGTGGTGCTGGCTGACGGCAAGGCGACCGTGGCCGGGACCGACGTCTCCGTCACATGGGAGGACATCGTCTCCCGGGCGCTGTCCGGTCGCGACCTGCCAGAAGACGTCGAGCCGGGTCTCACCGAGGAGGTCCAGCTGCGCTCGGGCGGTATGAACTTCCCCTACGGGATGCACCTGGCGGTCGTCGAGATCGACCCCGACACGGGGTCGGTTCGGCTCGACCGGATGTGGGCGGTCGACGACGCCGGTGTCATCGTCAATCCGATGCTCGCCGAGGGTCAGCGGCACGGAGGTCTCGCCCAGGGAATCGGCCAGGCGATGTTCGAGCAGGTGGTCTATGACGACGACGGCAACCTGGTGAGCGCGTCGCTGATGGACTACCTGGTGCCGACCGCCACCTCTCTGCCGTCGTTCCGGCTCGCCGGAACGGTGACACCTACCCCCACCAACCCGTTGGGAGCGAAGGGGATCGGGGAGGCCGGCGCCATCGGATCCACGCCCGCGGTGCTCAACGCCGTTCGGGATGCCCTCGGCGACGCCGACATCCAGATCCCGGTCACCCCGGAGAAGATCTGGCGTGCGCTGCGGCGCCAATAGGGGCGCCGGCTTGGTCCCCCTGAGCGTTAGCGAAAGGGGGAAGGGGTCCCCGCTGCGAAGCAGTGGGGTAGGGGGCAGCGTCGAACCCGTGGACCACCTCCCGCGCGCAGTGTCAGGGGCTCCAATGCGCGTTCGCCCCGCACAGGACGACCGCGACACGCTCACCCGGTTCCGGTCGATAGGCCCCGCTGAGCAGGGAGGCCATCGGAGCCGCCGATCCGGCCTCCACAACGACCCGCAACTCGTCCCAGAGGTGCTGCTGAGCCCCGACGATGTCCTCGTCCGAGACCAGCACCGACTCGGCGACCCATTGACGCGCCGCCTCCCCGGGGAGCTCGCCGATCCGGCGCGAACCCAGGGAGCTTATGGCGATGCCGGACAATTCGACGTCTGTCGGCCGTCCTGCGGCAAAGGCGGCATGAAGGGATGCGGTGCCCTCGGTCTCGACCCCCACCACCTTGACATCGCCCCGGAACCAGGCGGCGATCCCGGCGATCAGCCCACCACCGCCGACGGCCACCAGGACCGTGTCGGCGTCGGGGATCTGGGCGTCCAGTTCCAACCCGAGCGTCCCGGCTCCGGCGACCATCTCGGTCTGGTCGTAGGCGTGGGCGAACAGCCCGCCATGCTTCGCGGCATACGCCTCGCTCGCCGCCAGGGCGTCCGGATACATGCCGGAGATGAGATGGACCACCGCGCCGTAGGAGCGGAGAGGCTCGATCTTCTCCGTCGGTGACGTGTCGGGGACGAAGAGGTGCGCCTCCACTCCGAGGGCGCGAGCCGCATGGGCGACGGCCCGGGCGAAGTTGCCACCGGAGGCGGCCACCACGCGCTCGGGAAGCGTGTCTTCCGACAGCAGGCGATTGAACGCACCACGGATCTTGAACGTGCCGGTGGGCTGCAGCGTGTCCAACTTGAACACGAGAGGGCTCCCGAGCCCGACGTCTGCCTCCACCACCGGGGTTCTCCGCACATGACCGGCGATGCGGGCTGCCGCCGCCAGGATGTCGTCTCGACTCGGAACGGGCATGGTCGCCACGGTAGGAACAACCGTCCCCGACCCAGGTCCTATTCTGCTGCCGTGAACGACGCCCGGACTTATCCCCGCCTCCAGGTGGGGTTACTGGGCATCCTCACCATCGCGGCTTACGGATGCTGGAACTACGCCTTCGGAGTCCTCCTCGACCCCGTCATCGAGGACACGGGCTGGAGCGAGCAGTTCCTCACCCAGGTGTTCGGTGGTTCGGTCCTCCTCGGCGGAGTCGGCTCGATATTCGGTGGCTGGCTCCTCGACCGGCTCGGGAGCCGAACGGTGTTCATGACCGGCGCCGTCGTGGCGCTGGCGACATTCCTCACGGCTGCCTCGACAACGTCACAGGCAGTGTTTGCCGTCGCGGCCGCCGTGGGCGGGGGAGTGGTGGCCGCCCTCGGGTTCTATCACGTGACCCAGACGGTGGCCGTCAGGATCAGCCCCCGGGCATCCACCAAGGCCATCGCGGTGGTGACGGTGTGGGGAGCTTTCTCCTCGTTCATCTATCTGCCGGCTTCGGCGTGGCTGGTCGAGAATCACGGCTGGCGACCGGCGATGGTGGTCCTGAGCGTCTCGGCTGCTGCGGCTTTCCTCGTCGCGGCGCTGGCTATGAGCACGCGCACCAAGTCGATGCCGCGCAGCCTCCACCTCGTGTCCGAGTTGAGGGCCGCGTTGCGCACGCCCGCAGCGCGGTCGTTCCTCGTTTCCCAGGGAATCGTGGGCATCGTCATGGGAATCGTCTCCGCCTATCAGGTGCCGGCCATGACCGCGGCCGGTCTCTCCCTGTCCACGGCATCGTTCTGGGCCGGGTTCCGCGGTCTCTCACAGCTGCTGGGACGTCTGCCGCTCATGCCTATGGTCGAGCGTTTCGGCGTGGTGAGATCGATGCGGATCTCCTATGCCGCGATGGCGGTGGGCGCCGTCGCCCTCGCGTTCGCCGGCACGCCGCTGCTGGCCGCCATCTACGCCATCGTGGCCGGCTTCGGGATCGGGGCCATCTCCCCGCTGATCGGAATCCACTCCCGTGACGTCTTCGGCGCCGACAGCCTGGGGACGGCGATGGGCGCGGTCAGCCTCGTGTTCCAGGTGGTCGGGGCCGTAGGACCCCCGCTGGCAGGATGGCTGACCGGCCAGACCGGCACACGGTCGGTTGCGGTCGTCCTCGCCGGCGTGCTCGCGCTCGCCGGAGGTGCAGTCCTCAGGTCGCCGAGGCGGCTTCCTGTTTCATGACTTCGCCGAGACGCTCGATCAGGTCGACGACCCGGTTCGAGTAGCCCCACTCGTTGTCGTACCAGGAGAAGACCTTGACCAGGTTGCCGCCGAGCACCTGGGTGCTGCTGGCGTCGAAGATCGAGGAGTGAGGGTTTCCGATCACGTCGGTGGAGACGATGTGGTCCTCGGTGTACTCGATGATCCCCCTGAACGGGCCATCGGCCGCCGCCTTCACCGCGGCGTTCACCTCCTCGACCGTCACGTCCTTGTCCAGTTCCACCACGAGGTCGACGATGGAGCCATCGGGCACGGGCACCCGCATTGCGAGGCCGTCGAGACGGCCCTGCAGGCCGGGGAGCACCTCGCCCACCGCCTTGGCGGCGCCGGTGGTGGTGGGGATGATGTTCTCGGTGGCCGCCCGGCTGCGGCGGAGGTCCTTGTGGGGGACGTCTGCGAGCCGCTGGTCGTTGGTGTAGGCATGGACGGTGCTCATGATCCCCTTGCGGATCCCGAAGGCATCGTCGAGCACCTTGGCGATGGGGGCGAGAGCGTTCGTGGTGCACGAGGCGTTGGACGTGATGATGTCCGTGGCGTCGATCTCCTCGTCGTTCACACCCAGGACGATGGTCTCGTCGATGTCGCCCTTGGCAGGCACCGTGAGGATCACCCGCTTCGCCCCGGCGTCGATGTGCTTCTGGAGCGACTCGCGGTCCCTGAACACACCGGTGGCCTCGACGACCACGTCGACGCCGAGCTCGTCCCACGGCAGCTTCGCCGGGTCGCGCTCCATGAGCATCTTGACCTCGTGCTTGCCGACCGTCATCACGCCGTCCGCCACACTCACGGGCTGCTCGAAGCGTCCCATCACCGAGTCGTACTCGAGCAGGTAGGCGAGGATGTCGTCGTCGGACAGGTCGTTGATGGCGACCACTTCGATGTCGGAGTCGGTGCGCTCGGCGATGATGCGGAACACCGCCCTGCCGATGCGCCCGAAGCCGTTGATGGCGACGCGGGTCACTTCAAACCTCCTGCGATTCGCTCGGCCACTTCCACCACGCGGTGGGAATAGCCCCAGCCGTTGTTGAACCAGACGATCGTCTTCACCAGGTTCCCGCCTGTGACCATCGTCGCCAGGCTGTCGTAGACGCCGGAGTGGGAGTTCATCCGCACGTCGGAAGAGACGATGGGGTCGGCGACGTACTCGATCACTTCGGGGATCTTCTCGATCGCCTTGCGGACCGCCTCGTTGACTTCCTCCACCGTGGTCTCGCGCTCCACGTCGGCGACCATGTCCACGGTGGACCCGTCGGGGAC
>JAGFIR010000172.1 GCA_024103415.1 Acidimicrobiales bacterium
TCGAACCCGGCGAACCCGGCCCGAAAGGCCTCCCGCTTGCGGAGGATCGTGATCCACGAGAGGCCCGCCTGAAAGCCCTCGAGGCAGATCTTCTCGAACAGCCGGTGGTCGTCGGTGACCGGGCGACCCCACTCCGTGTCGTGATAGCGGATGTAGAGGTCGTCGGTCCCGACCCAGGCGCATCTGGGGACGCTCACCCGTATCTTTGTAGCGAACCGGGTAGGTCGACGCGGCGTAACGTGATCGTGGTGAGCTCGAGAGACGCAGCCGCCGGCGCGGTCGCCGCGGGCCTGGCACTGGGGATCTCCGAGCTCGCGGCCGGGGTCGCCCCGGTGCTCCCCTCCCTGGCGGAGGGGATCGGGAACCGGGTGGTCGACGGTGTGCCGGCGCCGGTCAGGGAGTGGGCGATCTCGGTGTTCGGCACGGCCGACAAGATCGTCCTGCTCGCAGGCATCACCCTGGTCACGGTGGCTCTCGGTGCCTGGCTCGGGACCGTCGCCCGTCGGCGGTGGTGGGTCGCCGGTGTCGTCTTCGGCGGATTCGCAGTCCTGGCCGTCTGGGCCGCCGCTCAGGATCCGGGTGTGTCGGTCGTGTCGGCCGCGATTCCCGCGATCCTCGCCGCCGGGGCCGGTCTGTGGGCCTTGCGACGGTTGCTCGACCCGTCCCGGACAGGCGAGCCAGGCGACCCCGGGCGACGGGCGGTGCTGCGAGGGGTTGGTGCCCTGGCCGGTCTGGCGGTGATCTCGGTGACGGCGGGCCGGATGTTGCTGGAGCGCTCGAAGCGGGTCTTCTCCGGTCGTGACGACGTGGTCCTCCCCGCTGCGGGGATGCCCCTCCCGGCTCCAGGTCCTGGTGCGGAGCTGCAGGTGGAAGGGATCAGCCCGCTCCTCGTCCCCAACTCCGAGTTCTACCGGATCGACACCGCGCTGTTCGTGCCCAGGGTCGACGTCGGGGACTGGGCGCTGCGCATCACCGGGGCGGTGGAGCGCGAGGTCAGGCTCACCTATGAGGAGATCCTGGACATGCCTCTGGTCGAGAGGGACGTGACTCTCTCCTGCGTCTCCAATCGAGTCGGCGGGAACCTGGTCGGGAATGCCCGATGGCTTGGTGTCCCGCTTCCGGACATCCTCGACCTGGCCCGCCCGAGACCCGAAGGAGAGCAGGTCGTGGCCCGTGCGGTCGACGGTTTCACGGCCGGCTTCCCGATCGGGGCCGCATACGACGGGAGGGACGCCCTGCTGGCGGTGGGGATGAACGGCGAGCCCCTGCCGTACGAGCACGGGTTCCCTGCCCGTCTCGTCGTCGCCGGCCTCTACGGGTACGTGTCGGCGACCAAGTGGCTGGAAGAGATCGAACTGACGGGATGGGACGACTTCGACGCCTATTGGATCCCGCGCGGGTGGGCCAAGGAAGGCCCCGTGCGCACCCAGAGCCGCATCGACACGCCAGCGGACTTCGCCCGCATCGATGCGGGCCCTCTCGTCGTCGCGGGTGTGGCGTGGGCACCCTCGCGTGGCATATCGCGAGTCGAGGTCCGTCTCGGAGACGATGCCGGTTGGGTGGAGGCCGAGTTGTCCGAGCCCTTGTCGGAGAGTGCCTGGGTGCAGTGGAAGGTGGACTGGGATCCGACGCCCGGTCAGCATCGGATCACGGTTCGGGCCACCGACGGTGACGGTGTCGCTCAGGACGAGACCATGCGACCTCCGGCGCCGAGTGGGGCCACCGGATGGCACAGCATCCGGGTCGAGGTCTCCTGACCCCGGCCTACTCCGCGCCGAGGAGGGTGTCCTCCTCGGCCCAGTCGATCGCCGAGACCGCCCAGGCGAGGCCGTGCTCGGGGTCGGCCACCGCCAGCCTCAGTTGCCATCCCGTGCCCGGAGCGCCGTCGTCGAACCACGCCCACTCCAGCCGTCGGGCGGCCCGGCCCGTCTCTTCTGGATCGGGCGGCCAGTCGAGGTCGCACAGTGTGGCGATCACCCACCACGCCCCGTACCGGCCCGCCGCGGCGCCGCGACGACGGCCGTGCGCGCCTCCGGAGGCACCTGCCCAGGCCATCCATGCCAGGGCCTCGTCGTGCTTCATGCGGGCCAGCCGGGCTGTGGACAGCCCCAGGGAGGCGATGGCCTCGGTGGTCCCGCCCTCGACCGACACGGTCTGGCACCGTCCGTTGGACTCGTTGGTCCACGGCTGGACGAGATCGGCCAGGGCCTCTTCGGACTCGGGGTCGGCGATCGTCCTGGTGTCGTCGGGGAGATCGACCGGCTCGAAGCCGGGCACGTCGGGGGAGGGGTCCTCGATCCGGTCCGGGTGATAGGTGGGGGTCCGGTATTCGGGCTCCCATTCCTGGAGCCCGTCCGGGAGGTCGACGATCGGGCCGATGCCGGACTCCCCGCGCACGACACGCTCCGCGGCCACCGTCATCCGCTCGGGGCCCGGCTCGAGATATGGCTCGAGATCCGCCCAGGTCTTCGTCGAGGCCGCCACCTCGGCGAGGGGCCCGAGGGCGAAACGCGCCGGGCCCTCGGTGACGGCCGGGCCCGCCCATTTCCCGGGTGCCTGAAGGGCGAGGCGATAACGGATGTGCTCGTCGACCCCCCAGAGCTGGCGTCCCCTGGTCACGGCCTCCTGACAGCGGTGGCGGAGTTTCACCATGGCGTCCCAATCGCGGGAGGCGACCATGCCGTCGACGATGCGGATCAGCTCGTCGGTGTCCTGATACTCGATGGCCTGGACGATGCGGTCGTCGAACGTCACTCGCCGGTCTCCACGGGGAGGTCCCGCCGCGACCACTCCGAGAACGAAC
Organism: Acidimicrobiales bacterium; assembly: GCA_024103415.1. Classification (GTDB taxonomy): domain Bacteria; phylum Actinomycetota; class Acidimicrobiia; order Spongiisociales; family ZC4RG35; genus ZC4RG35. The sequence goes on from JAGFIR010000172.1 coordinate 2,804, forward strand.
CGACATATACGTCGGGCATCCCCAACCCGGCGATCTCCATCGCCAGGGCGAGATGACAGGCGTTGGTCCCCGAGCCGCAATAGACCACCGGCCGGTCATCCAGACCTTCGAATCTCGCCGCCAGGTCTTCCGGGGGGAGGAAGCGACCGGACTCGTCGAGGTTGCCCGAGTAGGGGCGGTTGACGGCGCCCGGGATGTGACCCGCTTTGGGATCCACGGGCTCGATGTCCCCCCGATAGCGCTCGGGGAGCCTGGCGTCGATGAGCAGTCGACCTTCGATCTCGTCCAGGGTGACGACGCCTTCGAAGCCGTCGGGCACGGGGTATGTCCTCGGCTCGGGGAGTCGGTCCCCGAGCTCCACGGGCTGTCCGGCCTCGACCCATGTCTGGTAGCCGCCGTCGAGGACGCTCACCGTCTCGTGGCCGATCGACCGGAGCATCCACCAGAGCCGGGCAGCAACCGAGCCCCCGGTGTCGTCGTAAACGACCACGTGGTCGTCTGGGGAGAGACCGAGACGCCCCAATGTGGCGGCGAACTCCTCTGGAGACGGCAACGGGTGTCGTCCGTCAATCGAGGGAGGGGCGGCCAGGTCACGGTCCAGATCGACGAACACCGCACCCGGGATGTGCCCGGCCAGATAGGAATCGCGACCGCCTTCGGGGTCAGCCAGTGACCAGCGGATGTCATAGATGCGGAAGTCGCGATGTCGCTCTGCGAGCTCCTCCACCGTGATCAGCGGCACTTCACTCCTCTTCCCCGGACACCTCGTCGGCCTGCAGCTCGGCGGCGAGACCGCTCACGGTTGCGGCGACCGCGTCAGCCAGCGATCCGATCGCCGTGCGGAGATGACGTCGCACCTCCGGGTCCTGGACGGCCGTTCCCAGCGTGCTCGCCACCTGGTTCCAGGCGCCGGCGAGCACAGCAAAGGCGTCGCGGACATCGTCCTCGGATGGGGCTTCCTCGTCCGAGACGCTGTGGTACAGGTCACGGAGACGTCTGCCGAGCTCACCGATCTCCGCGCTGGCGCGGTGCCAGGGGTCTTCCGGGGTCGTAGCATCGTCGCGGTGCGGCTCCACCTGCTCGATGGTACCTACGAGCTGTTCCGCGCCCATTACGGGCGTCGGGACACCTTCGTGGGCAAGGACGGCTCGGACCTGAAGGCGACGGTCGGCGTCATGGACTCCACGCTCGCCCTCCTCAAGGAGCCAGGGGTCACCCATCTCGCCGCCAGCTTCGACACGGTCATCGAGTCGTTCCGAAACGACATGTTCCCCGGGTACAAGTCGTCGGCCGGTGTCGACCCCGACCTTCTCGCCCAGTTCCCCGTCGTCGAGCGCGCCCTGGAGGCATTGGGCGTGGTGGTCTGGCGCAACATCGAGTTCGAGGCCGACGACGCCATCGGCACCGCCGCGGTCCGGTGGGTCGAGGACGTGGAGCAGGTCGTCATCTGCACCCCGGACAAGGACATGGCGCAGGTGGTGCTGGGGGAACGCATCGTCCTCTACAACCGGAGGGAGCAGAAGATCCTCGACGAAGACGCCGTTCGGGAGAAGTTCGGCGTGGGGCCGGAGTCGATCCCCGACTACCTGGCGCTGGTCGGTGACACCGCCGACGGCATCCCGGGCATCCCGGGCTGGGGGGCGCGGTCGACCGCCGCCGTGCTCGCCCGCTATGGCCGCATCGAGATGATCCCGCTCGACGCATCTGAGTGGGACGTGACCGTGCGCGGAGCCGACCGGCTCGCATCGGCTCTGGCCGAGAACCTGGACGCGGTCTACCTGTATCGGGAGCTGGCCACGCTCCGGCTCGACGTGCCCGTCTCGGAAGAGCTGGCGGACCTCGAGTGGAAGGGCGTGGAACGCGGCCGCCTCGAAGCGTTCTGCGACGAGGTCGGCCTCGATCCGGACCGCTTCCGGATCTGAGCCCGGCTCCGGCCTACTCGGGTTCCCAGATCACGTCGAAGCGCCCGTAGCAATCGGGGCAGTGGTAGACGAGAGGGGTCCCGGGCTCCATCGTCTCGTCCTCCGGTATCCGGGTCATCAACCGGGCCTGTCCCAGGCACTCGACGCAGACGATGGTCTCCGGGGCCTCGCTCAAGTCTCCGCTTTCCGCGCGGCCGCCCTCAGCAGCATCGATCCGAGGATCCCGGCGATCAACGAGCCCACGAAGATGCCGGTCTTGGCGAGGTCGGTCGTGGCCGGGTCCTCGAAGGCCAGGCTGGTGACGAACAGGGCGACGGTGAACCCGATGCCCCCGACCGCCGCCAGGCCCACGATGTGACCCCAGTTCACACCGGGCGCCAGGCGACCGATGCCCAACCGTGCCGCCAGCCAGGCGAAGAGCGAGATGCCGATCGTCTTGCCGACGATCAAGCCGAGAGCGACGCCGAGGGCGACCCGCGATCCGATCGACTCGATGATGTCCACACCCCTGAAGTCGACTCCGGCGTTGGCGAGAGCGAACAGCGGGATGACCACGAACGAGCTCCACGGCGCCAGACGGTGCTCGAGCCGGTTGAGCGGGGCGACCGTCTCGGCGGAGATCTCCGAGAGCAGGAGGATCTCGTGCTCCGCGTGCTCGATCGCCACTTCCTCGGTGACGTCGGTCGTCGGGAACTGGTCGAGGATGGCGCGGGCGCGTTCGTCGAACTCCTTGGGTCGGTAGTACGGGCGGGCAGGGGTGAGGAAGCCGAGGGCGACACCGGTGAGGGTGGCGTGCACACCGGATTGGAGTGCCAGATACCAGATGACCACCGCCGCCGGCACATAGAACATCATCGACCGGATGCGAACGCGGTTCGCCGCGTAGACGAGAGCGAGCCCCGCTACGGCGCCGAGGAGGTACTGGAACCTGACGTCACCCGAGTAGAAGATCGCGATCACCGCGATTGCGCCGATGTCGTCGGCGACTGCCACCGTGAGCAGGAACAGCTTTGCCGCCGATGGCACCCGCTTGCCGAGCAGTGTCACCACGCCCACGGCGAACGCGATGTCAGTGGCCATCGGGATCCCCCATCCGTGCGCTGCGTCGGTGCCTCCGTTGAACGCGGTGTAGATCAGGGCAGGCACGACCATCCCGCCGAGCGCGGCGACAACCGGAAGCGCCACGGCCTTCGGGTCCCTGAGGTCGCCGAGGACCGCCTCCCTCTTGATCTCGAGGCCGACGACGAAGAAGAACAGTGTCATCAGCCCGTCGTTGATGAGATGGAGGACGCTCTGCTCGAAGCGCCACTCGAAGATCTCGATCCGCACGTGCTCACCGAGGATCGAGAAGTAGGTCTCGCTCCAGGGGCTGTTGGCCAGGATCAGCGCCAACACCGCGGCAGCGAGGATGGCGATGCCCGAGGACGCCTCCAGTTGAGCGAAGCGGGCGAACGGCCTGATGAAGGTTCTGGGAACGAACCGGTCCGAGGTGGCCCAGGTTCGATGACGGGGGTCGATCAACGAAGGACCTTCCCCGCCGAGCCCAGTGACTCGCAGGCCGCCACGACGCGCGCGGCCATTCCCTGTTCCGCCTTCTTCATGTACGAGCGTGGGTCATAGGCCTTCTTGTCGCCCACGTCACCGTCGACCTTAAGGACACCGGCGTAGTTCGTCATGACGTGATCCACAATCGGACGCGTGTAGGCGTACTGACAATCGGTGTCGATGTTCATCTTGATGACGCCGTAGGTGATCGTCTCCTCGATCTCCTCCTGCGTGGAGCCCGAGCCACCGTGGAAGACGAGATAGTGGCGGGCGTCGGCGCCGAAGCGCTCTTCGACGGCGGCCTGGCCGTCACGGAGGATCTTGGGCTCGAGCTTCACCGAGCCCGGCTTGTACACGCCGTGGACGTTGCCAAAAACGGCGGCGAGGAGGTACATGCCGCGGTCGAAGGGACCGAGCTTCTCCGTGACCCGCACCATGTCCTCGGGCGAGGTGTACATCTTGGACCGGTCGACGCCCTCGTGATCCGTGGCGTCCTCGACGCCGCCCACGATGCCGATCTCCAGTTCGAGCACGACGTCGACGGCGGCGCATTCATCGAGCAGTTCGGACGCCAGCGCGAGGTTGTCCTCGAGGGGAAGTTCGGAGGCGTCCAGCATGTGGCTCTGGAAGAGCGGACCCTGGCCGCGCTCTCGTCGTGCGCGCGACATGGCGAGCAGTGGGCGGATGTACGCGTCGACCTTGTCCGGCTGGCAGTGGTCGGTGTGCAGCGCGATGTTCACCGGATAGGGCTCGGCGGCGACATGGGCGAACTCGGCCAGTGCCGCCGCACCCGTCGGCATGTGCTTGTGCCGGAGCCCGGAGAGGAACTCTGCTCCTCCCGTCGAGATCTGGATGATGCCGTCCGACTCCGCTTCGGCGAAGCCGTTCATTGCGGCGTGCAGCGTCTCGCTGGAGGTGACGTTGATGGCCGGGAAGGCGAACTGATCTCGCCGGGCGTGATCGAGCATCGCGCGGTAGGTCTCGGGTGTAGCGATGGGCATTGCCAACTCCTCTTGCAGCGCAAGGGCAAAGGTAGCGGTTCGAGCGGTGCGCGCCTCAGGTGGCGAGAACCTTGCGGGGCCGAGACCACACGAACCAGACCGCGTAGATGCCGACGAGTCCGATGATGGTCCGAACGACCTGGTTGCTCGTGAGCACGAATCCACTGAACGACAGCGACGCCAGGATGCCCAATGTGGCCACCACCTTCATCCGGAGGGTGAGCCCACCCCGGTATCCGGTGATCATCCGGCCGAACACCCGATGGTTCACCAGCCAGGAGTGGAACCGATCCGAGGATCGGGCGAAGAAGAACGCGGCGAGGATCACGAAGTCGAAGGTGGGGATCCCGGGGAGGAAGCTCAGATAGGCCAGCCCGAGGCACACCATGCCCAGCACGAAGTACACGGCGCGAAGAAGCCGGCTGCGCGGCTTGGTCGGTGCGGAATTGCCGTGCATACGCCGGTGATCCTGGTCTGGTCGGGATCCGAACCGAAGTCGGAACCGTCAGCTGTCCCGAAGGGTCTCGTCGGCCGCCTGGGTGGCGTGTGCGGCGAGGAATTCGGCGGCGACGACCGCCACCCTCCGACTCCGCGGTGAGCTCACCGCGTCGAAGGCGTGCTGGGCGCCCTCGACCTCCAGGTACCTGACGGTGTTGCGCGATCGTCGCCGGAGCGCCTCGACGAACACTCGCGCCTCGGTTGGAGGGACCAGGGAGTCGTGGCTGCCGTGGATGACGAGGAACGGGGGTGCGCTTGCGGTGACCTGATCGATCGGCGATGCCTCTCGGAACCGAGCTTCCTCCCGGACGGGATCGGCCTTCATGACGACCTTGGGGATGAGCGGCCAGTCGTGGCGGGTGCGGTTGCGGTTCAGGAAGTCGTAGATCCCGCACAGCGCCACACACGCCGACACGCTCGTGTCCACGTCCTCGAACCCCGGCTGGTATTCCGGTTGGTCGGGTGTCAACGACACGAGCGCCGCCAGGTGAGCGCCGGCGGATGCTCCGGCGACGGCGATGCGCTTCGGATCCACCCCTGCTTCCTGACCCTCGGTTCGCAACCAGGCGAGCGCCTGCTTGGCGCCGATCAGGTGATCGGGGAAAGTCGCTTCCGGGGACAGCGGATAGCGGACGGTGGCCACGATCCACCCGTCCTCGGCCAGGCGGTGGATGAGCGGGCGTGACTGGGTGTGGGGGTCACCGCCGGTCCAGGACCCACCGTGGAGGTACATCAGCGTCGGATGGGGCTGGGCGGGATCGCAGTCCGACCTCCGGTAGAAGTCGATCCCGACGTGGTCGTTCAAACGCGGCCCGGTCACGATTTCGAGGCCGGACGGGAGGGTTCGCGCCCAGCCGGTGAGCCGGATGTGGGGAGCCTCCCGACGAGGCGTGACCGAGGCGTGGGCTCGAAGCAGGCGGTTCGCCCGCCACGTCCTGAGCCAGATCACCGGAAGGCCGAGCAGCGAGATGCCCACGAGCCACAGACCCCACCGGCCGACACGGACGTCGAACGCTCCGAGCCACCACGCCGCGGCGGTGACGCCGAGGCGGGTGACGAGTGTCAGCAGTGGGAGTTCGCCGTTGAGCATCGCCAGGATCCAGATCGCGGGCAGTCGCGACGTCGGCGGTGACGGCCGGCGCAGGGCGTTGACGGTCGTGAACAGCACGATCACGCCGTAGGTGAAGTACAGGCCCGGGATCATCTCTCGAAATGTCGGTCGTCGGCTGCTCGCAGTGAAGCGCGGAACTGGCGCAACCGTGAGGCGATAGCGTGCGGGGGTGCAGTCCCGGCGCTCCCGAATCCTGTTCGCGACGGTGCTCGCGTCCACGATGGGCGCCGCCACCTTCGCGCTGACGTGTTATGCAGTTCTCGCGGCCGACCTCATCTCCGAGTTCGGCGTCGACCGGTGGCAGATCGGTGCGCTGGTCACCGCAATGTCCCTCGCCGGTGCGGTGATGTCGCCCCGGGTGGGCCGG
>JAGFIR010000182.1 GCA_024103415.1 Acidimicrobiales bacterium
ACGCTCACGGAGCTGGAGTCGGGCCTGGACATGACCAGGTTCGGGGTCATGAAGCACCTCAAGGTGCTGGAGGAGGCGAACCTCGTGGTCACCCGTCGTGCGGGGAGGGAGAAGCTCCACTTCCTCAACCCGGTCCCGATCCGGATGGTTCACGACCGCTGGATCGACAAGTACACGGAGCGCCAGGTGACAGCGCTCCTCGATCTCAAGAACCAACTGGAGAAGACATCATGACCGACAGGAACGCTCCTACGACCCTGGTCTACCGGGTGTACATCAAGGCGACGCCGGACCAGGTCTGGCAGGCGATCACCGACCCCGAGTGGACCAACCGCTACGGCTACACCGGGTACGCCGAGTTCGACCTCCGCCCTGGTGGCCGGTACCGGGTCATCCCGAACCCGGAATTCAAGAGGCAAGCCGAGGAGTTCAGCGGTCAATCGCTGGACGTCGTCACCGACGGCGAGGTGATCGAGGCCGACCCGCCGCGCAAGCTGGTCCACACGTGGCGACTCCTCATGGACCCGGACATGATGGCCGAGGGTCACACCCGGGTCACCTACGAGATCACCGAGGTGGCGGGCGGAGTCGCCCTCACCCTCACGCACGAGCTCGAAGGCGCTCCCAAGACCGCAGAGATGGTGGCCGGCACCAACATCGACCCGGCATCCGGCGGCGGCGGATGGCCGTGGGTTCTCTCCGACCTCAAGTCGCTGCTGGAGACCGGCAGCCCCCTCATGGGCTGAGCGTCGGAAACGCCGCTTCCCACCACCCCCGGGCACGGCCCGGGGGTGGGCCGTTCTCGGGGGATACCGGACATGGGCACGGGCCCGGGTCGGCAGGGTGTGGTGCTGCCGACGGAGCAGGTCGACTTCGGCGGGCCCGTCTAGCCCTCGTCGTCGGGGTTTCTGGCGCGGGCGAGGTCCTCGGTCAACTCGTCGACACCCAACTCATCCGGGTCGAACGTCCCGGTGCGGTACGCGGCCCGGGCCACGAAGGACGCCGAGACGGGCGCCGTGATCAACTGGAAGAGACCCACGAGGATCAGCGTTGCGATGACCGACGCCGAGCGCAGCCGGAGACCGAGCCCGATCAGCGCGAGGATCACACCGACGACCTGAGGCTTGGCCCCGGCGTGTATCCGGGAGAGCAGATCCCGGAAGCGGAGGACGCCGATCCCGGCCGCCAGGGTGAACGCCGAACCGAGCAGGAGACAGATGGCGGCGACGACGTCGGCGATCGTGTCCCAGTTCACGGGGCGATCTCCTCGTCTCTCTGCGCCTTGGCCTCCGCTTCGGCCAGGGCGGCGGCCTCCTCCTCGCGTCTGAGGGCCTCTTCCTCGGCCGCCACTTCCTCCGGCGTCTTGATGCGACGAGCCTCCCGGGGCTCCACCGCGGCGTACCGGGCCACGGTCACCGACGAGATGAAGCCGACCAGGGCCAGGGCGGCGAGGATCGGGATGGTCTCACGCCGCAGGTTGACCGCCGCGTCGAGAGCGACCGCAATGATCAGGATGTTGCTGATGATGTCGAGGGCGACGATCCGGTCGAGCGAACTGGGTCCCTTCTCCACCCGGATGATGGTGAGGATCGCCCCGATGGCGATCATGCACGCTGAGATCAGGCCCACGGTCCTCATCGGGTGATCCCCGCCTGCTCGAGCTCTTCGTCGGAGGCGATTGCCCGCATCACCCTCTCCTCGGTGGCGAGCACACCCTGCTTCATCGCCTCGATCCCTCCCTGGAAGTCCACATCGATGAAGTGGACGTAGAGCATGCCGTTGGATCGGATCGCTTCGACCACCACCGAACCCGGGACCAGCGTGGTGATCTGGGCGGTGAGGGTGAGGTAGAGGTCGGACGCGCTGCGGGTCTGGACCCCGATCACGGCGCCCCGGGGGAGGCGCCGGGGGTTGAGGGCTATCGCCGCGAGCTGGAAGCTCGCCACGAAGAGATCGACGAAGAAGCGGACGACCAGCTTGAAGAGGTAGAAGGGATGGATACGCCCCGAATAGGGGACACGAGGCAGGGGCAGGACCTCCTGGACCACGATGCCGATGAGGGCGCCGGCGAAGATGTTGCCCGGGTGGAAGTCGCCCCAGAGCAGCACCCAGACGAGAGCCACCCAGAAGACCGTTCCCCAGGAGATCCTCCTGAACCTGAGCCGTCTCATCGCACCGCCCCCAGGATCGCCTCGATGTACGGGGTGCGCGCATGGAGATCCCTCGCCGCCTCGGTGGCGTAATCGAACAGCGGTCCGGCGGCCAGGGTGAGAACGAAGCCGAGGACGACCAGTGCGGAGGCAGTCCCGATCATGCCGGCCGGCAGTCTCGTCGCCGATGTCGGCTCGACCGCCGGCTGCCAGAACGCCTTGTTCCACGCCTTGACGAAGACGTAGAGGGTGAGCAGCGAGGTGAGGAGGCTGCCCCCGACGAGGACGTAGGCCAACGGAGTGCTGGCCTGGACACCTGCCTGGAGCAGACCGAGCTTCCCGAGGAAGCCCGACAGGGGCGGGATGCCGGAGAGGTTGAACGCCGGGATCAGGAACAGCGCGGCCAGGAGCGGGGCGGAGCGTGCCAGGCCCCCGAGCCGGTTGAGCGAGGTGGTGCCCTCCCGCCGCTCGATGAGCCCTGCGACCAGGAACAGCGAGGTCTGGACCGTGATGTGGTGGAGGACGTAGAAGATCGCACCGGCCAACCCCGCCTCGCTGGAGAGTGCGATCCCGAAGACCATGAGGCCGATGTGGCTGACCAGCGTGAACGACAGGAGACGTTTGAGGTCGGATTGGGCGACCGCTCCGAGGATCCCGACCAGCATCGTCGCCAGCGCCGCCCACATCAGGATGGTGTCGGCCGGGCCCTCTCCGAAGAGCAAGGTCTGGATGCGGAGCATGGCGTAGATGCCCACCTTGGTGAGCAGGCCGGCGAACACCGCGGTGACGGGAGCGGGAGCCGTGGGGTAGGAGTCGGGCAGCCAGGCCGACAGCGGGAAGATGGCTGCCTTCACGGCGAAGGCCACCAGCAGGAGCATCTGCAGGGTGAGTCTGATCCCGGGATCGATCTCGGCGAGCCGCCCGGCGAGCTGGGCCATGTTCACCGTCCCCGTTGCCGAGTAGGTGAGCGCGACTGCGAGGAGGAAGATCGTGGACGAGGCGATCGCCATGATCACGTAGATCGTCCCCGCCCGGATGCGGGCCCTCGTGCCACCCAGCGTGATCAGCACGTAGCTGGCGGCCAGCAGCACCTCGAAGCCGACATAGAGATTGAAGAGGTCGCCCGCCAGGAACGAGATCGCCACGCCTGCCGTGAGGACGAGATAGGTGGGGTGGAAGATGGCCACCGGCGAGTCCGGGTCGCCGAGCGCGAGGTCCTGGGCCAGCGCGAAGAGGAGCACGCAAAGGGTCACCGCCGACGAGATCACCAGCATCAGTGCCGACAACCGGTCGGCCACCAGGGAGATGCCGATCGGAGCCGGCCAGTCGCCCACCTGCACGACGAGGGGCCCGTTGTCGACCGTGAACAGCATGGTGAGCGAGGCGGCGAGGACTGCGGTGAGGGAGAGGACGCTGACCGTGCGTTGCAACTGGGAGCGGCGGCCGAGGGCAACGGCGAGACCGGCGCCGGCGAGGGGGATGACGACGGGCAGGGGGACGAGCCAGGTCATCGCACGTCCTCCTCTGCGAGCCAGTGCTCCTCGGTGATGTCCGCCGTCTCGTCCCTGACTTCGGCCGCCTCTTCGTCCAGCGTCACCCGGACGGAGTCGCCTCGCTCCTGGGCGGACTGGAGGGCTGCGATCCGGGCGATGCGGCGGTCCTCGAGGTCGTCCTGCACCTCGTCGTGGCGATGCAGCTGCCAGGAGCGGTGGGCCATCGCCACGAGGAAGGCGGTGAGCGCCAGGGTGATCACGATGGCTGTGAGCATCATGGCCTGGGGCAAGGGGTCGCTCATCGCTTCCTCCGGCGTGAGGTCGACGATGGGCGCACCGCCGCGGGGCCCGCCGGTGATCAGGAAGAGGATGTTGACTCCGTTGCCCACCAGGACCAGGCCGACCGCGATACGGGTCAGGGAGCGCTCGAGGACCAGATAGATCCCGCCGGCGATGAGCACGGCGGCGGCGATCACCAGGAAGAGGTCGGGCCCGAGGACGTTCACGGTTCCCTCCTCTCGATGGTGCCGGCGGGCTCGAGCGCCTGGCGCACGGGCTCGCCGTCCTCGTCCAGGACGTCGCCCTGGTGGTCCAGCTCGGCGCCGAGACTGCGGAGGATGTCGAGCAGGAGACCGATGACGACCATGAAGACACCGATGTCGAAGAACAGTGAGGTGACCAGCTTGATCTCGCCGAACACCGGCATGGTCCAGTGGAGGATGGCCGACTCGAGGATCTCCCCGCCAAAGATCATCGAGGCCAGGGCCGTGCTCCCGGCGATGAAGAGACCCATGCCGAGCAGGAACGCAGGCTGGAGCGGCGCCGCCGCGCTCAACTCGTACCGGCCGCCTGCCAGATAGCGGGCAGTGATCGCGATGCCGACCACCAGCCCGGCCACGAAGCCGCCTCCGGGGGCGTTGTGACCCGAGACCAGCAGGAAGACGGCGAAGACGATCATTGTGTGATACAGGAACCGGACCGCCACCTCGAGGATCACCGAGCGTCGGTGTGGAGCCAATGTCATTCCCGCCACGAGCCAGTTGGCCTTCCTGGTGGGTGCGTCGGCACTGCGAGGTTGGCGCAGGTTGCCGATGGGATCGGGCTCTGCGGCTCCGAGAGTGGCTTTGACGTCTTCCAGCGACCCGGGGCGGGGTCGCTCGGTGCTGCGGTGGCGGAGGAAGATCAGGGAGGCGACGCCGGTGGCCGCCGCGAGGAGCACCGAGATCTCGCCCAATGTGTCCCATGCCCTGGTGTCCACCAGGATCACGTTGACCACGTTCTTCCCGCCACCCAGTTCGACGGCCGCAGTGGGGATCCGGTCGGAGATCGGGTCGTGAACCCGGGATTGGGGAACGATGACGGCGAGGGCCGCGACGAGGAGGCCGAGCATCGAGGCGATGGAGAGGCGGACCCATCTGCTGGCCGCCAGCGGCCGGTCCGAGAAGTAGACCGGGAGCCGTCGGAGCACGAGCATGAACACCACCAGGGTCACCGTCTCCACGAGCACCTGGGTCAGGGCGAGGTCGGGCGCTCCGTAGATCAGGAAGATCAGAGCGGTGGAGTAGCCGGTGATGCCGGCGAGGACCACGGCCTTGACACGCCGTCGAGCTCTCACGACCAGCACCGTCGCCGCCACGATGGCCACGCTGGCAGCGATGACGATCAGGTCGGTGCCGAACCAGAGGTTGGCGCCGACAGTGGAGCGGAAGAGACCGGGTGCCGCCCCGACGATGGCCACCAGGAACAGGACGCCCAGATAGAAGGGAAGCGAGCCTCTCTGCACCACGGTGGTGATGGCTGCGGCTGCCTGGTCGACGCGGCGCAACGTGTTCCGGTAGATGCGGTCGCCGTCCCACTGCTCCGGCCACGGGAACGCCATCCGCGACAGGTGACGGCGGGCCAGGAACACCGTGCCACCGACGGCGAATGCGCCCAGGGTGACCAAGAAGGCAGGGGTGAAGCCGGTCCAGATGGCGAGGTGGCCCGGCTCCCCCAGGGGGTACGAGCCGGCGTGGGGCGTGAGGAGGGTCTCTCCCAACCCGGGGAGAAGGGCCGTGGCGATTCCGGCGAGGGCCATGGCCATAGGAGGGGCCACCAGGAGGAGCGGGGGGCGGACCACCTCGAGAGAGGCGGTGACTCCCCGCTTGGTGGCGAAGGCACCCCACCAGAACCGCAGCCCGTAGGCGATGGTCAGGGCCGAGCCGAGGGCGAAGATCACCAGGATCGGCATCCCGAACGGCGCCAGTGCCGCCTGGCCGTCGATGATCGCCTCGAGGGCCGCCTCCTTGGCCACATACCCCGCAAACGGTGCGACCCCGATCATCGAGGCGACACCGAGTGCGCCGATCACCGCGGTGACCGGCATCCTCCGGCCGATGCCCGAGAGCAGGTTCAGGTCTCGGGTGCCGGTGGTGGCGTCGACGATTCCCACCACCAGGAAGAGACACGCCTTGAACAGGGCGTGGGCGCCCAACAGCGCCATCCCGGCCAGGGCGCCTGCCTGGAACGGGGATCCGACCAGCAGGATGAGCATCCCGAGCTGGCTCACGGTGCTGAAGGCGAGGATCAGCTTGAGGTCGCTCTGACGCAGCGCGCGCACGCCGCCATGGACGATCGTGAGCAGGGCGAGGACACCGATGATCGCCTGCCAGATGGGGAGCGTGGAGAAGCCCGGGGCGAGACGGGCCACCAGGTAGACACCCGCCTTCACCATGGCGGCCGCATGGAGGTAGGCGCTGACCGGTGTGGGCGCAGCCATCGCCGCCGGCAGCCAGAAGTGGAACGGGATCAAGGCCGACTTGCTGACCGCCCCGACCAGGATCAGGGCAATGGCTGTGGCGGTCGCCGTCCCCACGGGTGGGTTGGCGAGGATCGAGGAGAGCTCGTAGGTGCCGGCCTCCTGTCCCAGGACGACGATACCGGCGAGCATCGCCAGCCCGCCGAGTGTGGTCACGAGGATGGCCTTCATCGCGGCCCGGCGGGAGGTGACCCGGTCGGAGTAGTGACCGATGAGGAGGTACGAGAAGACCGTGGTCAGCTCCCAGAAGATGTAGAGCTGGACGAGGTTCTCACTGGTGACGAGCCCGAGCATGGCCCCTGCGAACCCGACGAACACGGCGGCGAACCGACCCAGGTCAGTCGACCTCGAGGAGAAGTAGCGAGAGCTGTAGATGAGGACGCCGCTCCCGATCCCACCCACCATGAGGACGAGGAGCCATGACAGGGCGTCGACACGGAACACCAGGTCGAGATCGAGGGCCGCCACCCACGGGATCCTGATGATCGACTCCGCCCCGTCGAGAACCGAGCCCGTTTCGGTCAGTGCCCACACCGCGGAGGCCGCAGGAACGGCGGCCAAAAGCAGGAAGGCGCGCCTGCCCAGCCAACGGACCAGGGCAGGTGCGGCCAACGCCGCTGCCAGATGAGCTATCAACAGCTGAAGCACGTCCTAGAGACGGGGGTCGGGCGTACCGTCGCCGGAGGTTACCAGCGAGGGGTCCTCCCCAATATGGTGCGCTCCGCATGGAGGGACGAATCCGGCCCGGTGCGGTGATGGCCGCCATCTGCGGCGTCTGGTTCGCGTGGATGCTCTACCTGGCGTTGCACCGCTGGCACGGTCTCGGCTTCGGCGCGTTCGACATCGGGATCTTCGACCAGGGTCTCTGGCTGCTCGCCAACGGTCACGAGCCGTTCGTGACCCTGCGCGGCCTCCACATCCTCGGCGACCACGCGTCGTACCTGCTCTACCTGATGACACCGCTGTACTGGCTGTGGGAGGACGCCCGCCTGCTCATCGTCATCACCACCCTGATCCCGGCAGTGGCGGGTTGGCTGTCGTACCGCATCGCACGGGCCGAGGGGCTCGGCCCGTGGGCGTCGGTCGTCGTCGGGGCGACGGTGCTGGCCGTGCCGGCCATGGCATGGACGCCTTGGGACGCCTTCCACCCGGAGACCGTGGCCATCGCCCTGCTCCCGGCCAGCTATCTCGCCGCGCGCCGTGGACGCTTCCTGCTCGCTCTCGTGCTCGCCGCCCTGATCCTCCTCGGCAAGGAGGATGCGGGCCTGACCGTGGCCCCTTACTCCCTCTACTGGTGGTGGCGGTGGAGGGAGGCACGGCCTCACGCCTACGTCCTCGCCGGGCTGGCCGTGGGCCTGACCGCCCTGTCACTCTTCGTCGTGCTACCCGGGCACTCACCGACCGGCGAGTTGATCTACACCGGCCGCTATCTCTCCGGTGAATCGCTGTTCACTCTCTCTCGTGGCCTCTACCTCGTGGGGATGCTGCTACCCGGCGCCCTCGCGCTGGCTGCGCCCCGGTTCCTCCTCATCGGTTTGCCGATCACACTCGCCAACTTCCTCACTGCTCACACTTATCAGCACGAGATCATGTGGCATTACACGGCCTACCTGCTCGGCGTGCTCGCCGTGGCCGTCCCCCTCGGCGCCGCCCGTTGGGTCGCCCATGCAGACCGTGTGTTCCGCGTCAAGCGGCTGACCGGCGCCCTGGCGGTCTCCGTGGCGATGCTCCTGATCGCCGGGCCCCACCTTGTCCCCTGGCTCGGCCTCTGGGGCGGGATCAACGAGGAGGAGAAGGCCAACCTCGAGGCCCTGATCACGGAGTTGCCACCGGAGGCCAGCGTCAGCGCCACCTGGTCGCTCGCACCCCACATCGCCCACCGCGAGGCGGTCTACACGGCCCCCAACCCGTTCCAGGAGAGGTTCTGGGGGGCGGGCGGCAAACCACCCTTGCCGGACCCGGAGACCGTCGAGTATCTGGCGGTTGACATCCGCAACCACGAACCGGGCGACCCGATGCTCACCGAGCTCTCGTCGGGCAATTGGGAGGTCGTCGTGGACGGGACTTTCGTGCTGGCCCGACGACGCTGATCCGTCCTGGGCTCGGGGATTCCCCTAACGTGGCCGGCGATGGCGTCGATCTTGGGGTTCGGGGGATACGTTCCGGAGCGCATCGTCACCAATGACGATTGGGCTGCCCGGCTGGACACGAGTGACGAGTGGATCACCCAGCGCACCGGCATCAAACGCCGCCGCTTCGCCGCCGACGATCAGGCCACGCTCGATCTGGCCCTGGAGGCATCCAGGAAGGCTGTGGCCGATGCGGGAATGGAGCCCGCGGACATCGACGAGATCGTCCTCGCCACCGACACCCCCGAGATGCTGACACCCGACACCGCCGCACTGGTCCAGCACGGGCTCGGCTGCCGGAACATCCCGACGTACGACCTGGGCGGCAGCGGCTGTGCCGGCTTCGTCCAGGCCCTCGACGTGGCCGCCAGCCGGATCGCCACCGGGACACGCAACGTGCTGGTGGTCGGCGTCGAGGTGATCACGCGGCTCATCTCGCTGGAGGACCGCTCCACCGCCGTCCTGTTCGGTGACGGCGCCGGAGCCGTTGTCATGGGTCCCGGCCCGGGCCGGGCCTCGGTGCTCGGCGCGGTGAGCGGGACCGACGGGGGCTCGGCTGAGATCCTCACCCTGGCCGCCGGCGGGACACGCAACCCCTTCAACGCCACCACACTCGCCAACGGCGAGTTCAACCGTCTGGTCATGGACGGGCGGAAGGTCTTCGTCGAGGCGGTGCGCCGGATGAGCGAGGCATCGCTCCAGGTCCTGGAGAAGGTCGGTCGCAGCATCTCCGACGTGGCGCTGGTCATCCCCCATCAGGCCAACAAGCGGATCATCGACGCCGTGACCTCGAAGCTGGGGCTGGCCGAGGACAAGGTCTACGTCAACGTCCACGAATACGGGAACATCGGATCGGCCACCGTGCCATTCGCCCTCTGGGAGGCGGTGGGCGCCGGGAAGCTCGTGGCCGGCGACCTCGTGATCCTCACGGCCTTCGGCGCCGGGTTCCACTGGGCCGCGGCGGCCGTCCAGTTCTAGGCGAGGGCCGCTCTCGCCGCCGCGAACCCGCACATCCCGTGCACGCCCGCACCCGGCGGGGTCGCGGACGAGCAGAGGTAGACGCCACCGCCGAGGTCGTAGGGGCGGCGCAGCCCGAGCTGGAGGACCTTCCGGATCCCGAACCGCCCTCCGCCGATGTCGCCGCCGACCAGGTTGGCGTTGTGGGCCTGGTACTCGGCAGGTCCCATCACCGACCGGTGGGCGACCACGTCCCTGAATCCCGGGGCGAACCGCTCGATCTGGCTCTCGATGGCCCCGGTCATGTCGACCGTCGACCCGTTGGGGACGTGGCAGTAGGCCCACAGGGTGTGCTTCCCGTCCGGCGCGCGAGAGGGGTCGAAGAGCGACTGCTGGGCAACGAGGACGAATGGCCGGTCGGGATGTTCGCCAGCGATCACCTGTGCCTCGGAGTCCCGGATCTCCTCGTACGTCCCGCCGAGATGGACGGTCCCGGCCTGTCCGCTCAGTGGGTCGGCCCAGGGCACCGGGGCGTCGAGGGCGTAGTCGACCTTGAAGACACCGGGCCCCGGCTTCCAGCCGCCGAGCCGGCGTGAGGCCGACCCGGATATGCGGGTCACGGCCATCGATCGGGCCGCGGGCGGCATCACGTCGAGGAGGTGGGTGTCACCGGGAAGTTCCTCGACCCGGCTGACATGGCGACCGGTCTCGATCACGCCCCCCAGGGAGGTGAGACGGTCGGCGAGGGCGTTGGCTATGCCGACCGATCCGCCACGGACCAGCGGCCACCCGGAGGCGTGGCCGATGGCTCCGAGCACGACCCCGACCCCGGCGGTGGCGAGGGCATTGAACGCGGAGATGGAGTGTGCGGCCAGACCGGCGAGCAGCGCCTTGGCCTCCCTTGTCGAGAACCGCATGGCGACGGCCGCCGCCGGGGGGCCACCGGCGAGAGCGGTCCTGATCAGCGCGCCCAGGTTCTTGGGCGGGACCCGCATCGGGCTGAGGGCCACGCCCACGAGATCGGAGACGGCCTCGACCAGCGGGCCCATGAACCGCCGGTATCGGTCGGCATCGTCACCGAACTGGAGGGCCGTCTCGTCCACCGACCTGTAGAGGGCGACCGCCCTGCCCCCGTCCAGGGGATGGACGAGGGGGATCGGGGGATGGATCCACTCGATGTCGAGATCGATCTCGGCGAAGAAGGGGGAGGCCAGACCGGTCGGGTGGATGGCCGAGCAGACGTCATGTAGATATCCGGGGAGCGTCAGCTCCTCGGTGCGGGTGCCTCCACCGATCCGATCGGCGCTCTCGACCAGCAGCACCTTCCGGCCGTTCCGGGCCATCTCGACGGCGGCGGACAGGCCGTTCGGGCCCGAGCCCACCACCGAGACATCGAAGGACGCGTCGACCGGCATCTCCCGATTGTGGCGGATCGGGGCGGCGACGCGTTCGAACGCGCACACAATAGATGAGGGAGGGACTTGCGTCCCTCCCTCAGATCGCCTTCCGGGCGTCTCGGTTCAGAGCAGGACGGCTCTGCGACGGATCCGGAGGAAGACGTACCCGACCAGTGCCAGGGTCGCTCCGACGGCAATCGCCATCGCCGACAGGGCGTAGGAGATGATGCCGAGATTGAGCGCCGTGGTCAGTGTCGTGGCGTCCAGCCAAGATGCCCGGTCGGCGTTCGGGACCATCACCTGCTCGCCGTTCTCGTCGAGCACCGGGTTGCCGGCGTCATCGAGCTGCGGGACCAGGCGTGGCATCTCCGAGTAGTACAGACCGCCGGTCCGATCCAGCTGGTGGTGGGTGATGATGTCGGACTGCGCCCACATCGTCAGCGGCCCACGCACGTGAGCGTTGGGGATCGCGGCGTCTTCGGGGGTGACGATGTTCTGGACGGCTGCCTGATCCCAGGTGTACCAGGCGCCGAAGACACCTCCGGCGACGGCTCCGAACCCGACGGTGAATGCGACTATGGCGGCGACCAGGAGCAGCGTGCTCTTCTTCGCAGGACTCGCGTCGGTCCTGATCGTGCGTTCCTTTTCGAGGATGGATGACATCTGAAGACCTCCCGTCTTCTCGTTGGCGCCCTGCCAACACCGAGATCATCTCCCGGGGGGAGGTGGGTTGCTACGGGCCAATGTCCCGATGGCCCGGGCCGTAAGTCCCTACGTGCCCGTGTAGCGAGGGGGTCGTTTGGAGAAGAAGGCGTCGAGGGCTTCGGTCAGGTCGTTGGAAACGAGACGGGCCGAGTTCCACTGTGCCATCGTCTCCAGGGCTTCGGACAGGGATCGGCCGCGATTGGCCTGGATCATCCGCTTGATTCCCTCGATCACCAGCGGGGAGTTCACCGCGATGCGCCCGGCCAGGTCGTGCGCCGCGGCGAGAGTGCTCTCAGCGTCTTCGTGCACCGAAGAGACGAGGCCGTTGCGTAGCGCCCAGTCGGCGTCGAAGTCGTCGCCGGTGAGGGCCATCTCGGCGGTCACGGCATCTCCGACGATCGAAGGCAGACGCTGGAGGACGCCCACGTCTGCCGTGAGCCCCATCTTCGTCTCCCGGATGGAGAAGACCGCGTCGCTGGAGGCGACCCGCAGGTCGCACGCCGTGACCAGGCTCATGCCCGCCCCCAGGCAGTAACCGTGGACCGCGGCGATGAAAGGGAGGGGCGACCCGGCGATCCGGTTGAACGTCCCCTGGAGCCGCAGGACCGCCTCGTGGATGATTCGTGCGGTGGCGGCCTGGGATTCGCCCCGGGGCGTCAGGCCGGCGAGGAATGTCACGTCGATCCCGGCGGTGAACGCCGGTCCGCGCCCGGCGATGACCACGGCCCGCGTGGTCCCGTCGCTCTCCACCTGCTCGACGGCGGCCGGCAGGTCGGCCCACATGTCCTCGGACATGGCGTTGAGCTTTTCCGGCCGGTTCAACCAGATTGTGGCGACCGGCTCCCCGGACTCGACCTCGATGTGGGCGAACCCGCTCACAGATCGGCGCTCCGCCAGGCGTCGCGGAACTTGGTGCGCGTGCCGAAGCGGAGGAGGGCTCCCGAGTAGATGCGACCGGCGATCCGCACGAAGATCACGATTCCCAGGATGGCGAGACCGACCGAGAGCGCGTACTGCCACCAGGGGATGGCGTCGAGAGCGACACGCACGGGCACCACGAACGGGGCCGTGAACGGGACCAGCGATCCGACCACCGCCACCGTTCCCTCCGGGTTCTCCAGGGCGGCGAATGAGATGAAGAGACCGGCCACGGCAATCATCGACA
The DNA here is from genome assembly GCA_024103415.1 of Acidimicrobiales bacterium. Lineage (GTDB taxonomy): Bacteria > Actinomycetota > Acidimicrobiia > Spongiisociales > ZC4RG35 > ZC4RG35. The sequence continues at coordinate 12,794 of JAGFIR010000182.1, forward strand.
TGGGCATGGCCACGCCCTGGGCGTCCTCGGTCCGCGACGCGAGCGAGCCCGCGGCGCCGAACAGGACGGCGAACACCAGGAACCCGAGGATGAACCAGAGCACGAGGTTGCCGAGGAGGACCGGCTCGAGTGCGGGGATCTCGATCCCCGTGTAGTTCACCGCCGCCAGGGCCACGATGATCGTGATGATGAACTGGGCGAGGCCCAGACCCCCGATGCCCAGCACCTTTCCACCGAGCAATTGCCACGGATGGACGGCAGAGAGAAGGACCTCGACGACCCGGCTCGACTTCTCCTCCGTCACGCCCGTGAGGATCCAGGACCCGTAGATCAGGATCGCCATGTAGAGGAGGAACATCCCGGCCTGGGCGACGATCCAGCGCTGACCGCCCTCCTCGTCGGCATCACCGTCCGGCGTCGTCACGCGGAGCGGATCGGAGGTGAGGGTCTCGATGACCACTGCGGCCACCTGGCCGTGCTCTTCGAGCACCTCCTCCAGGGAGCGCGCCGCCGCGGCTTGCTGGAGGAGACCCGTGACGCCGGAGCCCATGATCCCGATGTTGCGGAGGACGACCTCCTCGCCATCGACGACCAGGGCCTCGACCTCGCCCTCCTGGAGGGCGGTGACACCTTCATCGCGGCTGGCGTACTCCCGGGTCTCGATGGCCACGCTGGGCTCTTCCCCGTCCTCGTCGGCGGCGTTGCCGAGGCGGACCGCGGTGTCGACGATCTCGGCGCTGCCATCGCCGACCAGACCCACCGTGTGGTTCTGCGTTCCCCCACCCAGCATCTGGGGGAGGAGGATGATGGCGGCGACGAGCCCCATCGTGACCAGGGTCGTGATGAGGAACGTCTTCGATCGGAGACCCTCCCGCATCTCGCGCAGGGCGACCAGACCCAGGTTTCTCATCTCACTGCCTCCCGGAACAGGTCGGACAGCGACGGGGCGGTGTAGGAGAACGTGCGGAGGTGTCCCGTCTCCTGGGCCCGGGCGAGGAACTGCCGGATGTCGGTGTTGGCGTCGATGGTCAGCTGGTGATGCCCGTTGAAGCTGACCAGGTCGTGGACACCGTCGAGGGCGCCGGCGAGGTCCCCGATGTCCCCGTCGAAGTCGATCTCGAGCCGGCGATAGGGCGAGGCCTCCTTGAGCTGCTTGACGTCCCCCTCCACGACGACACGGCCCTGGTTGATGATTGCCACCTCCTCGCAGAGGTCCTCGACCAGGTCCAGCTGGTGGGAGCTGAACACGACGGCCTTCCCCTGGGCCGCGGCCTCACGCAGGATCCCCGACATCGTGTCGACGGCGATGGGGTCGAGACCGCTGAACGGCTCGTCGAGGATCATCACGTCGGGATCGTGAACCAGGGCGGCGGCGAGCTGGACGCGCTGCTGGTTGCCGTGGGAGAGGGCCTCGACCCGGTCGGTGGCACGCTCGGCGAGACCGAGCCGCTCCAGCCACGAGTCGGCGCTGGCGGCGGCGTCCCCCTTGGACATGCCGTGGAGACGGCCCATGTAGACGAGCAGGTCGTGGAGCCTCATCTTGGGGTAGAGGCCGCGCTGCTCGGGCATGTAGCCGAAGCGGGTCGCCGTGTCCTTCTCGACCGGCCGGCCCTCCCAGAGCACCTGGCCCGAGTCGGGACGGATCAGACCGAACACGGCGCGCATCGCCGTCGTCTTGCCGGCGCCGTTGGGGCCGAGGAACCCGAGCATCTTCCCGGGTCTCACCTGGAAAGAACACCCGTCGAGGGCGCGGATGTCTCCGAAGGACTTGTGCAGGTCGTCGAAAACGAGCATGGGCCGGGTCAGGTTAACGATCACCGAGGGGATTCTCCCCCGGCATGTTGGGGCGGGCCGGGGTTGCCAGGATTTTTCCCCCAGCTTGCTGGGGGAGTACCGGCGGAGCCGGAGCGGGGGCCGGGTTGCCGGGATTTCTCCCCCGGCTTGCTGGGGAGTACCGGCGGAGCCGGGGAGGGGGTCGGCAGGCCGGGATTTCTCCCCCAGCTTGCTGGGGGAGTACCGGCGGAGCCGGGGAGGGGGTCGGCAGAGCCAGACGTAAGCGGGGGGTCAGTCCAGCAGCGTCGGGCGGTAGAGCCGGTCGTGGGTGCGCAGGGCGAAGCGGTCCGTCATCCCCGCCACGTAGTCGATGGCCCGGGTGAGCGGGTCGGCGTCCGGGACGCTGTAGGTGTCCGGCACCTCGTCCGGGTG
>JAGFIR010000084.1 GCA_024103415.1 Acidimicrobiales bacterium
GTCGCCCGGTCACCGACGACCACCGGCTGTTCGAGAAGATCTGCCTCGAGGGCTTTCAGGCGGGCCTCTCGTGGATCACGATCCTCCGCAAGCGGGAGGCCTTTCGGGCCGGGTTCGCCGGGTTCGACCCGATGAAGGTCGCCCGGTTCGGGGATGACGACGTCGCCCGCCTCCTCGCCGATCCCGGGATCGTCCGTCACGAGGGGAAGATCCGGTCCACCATCAACAACGCGGCCCGGGCCCTCGAGATGATCGAGGAGGAGGGCTCGCTGGCCCGCTACTTCTGGCGGTGGGCCGACCCGGACGAGACCCCGCCAACGGGCGACGTCGCCCTGACACCCGGGTCTACCGCCCTCTCCAGGGATCTGAAGCGGAGGAGCTGGACCTTCGTCGGGCCGACCACGATCTACGCGTTCATGCAGTCGATGGGCCTGGTCAACGATCATGACACCGGGTGTGACGTGAGGGAGGACTGCGCCCGCGAGCGGGCCAGGGTCCTCCCGGACTTCAGTCGGTGACCCGGACGATCATCTCCTCATCGAAACGCACGGTGCAGGGGCCCCGCATCTCGGCTGGAGCGGTGAACGTGTGAGTCACCGTCTCGCCCGATCCCACGTAGTACGGGCCGATCCGGTGACCCCGGAAGTCCCGGTTGACGATCCGGAGCGTCTCACCGACCCTGGCTTCCAGGATGAAGGGAAGGATCTCCACCGGTTCCCCGGCGTCGAGCCGGGCTCCCGTGCCGGAGGGAATGACGTAGTCGTGATCGAAGGTCACCTCCCCCGGCCCACATGCCACCAGGGCCAGGATCAGAGCCAGCGGGAGGAGGGCCTTCACCCTTCTCTGACCTCCACCTCGACCGTGATCGTGGCGCCGCTCTCGAAGACGAGATCCGTATCGAAGATTTCACCCGGCTCCAGTGGTTCGACGAGCCCCATCAGCATGATGTGATAACCACCGGGCTCGAGGGCCACGCTGCCGCCCGCAGGGATGTCGATCCCCAGCACCATCTGCATGGAGTGCTTGCCGTCGACCATCCGCGTCTCGTGCAGCTCGACCTTCCCGGCGACGTCGGCCGCCACCGACGCCGATACCAGGGCGTCGTCCTCGGCACCCCCCTGGATGTTCATGTACGCGGCGGCCGCGCCATCGACCATCGGGGAGCTCCGGGCCCAGACGTCGGTGACCCTCAGCCCGTCGTCGTCTTTCACCAGCATCCAGATTCCGGCCCCCAGCACGGCGACCCCGAGGATCCACATCAGTGCCGTCCGTGTCCTCTCGCTCATGTCTTCTCCTCTCCGAGCAGGGCGACCAGATCACTGGCGACGTCCTGCCAGCGGGTGCCGAAGGGCCAGGTCAGCCTGATCCGTCCTCGATCGTCGACCGCATACAGGTCGGCGGTGTGTTCGACTTCGATGTATGGGGCGGTGCCGGTGACGCTGTAGTCGGCGCCAAAGGCGTCGGCGACGGCGCGCAACTCGGTCGGGTCATCCGTGCGGAGACCGTGGCCCCCGTCGGTGAAGTAGCCGACGTAGGTGGCGAGGATGTCGTCGCTGTCCCGCCCTGGGTCGACGGTCACGAAAGCGACCGAGACCCGCTCCGCGTCGTCGCCGAGCAACTCCAGGGCCGAGCGGACATTGGCCATCGTCGTCGGGCAGACGTCGGGGCACGACGTGTAGCCGAAGTGGACGATGAGCAGGCCATCCTCCGGGGCCACGAACCGGAACGGTGCACCGCCCGCGAGCACGTCGGGGAGGGTCGCTGCGCTGACGTCGGGGGCCGGGCTCCTCACCACGCCTGCGTACTCGGGTGGACCGGAGGCACAGGCCGCGACCAGCAGGGCGGTCGTCAGCACGCCCGCGGCAAGCCTCTTCATGGCCCCTGTTCTACGGTGATCCACCACCTTGCTCGTAGGGCCGGAAGTCACAACCCGGGCCGTCCGCGCCCGAGGCGCCGGATCTAGGGTTTCCGGCATGGAGAGGCCGAGCTTCACTATCGGGATCGAAGAGGAGTACCTGGTGGTCGATCGCGAGACGCGAGACCTGATCACCAGCCCGCCACCCGGCATGTGGGACGCGCTCCGCGAGCTGCTGGGGCCACAGGTGACGCCCGAGTTCCTCAAGGCCCAGATCGAGGTCGGCACCAAGATCTCCGAGAAGGTCTCCGACGCCAGGGCCGATCTGGCGGTGCTGCGCAGGGAGCTCTCCTCGGTGGTCAGCGAGCACGGGGCGGCGATCATCGCCTCGTCGACCCACCCGTTCGCCAACTGGGCGGTCCAGGAGACCACCGAGCAGCCCCGCTATCTGAAGCTGGCCACGGACCTGGGGCAGGTGGCCCGCCAGTTGGTGATCTGCGGCATGCACGTCCACGTGGGGATCGAAGACGACCATCTCCGCATCGACCTGATGAACCAGGTCAAGTACATGCTCCCCCACCTCCTGTCCCTGTCCACCTCCTCTCCCTTCTGGGACGGGCGCCCGACGGGTCTGCTGGCCTACCGGCTCGTCATCTTCCAGAACCTCCCGCGCACGGGGCTCCCGGAGGAGTTCGTCTCCTGGGGCGAGTACCAGCGCTACGTGGAAATGCTCGTGGGTGCCGGCCTCATCGAGGACTCGACAAAGTTGTGGTGGCACATCCGTCCCTCGGGCCGGTACCCGACGCTGGAGATGCGGGTCTCCGACGTGTGCACCCGTCTGGACGACGCCATGACCGTGGCCGCCCTGTATCAGTCGCTCCTCGCCTACATGTACCGGCTGCGCCGTCACAACCAGAGATGGCGCAGCTATCCGTCGGCCCTCATCGACGAGAACATCTGGCGGGCCCAGCGCTACGGGTTGGACGGGGAGCTCATGGACTTCGGGAGGGGGGAGCTGGTGCCGTTCGGGGATCTGGTCGAGGAGCTGATCGCACTCGTGGCCGACGACGCCGCCGAACTGGGTGTCACCCGGGAGGTCGAGCACGCCCGGACCATCGCCTCGGAGGGCACGAGCGCCCATCGCCAGCTCGCCACCTACGAGAAGGCGATCGATGGCGGCGCCGACGAGCACGAGGCCCTCCAGGCGGTCGTGGACGAACTGATCGTCGACACGCTCCACGGCATCGAAACCTGAGAATCCCCAATGACGACGGGGGTCCTGGGCCCGCCGTCCTACCCGGCGGACGGGTCGCCAGGCCTATGAGGTTGTTCGCCGGGATGCCGAAACTTCCGGCATGAACAACATTCACACCAAGGAACGTGGGGCTTCCATGGTGGAGTACGCGCTCCTCATAGTGCTCATAGCTCTGATCTCTCTCCCTGCCGTGGGGATGGTCGGTGATCGGACCGAGAAGACCATGACCACGGTGGCGGAAGCCCTGGAACAGACCGACGGCGGCCCGGTATCCGGTGCCCCGGG
>JAGFIR010000085.1 GCA_024103415.1 Acidimicrobiales bacterium
CGTCTGGCCGTTCCCAAGGGACGGATCGAGGCGGGCGTGACCAACCTCCTCGCCGACGCGGGCATCCGGCTGCGCTCCGGGCCCCGCGGCTATCGCCCCGTGACTTCCGTGGCCGGGCTCGAGGTCAAGCTGCTCAAGCCGCAGAACATCGTCGAGATGCTGGCGACCGGGACCCGTGACGTCGGGTTCGCCGGGGCCGACTGGGTCGCCGAGAAGGGCGCCGACATCGTCGAGTTGCTCGACACCGGGCTCGATCCCGTTTCGGTGGTCGTGGCCGCGCCGGAGTCCCTCCTGGTGGACGGGGAGCTCCCCGACCGACCCCTCGTGGTGGCCAGCGAGATGGAGCGGCTCGCCGCGTCCTGGATCGAGCGCCGGGGTCTGGACGCCACGCTCGTCCGGACCTACGGGGCCACCGAGGTGTTCCCGCCCGAGGACGCCGACGTCATCGTCGACATCATGGACACCGGCGAGACCCTGGCGGCGAACGGTCTCGTGGTGATCGACACGGTGATGACCTCCTCCACCCGGGTCTATGCGAGCCGGAAGGCAATGGACGAGCCGGCCAAGAAGGACACGATCGAGGGCCTCGTCCTCAGCCTCCGATCGGTGCTCGAGGCTCGCCACCGGGCGATGCTCGAGCTCAACGTCACCGACGACGAGTTCGAGCGTGTGATCTCGATCCTTCCGGCCATGCGTGAGCCGACCGTGGCGCCCCTCCACGGCGGTACCGGGTACGCCGTCAAGGCTGCCGTGCCCCGACAGGACCTCCCGGCGCTGATACCGCTGCTCAAGCAGCACGGCGCCACCGACATCGTGGTCTCCCGTCTGGAGCAGATCGTCCCATGAGCGCTCCCTCTGCCTACGAGACCCCGGGCTTCCGGGCACCGATCGACCTGGATCTCTCCAGAAACGAGGGGCGTCCGGGCGCGCTGTCACTCGATCGCCTCACGGCCGGACTGGAGGAGACCGTCTCCCGCTATCCCGACGTGACCCCGCTGCGGGAGGCACTCGCCCACCGCCTGGCCGTGTCGCCCGACCAGGTCCTGATCACCGCCGGGGCCGACGACGCCCTGCTCCGCTGCTTCATGTCGATCGAGGGGGGCACGGCAGTGGCCGCCAAACCCACCTTCGAGATGATCCGCCGCTACTCCGAGCAGACCGGGGTGGGTCTGATCGAGGTGGACTGGCCCGAGGGCCCCTTCCCCCTCGAAGGATTCCTGGACGCCGCCGACGACGGCGCCACCACGGCCTTCGTCGTCTCGCCGAACAACCCCACCGGAGCCGTGATCACCGCACGCGACCTGACCGCGCTCGCGGGACGGTTCGGCACCGTGGTCTACGACGCGGCTTACGTCGAGTTCGCCGACGCCGACCTCACCCGGATCGCGCAGATGTTCCCCAACGTGATCTCGCTGCGGACCCTGTCCAAGGCGTACGGCCTCGCCGGCCTGAGGATCGGGTATGCGGTCGGTGACCGGGAGCAGATCGAGAGGCTGGCCGCCTACGGCAACCCCTACCCCGTCTCGTCGGTATCGGCTCTGATCGCCACCGAGACCCTCGCCTCCGGGACCTCCGACGACTTCGTGGCCCGGGTCCGCGACGAGCGGGAGGACCTCCGCTGGCTGCTGGCCGCACTCGGTGTGGACAGCCTTCCTTCCCAGGCGAACTTCGTTCTCGCCAGACCGAGGGACCCCGGGTGGCTCGTCGGCGCCGCCGCCGCACTGGGCGTCGGGCTGCGCTCGTTCCGCGGTCAGCCGGGACTGGAACCGTTCGTCCGCATCGGCCTCCCGGGCGACCCCCTCCACTTCGACCGTCTCGTGCGCACCCTGCTCACGGTCCTGTCACCCGAGGCGATCATCTTCGACCTCGACGGTGTCGTCGCCGCCGACGCCTACACCAGGACGGTCCTGGCGACGGCAGGCACCTTCGGGGTCAGAGTCGGGACCGAGGACGTCTGGGAGGCCCGGGGCGAGGGCAACGCCAACGACGACTGGGAACTGACCCGCCGTCTCTGTGCCCGGGCGGGCGTCGACCTCCCCTACGAGACCGTGAGGGAGGTCTTCGAGGAGATCTATCAGGGCACGCCGGGTGCGCCCGGGCTCAAGGCCACCGAGACGCCGACCGTTCCCACGGGGCTCCTCGAGAAGGTTGCGTCGCGCTTCCCGATCGCCATCGTCACCGGACGACCCCGGGACGACGCCATGGAGTTCCTCGACCGGTTCGGTCTCACCGACCTGTTCGGAGCGATCGTCACGAGGGAGGACGCCCCGATGAAGCCCGATCCCGCCCCGGTGCGGCTCGCACTGCAGCGTCTCGGCGTGACGAGGGCGTGGATGCTCGGCGACACGGTGGACGATCTGGCGGCGGCGCGGGCCGCAGGCGTCCTTCCCATCGGGGTCATCGCCCCCAACGCCGACCCGGACCGCGCCCGGAGTGACCTGTCCGCAGCCGCGGTGGTGCTCGACACCACCGCCCGAATCATCGAGGTGCTCGATGCCCAGAACGTCTGAGATCAAGCGGGAGACCAAGGAGACGGCGATCGAGTTGAGGCTCGTCGTCGACGGAACGGGGCTGACCCGGGTGGACACCGGGATCGGCTTCCTCGACCACATGATCGATTCGCTGGCCAGACACGCCGGGTTCGACCTCACGCTCACCGCCCGGGGCGACGTCGTGATCGACGACCACCACACGGCCGAGGACTGTGCCATCGTGCTGGGGCGGGCTCTGGCCGATGCCCTCGGCGATCGGGCCGGGGTTCGCCGCTTCGGCTCCGCCTACGTGCCTCTCGACGAGTCGCTCGCACGGGCCGTGGTCGACCTCTCCGGTCGGCCCTGGCCGGAGATCCACATCCCGTTCAGCAGGGACACCATCGGCGACCTGGCGACGGAGAACATCGTCCATTTCCTCCGCAGCCTGGCCATCGAGGCGCGCATGGCTCTCCACGTCGACCTGATCCGGGGCGACAACGACCACCACAAGGCGGAGGCCGCTTTCAAGGCAGTGGCCATCGCCCTCCGCGATGCAGTTGCGATCACGGGTGACATGGTGCCCAGTACCAAGGGGGTGCTCGATTGAGCGCGGTCGTGGTGCCCACCGGGACGGCGAACCTGGCCTCGGTGCTCGCCGGTCTGCGACGCGTCGGGGCATACCCGACCCTCGCCAATGCCCCCGAGCAGGTGGAGCGGGCGGATCGGGTCGTGGTGCCGGGGGTCGGGACCTTCGGGGCCGCCGTCTCGGCCCTCGAATCGGCTGGACTGGGCGAGCCGGTGGCGCGGCGCATCGCCGACGGCCGCCCGACCCTGGCCGTCTGCGTCGGCATGCAGATCCTCGCCACCGCCAGTGACGAGAGTCCCGGGAACGGCCTGGGTGTCGTCGACGCGCGGGTCCGCCGCTTCGACGGGGAGGTGAGGATCCCGCAACTCGGCTGGAACCATGTCGAGCCCCAGCCGGGAGCCCGCTTCGTCACGCCCGGCTGGGCCTACTTCGCCAACTCGTACCGGCTCGACACCGTTCCGCAGGGCTGGGTGGGTGCCACCAGCGACCACGGCGGGCCGTTCGTGGCGGCCATGGAGCGGGGCGGCGTGCTCGCCTGCCAGTTCCACCCCGAGCTGTCCGGATCATGGGGTCTGGCACTGCTGGAGAGGTGGCTCGCCGCATGAGCATCGCCGTGAGAGTTATCCCCTGTCTCGACGTCGACGCCGGGCGTGTGGTCAAAGGCATTCGATTCTCCGAGATGCGCGACGTCGGCGACCCCGTCGAGAGCGCCGTGGTCTACGAGGAGCAGGGGGCGGACGAGCTGGTCCTGCTCGACGTGTCCGCCACACCGGAGGGTCGGGAGAACAACCTGGCCACGGTCGCCGCGGTGAGAGAGGTTCTGTCGATCCCCCTCACCGTCGGCGGGGGCGTCCGGTCGGTGGGCGATGCGAGAAGCCTCCTCGAGGCTGGCGCCGACAAGGTCGGCGTCAACACCGCCGCGGTGGAGCGCCCGGAGCTGGTCACCGAGATGGCCGAGGTGTTCGGCGCCCAGTGCACGGTGCTCGCCGTGGACGCCGCCCGGGGCGGTGATGGCTGGGAGGTGGTCACACGGAGCGGCCGAAACCGCACCGGCATCGACGTCGTCGAGTGGTGCCGGAAGGGTGAGACGCTGGGAGCGGGGGAGATCCTGTTGACGAGCTGGGACCGGGACGGGACCGGTGACGGATACGACCTCGAGCTGCTGGAAGCGGTCGCATCCGCCGTGCGAGCCCCGGTGATCGCCTCGGGCGGAGCGAGGGAGCCGGGGCACCTGGTCGAGGGGATCCGAGCCGGAGCCTCAGCGGTCCTCGTTGCCTCGATCCTCCACGACGGTGTGACCACCGTGCGGGAGCTGAAGCGTCACCTGGCCGTGGTGGGCGTCGAGGTCCGCCCGTGATCGTCCCCTCGATCGACATCGTCGCCGGTCGTGCCGTGCAACTCGTCGGAGGTGAGACCCTGGCCATCGAGGCCGGTGACCCGTTCCCGATCCTGGAGCGCTTCTCCCGGGTCGGCGAGGTTGCGGTCATCGACATCGACGCCGCCCGCGGCGAGGGCAGCAACGCCCCTCTGATCGAGGAGATGGCATCGTTGGCCCGGGTACGGGTCGGCGGCGGGATCAGGGACGTCGACACCGCACTGTCCTGGCTCGACGCCGGGGCGGAGCGGATCATCGTCGGCACCGCGGCGAGCCCGGAGTTCCTCGACGCCCTGCCGCGGGAGCGGGTCATCGTCGCCCTGGACGCCCGGGAGAGCCGGGTGGTCACCCACGGTTGGCGGGTCGACGCCGGTCTCGACCTCCTCGAGGGGATCCGGGAGCTCCGCGACCTCTGCGGCGGATTCCTGGTCACCTTCGTGGAGAAGGAAGGCCGGATGGGCGGGACGGACATGGATCTGGCCCGGGCTGTGGTCGAGGCGGCCGGCGACACGAGGGTCACCGTCGCCGGCGGGGTCACCACCGCCGAGGAGATCGACGCCCTCGACCGCATCGGTGCCGACGCCCAGGTGGGGATGGCCCTGTACAGCGGCACGCTCGATCTCGCCGACGCCTTCGCCGCACCACTCGCCTCCGACCGGCCCGACGGGCTGTGGCCGACGGTCGTCGTCGACGAGGGCGGGGCCGCACTCGGTCTCGCCTGGTCGAGCCGGGAGAGTCTCCGGCAGGCGATCGACACGGGACGCGGCGTCTATCAGAGCCGTAGCCGGGGACTGTGGGTGAAGGGTGAGACCTCCGGGGCGAGCCAGGAGCTCCTGACGGTGTCGGCCGACTGCGACCGTGACTCGCTGCGGTTCGTCGTGCGTCAGCACGGGACGGGTTTCTGTCACCTCCACACCCGCACGTGCTGGGGTGAGGACACAGGGATCGGAAGGCTGGCCAGGCGACTCGCCGACATCGTCGCCGACCCGCCCCCTGGTTCCCACACCGCACGCCTGGCGGGTGACCCCGATCTCCTCGCCGCCAAGCTCATCGAGGAGGCGGGGGAGTTGGCAGCGGCCACCGACCCGGATGACGTCGCCGGGGAGGCGGCCGACCTCATCTACTTCGCACTGGCCAAGGCCGCGGCGTCGGGTGTGCGGCTCGCCGACATCGAGGCGGTGCTCGACCGACGGGCGAAGAGGGTGAGACGCCGGGCGATGAAGCGGAAGGACACGCCATGACGGGTCTTCCCCGGCTTCGCCTCGAAGAGGTCACGGGCGCCCCACGCCGTCCGGTCGACCCCGGGACCCTGGCGGGCGCGGCCGCGATCGTCGAGGAGGTCCGACGGGACGGAGAGGAGGCGGTCCGGGGATACGCCCGGGGCTTCGGTGAGATCGAGGGTCTAAAGGACCCGATCGTCAGCGATCGTTCGGCCCTCGAGGAGGCGTATCGATCGCTGCCACCCGAGCAGTCCACCCTGCTGCGGCGTGTGGCCCTGCGTATCGAGGCCTTCGCCGACGCCCAGCGGGCCGCCCTGGACGATGTCACCCTTCAGGTGCCGGGAGGGGAGGCCGGCCACCGCTGGCTCCCGGTCCGCTCGGTGGGCGCCTACGCCCCCGGCGGCCGTCACCCCCTCCCCTCGTCGGTGCTGATGACCGTGGTGCCGGCCCGTGTCGCCGGGGTGGAAAGCGTCTGGGTGGCGTCTCCCCGGCCCACCGCGGTCACCATGGCGGCGGCGTGGGTGGCGGGAGCGGACGGCTTGCTGGCGATCGGCGGCGCCCACGCCATCGCCGCCCTTGCCTTCGGGGTCTTCTCACCCCCGGCCGACCTGATAGTGGGTCCCGGCAACCGGTGGGTCACCGCCGCCAAGAAGCACCTCTATGGCGAGGTGGGGATCGACGGTCTCGCCGGCCCCAGCGAGATAGTGGTCCTGGCCGACGACACGGCCGATCCGGCGCTGGTGGCGGCCGACCTCCTGGCCCAGGCGGAGCACGACACCGACGCCATCCCTGCCCTGGTCACGACCAGCCGGGAGCTGGCCGACGCCGTCGATCGGGAGCTGGAGCGGCAACTGGCCGACCTCCCCACCTCGGAGGTGGCGCAGGCGGCAATGGGGAACGGCTTCTCGGTGGTCGTGGAGGACCTGGAGCAGGGGGTCGCACTGGTCGACGACCTGGCGCCCGAGCACCTGGCCATCCATCTGGATGATGCCGACGCCGTCGCCTCGCGTCTTAGCAACTACGGATCGCTGTTCGTGGGAGGCTCGTCTGCCGAGGCCTTCGCCGACTATGGAGCGGGGCCCAACCACGTCCTCCCCACAGGCGGAGGCGCCCGGTTTCAGTCGGGGCTGTCGGTTCTCACGTATCTGCGGTCACCAACGTGGATGAGGCTCGACGACCCCCGGGCGCTGGTCGACGACACGGCACTGCTGGCGCGGCTCGAGGGTCTCGAAGCGCACGCCCGGGCCGCCGAGGTCCGCTCGGGGGAGGACCCGGGTCAGGCCTCGTCGCCCTCGAGTCGGATCGCCGACGCCACCTCCACGAACCACGGACAGCCCGACCAGTCCTTCATGAGCCCGGCGCTGCGCCGCCTCGGGGGCGGCGCCCCCAAAATGCCATTTCCCCCACCGCTGGAACCCGGAGCTAGTACCTCAGCACCCTAAGAACCTCCTCCGCCACGAACACGCGTCCATACGCCCGATTGCCCACCTGGCGCAAAACACCGATATCGACGAGTCTCCCCACCGCGCTATTAGCGGCCTCGAAGCTGACTCCATAGCGCTGAGCCAACTCGGGAACCCGCATGATGGGAAAACCGATCAGATCCTCAGTGACCCGAACCGCCAAGCCTCGGAACCTTTCCCCGCGGACGCGCTCCACCAATACATGTCGCAGATTCAACAATTCATCGACCCGAGTACGTTCTCGTTCGGCCTGTTCGAGGACACCTCGCGCAAAGAAGCGAACCCATGCGTCGAAGTCGCCCGTCTCGCTTACTCTCGCGAGGCCATCTCGATACTCAGCGTCATGTTCCTCTAGCCACGCCGAGATCGCGAGGTTTGGATTGTGCAACGCCCCGTCTGCCATCAACTGCAGGATCGCGAGGATGCGGCCCAGTCGACCGTTGCCGTCGTGAAATGGGTGAAGCGTCTCGAACTGGTAATGCGCGAGCGCAGTCTTCACAAGCAGATGAATCGAGATATCAACGTTCACCCATGTTTCCCATTGTCGAAACCCCTCCTCAAGAAGCGGTCCGGCTGGACACGGGATGAACCGACTGTCCGGTACTCGCTGATCCTCACGCCCAATGAACACATTGCCAGTGCGGATTCTCCCCGTGTCGGCCCCTTCCGATCTTGTTCCTCGGATCAGGATCTCCTGCAGCTCGCAAGCCAGCTGGACGCCTATTGACCTACCTTGACGCAAGGCTGACACGCCGGCCTCAATAGCCGTGACCGCATTGATGACTTCGCGCATCTCGGGCCCCAAGGCCTCGGTTTCGTCGGCGTCCGCGGCCAACACTTCCTCAAGGTCCGCAAAGGTCCCCTCCAACGCGGCGGTGCTCATCGCTTCTCTTCTGAGGGTCGGTCGTACAAGAAGACCCGGGTTCGGAAAGCGCGACGTAGCGTCATCCAGTCGACCCAACGACAACATGGCATCCGCGACAACTCCCCAAGTCTCGTTCGCCAGAGCTATGTCATCGGGAAGGGGGTCAGCCACATATGCGAAGTGGTCATACTCCTCGTTGAATCGCGCGTCGTAGCCGCTTATCCGAACGATGCGACCTAATGGAGAATTCTGGAATCGCGCGACATCCATCGCGAAATTCAAGTTAGTCGCAAATGCCTTGAAATTCGAGGTTGATGATACAGGTTCTCTTGAACTCGGCTCCTAGATTTCAAGCGGACGGGCCGCTAGCTGAAATTGCATCAATGAAATCAGCTGATCATGAACAGGTGCGCGAGCGGTCTGGTGGAGGGCAGCCAGGACCATCGCCGGTCAGTGACCTGGATGAGGCTCGACGACCCCCGGGCGCTGGTCGACGACACGGCACTGCTGGCGCGGCTCGAGGGTCTCGAAGCGCACGCCCGGGCGGCCGAGGTCCGCTCCGGGGAGGACCGGGTCAGGCCTCGTCGCCCTCGAGCCGGATCGCCGACGCCACCTCACGAACCGAGGACAGCCCGACCAATCCTTCGTGAGCCTTGCGCTGCGCCGCCTCGGGGGCGGCGTGGGTGACGATGAGCAGGGTGGCGCCGTCGCCGCGGCCGTCCTGGCGCATCGACTTGATCGACACGCCGAGTGAGCCGAACACCCCCGCGATCCGGGCGAGGACACCGGGGGCGTCCTCCACTTCGATGCGCAGACACCACTGGGTCTCCAGGGCGCCGAAGTCGCCATGCTCACCCACCTCCACCCGCACCGGGGGGACCACCACCGACGGAGCGACGATCCCGCGGGCGGCCGAGATCACGTCGCCGAGAACCGAGGTTGCCGTGGGCATCCCGCCCGCACCGGGTCCGGCGAACAGGAGCTGGCCCACCGAGTCGCCCTCGATGTAGACGGCGTTGGTCGCCCCACGCACACCCGCCAGCGGGTGGGTCAGCGGGATGAGCGTGGGATGGACCCGGACCACCACCCCGCCCGACGTCGCCTCGGCGACGGCGAGCAGCTTGATCGTGTGCCCGAGACGGGCGGCCGCGGCGAAGTCCGCCGGTTCCAGCCCGTCGATCCCCTCACGGTGGACTTCGGAGGGGCTCACCCACACCCCGAAGGCGAGACCGGCGAGGATCACCGCCTTGGAGGCGGAGTCCATCCCCGAGACGTCGGCGGTGGGGTCGGCCTCGGCGTAACCGAGGGTCTGGGCCTCGGCGAGCACCGCGGCGTAGTCGGCGCCGGTCTCGCTCATCGCCGTGAGCATGTAGTTGGTCGTCCCGTTGACGATGCCCATGACCCTGCGGATCTTCTCGCCCGCCAGCGACTCCATGAGCGGGGCGATGATGGGGATACCACCGCCCACGGCGGCCTCGAACAGGAAGGGGACGCCGGCGTCGGCGGCGATCGCCAACAGTTCGGGACCGCGGGCCGCCACCAGTTCCTTGTTGGCGGTGACCACGGGCTTGCCGGCCTTCAATGCGGCGACGACGAGGTCGCCCGCCGGTTCGATGCCCCCCATGACCTCCACCACCACGTCGACGCCCTCATCCGAGACGAGGTCCATCACCTCGGTGGCGATGATCTCGGGTGGCAGGCCCCGGTCACGGGCGGTGTCGCGGACCACGACACGCCTCGGCTCGAGATCCAGCCCGGTCTTCTCCCTGATGGCCTTCCGGTCGTCGATCAGACGCCGGGCGAGTGCGCCACCGACATTCCCGGCCCCGGCGATGCCGATCCCAACGGTCTCCATCACGGAATGGTAGGACCGGAAGACGGCCCCCGAATCAACGTCACTTTTCCCGATCTCGGATCGCGGCCGACATCGCCCGAAAACGGAGGTGTAGGTTCGGATTCGGTCTCGAAGTGAGACCGCCTCACCTAGGTAGACGGCTACCTCGGAGAAAAGGAGGAAACATGGTCCCTCGTAGGTACCCACGTGGTTTTACTCGAAGGGAGTTCCTCTACTTCGGGGGGGCGGCGCTCCTGGCCGCGGCTTGCGGGCCTGCGGCCGACGTCACCACCACCCTCGCAGGAGGACAGGGCCCTTCCACCACCGGGATGCCAGGAGAGCCCCAGATCAGCTTCCGTGAGCCGACCCAGTCGATCAGCGGGGAACTAAACATCCTTCTCTGGAGCCACTTCGTCCCCGCTCACGACTCCTGGTTCGATCCCTTCGCCAAGGCGTGGGGCGAACAGGTCGGCGTGACCGTCAACATCGACCACATCAACACCGCCGAGGTGCCTGCTGCCATCGCAGCCGAGATCCAGTCGGGGCAGCCCCAGCACGACCTGTTCCAGCACATCGCGGTGCTGAGCCAACACGAGCCGTCCGTCGTCGACATGACCGACCTGGTGATGGAGGCGGAGAGCCGGTACGGCACGATGCTCGACCTGACGCGCAGGTCGTCGTACAACCCCCACACCGAGAAGTACTACGCCTACGCCCCGGCGTGGGTCCCGGACCCCGGTGACTACCGGAAGTCCCTCTGGGAGGCCGTGGGTCTTCCCGACGGCCCGTCGACCTACGACGAGTTGCTCGAGGGCGGTAGCCAGATCTTCTCCGACCAGGGCGTGCAGCTCGGCATCGGGATGTCACAGGAGATCGACTCCAACATGGCCCTCCGGGGTCTGATGTGGTCGTTCGGTGCGTCGATCCAGGACGCCGACGGGCAGGTGGTGATCAACTCGGACGAGACGATCGGCGCCATCGAGTACATGATGGATCTGTACTCCAACGCGATGACCGACGAGGTCTTCGCCTGGAACGCGGCATCCAACAACCAGGGCCTGAACGCCGGGACGCTGAGCTACATCCTCAACTCGATCTCGGCCTACCGGACCGCCCAGGACGATGGCCTCGACGTGGCCGACGACATCTACTTCACCCCCGCCCTGGCGGGGCCGGAGACGGCGATCGTGGCCTCCCACGTCATGTACAACTGGATCATCCCGGACTTCGAGAGCGTGAACGTGGCGGCGGCGCAGGAGTTCCTGCTCCACTACACGGAGAATCTCGCTCCCGTCGCCTGGCACTCCAAGCTGTACGACTTCCCGGCCTTCCCGGATCGGGTGCCGGAGCTGAACAACTGGCTGGACAACGACCCGTTCGGATCGAACCCGCCCACCAAGCTCCAGGTGCTCAAGAACTCGACCGACTGGGCCACCAACATCGGGCACCCCGGGCCTGCCAACCCGGCAGTGGGCCAGGTGTTCGGCGAGTCGATCATCCCGGTGATGTTCGCCGAGGCCGCTCAGGGAAACATGACCCCGGCCGAGGCCGTCGCCGACGCCGAGTCCAAGATCAACGCCATCTTCAATGACTGGCGTGGTCGGGGGCTCATCGGGTGAGAGACGATCCCACCGGGGCGGCCCCTGACGGCCGTCCCGGTGGGTCATCGTCCGGTCGCGAGAAAGGTGTAGGCGGGGTGATGCAATGGCGCTCCTAGAAGTTCGAGGTCTGCGCAAGGAGTTCGGTGACGTCGTCGCAGTCGACGGTGTCGACATCAAGTCCGAGGAGGGAGAGTTCCTGGTTCTCCTCGGCCCGTCCGGATGCGGCAAGACAACGCTCCTGCGGATGATCGCCGGGTTGGAACACCCCACCGAGGGGCAGATCCTCCTCGGTGGCGAGGACGTGACCGACCTCCCGCCCAGGGCGCGCCAGATAGCAATGGTCTTCCAGTCGTACGCCCTGTACCCACACATGACGGTGGCACGGAACATCGCCTTCCCGCTCAAGGCACAGGGGGTGGACGGGCCCGAGCGGGACGAGAAGGTCAAATGGGCGGCCGGGCTGTTCGGGATCGAGCACCTGCTCCACCGCCGACCCCGCCAACTCTCCGGCGGAGAGCGGCAGAGGGTGGCACTGGCCCGTGCCATCGTCCGCGAGCCCAGCGTGTTCCTGCTCGACGAGCCCCTGTCCAATCTCGACGCCAAGCTGCGGGCAGCCGCCCGCGACGACCTGATGGGCTTCCAGCGCCGCATCGGGATCACCAGCGTCTACGTCACCCACGACCAGGTGGAGGCCATGGGAATGGGCGACCGGATCGCGGTGATGCGTGACGGCAAGATCCGCCAGATGGGAACCCCGGAGGAGGTGTACCACCACCCCGCCGACACCTTCGTGGCGCAGTTCATCGGGTCTCCCCCCATGAACCTCCTCGACTGGGGCGACTACATCCTCGGTTTCCGACCGGAGCACTTCCTGCCCGAAGGAGTGCAGGACGGTGGCGACCGGGTCCCGTTCGACTTCTTCGTCAACCGCATCGAGTACCTCGGCTCGGAGCGTTACCTCTACGGCTTCATCCCCGGACACGAGGAGACCAAGGTCATCGCCATGCTCCCCGCCACGGTCACGGTGCCGCTGGAGGAGCAGCGCCAGCACCGCTTCTCGGTGGCGTCCGATCAGTTGCGGTTCTTCGACAAGGACGGCGGGCAGAAGATCCCGCCGCAGACGATCCAGGCATGACGACGCAGACCGCCAAGAAGCCGAGGTACCTGGCGGACAGCCCCCGATTCCTCGCGGGGTTGTTCATGTCGCCGACGATCATCTACATCGTCGCCCTCGTCGGGTTCCCCTTCGCTCTCGCCATCATTTACGCCTTCACCGACATCACCACCGGGGACCCCTCGCTCGAGTTCGTCGGGCTGGACACGATCAAGGCGGTGTGGAACGACACGGTGTTCCGTCGGGCGCTGGGCAACACGTTCTGGTTCGCCGTGATCTCCAACCTGTTCGTGGTGATCCTGGCCACCGGGCTCGCCGAATTGCTGACCCGGGACTTCAAGGGGAAGTGGTTCGTCAGGTTCCTCGTGCTCCTCCCCTGGGTGGCGCCGGTTTCGCTGGCGACCCTCACCTGGTTGTGGACGCTCGACTCGGTCTTCTCCCCGATCGACTGGCTGCTCCGCCAGGTCGGCCTCATCGACCAGAACATGTACTGGCTCGGTCGGCCGAGCCTGGCTTTCATCTCCGTGGTCGCCGTCCAGGTGTGGCGGATCGCCCCGCTCGCCGCGGTGATCGTGATGGCGGGCATGATGGCGATCCCCAAGGACGTGCACGACGCCGTGGAGGTCGACGGCGCCGGGCCGTGGCGCCGTCTCTTCGAGATCAACATCCCGCTGCTCGCCCCGATCATTGCCGTGGCCGTGCTGTTCGGGGTCATCCTGAGCATGGCGGACATGAGCGTCATCTACGTGCTCACCCGGGGAGGTCCGACCCATCGGACCCAGGTCCTGTCCACCTGGGCGTACTTCAAGGGAATCGAGGGCGGAGCCCTCGGGCAGGGCGCGGCAGTCGCCCTGTTCCTGTTCCCCGTCCTGGTCGGGCTGACCGCCGTGATCCTTCGGCTCGCACGACGTAGGGAGGTCCTCTGATGACCTGGGATTCGACCAACGTCGCCCGACTCCGGGAGAAGACCCGCCGCCGTCACCGTCTGGGAAGAGTAGGGC
The DNA here is from genome assembly GCA_024103415.1 of Acidimicrobiales bacterium. Classification (GTDB taxonomy): domain Bacteria; phylum Actinomycetota; class Acidimicrobiia; order Spongiisociales; family ZC4RG35; genus ZC4RG35. Next base: position 13,531 of record JAGFIR010000085.1, read on the forward strand.
TCTACCTGTCGGCGATCGGCTTCAGCCTCTTCGCTGTCTTCCCGTTCAGCTGGGCCGTCATCAGCATGTTCAAGCGCTCGAACGACCTCTACTCGAGGGACAACAACCCCTTCTGGTTCAACGAGCCTCCGACGCTCCAGCACATCCAGTACCTGTTCCGGGAGACCAACTACCTGACCTTCGTCCGGAACACCCTGATCGTGGGTTTGGTGGTGACCGCGGTCACCCTGGCCTTCTCGCTGCCAACCGCCTACGCGCTGGCCCGGCTCCGGCTCAAGTGGGGCGAGCGGATGGGCATCGCCATCTTCCTGGTGTACCTGATCCCCCCGACGCTCCTCTTCATCCCGATGACCCGGGTGATCAACTTTCTGGGGATCCAGGAGACGCTGTGGTCGCTGATCCTGGTCTATCCGACGATCACCATCCCCATCTCGTCGTGGCTGCTCATGGGGTACTTCAAGTCGATCCCGATGGACATCGAGGAGCAGGCGATGGTCGACGGCTACAGCCGGCTGGGGGCGATCACGCGTGTCGTAATGCCCTTGATGTTCCCGGGCATCGTGGCGGTGATCGTCTTCGCCTTCACCCTGTCGGCGCACGAGTTCATCTACGCCCTCTCCTTCAACAAGGCTTCGGCAGTGAAGACGATCGCCACGGGAGTGCCGACCGAGTTGATCCGTGGGGACGTGTTCTTCTGGCAATCCCTACAGTCGGCGGTGGTGCTGGTCGCCATACCGATCGCGCTCGTCTTCAACGCCTTCCTCGACCGGTTCATTGCGGGTTTCACGATGGGGGCGGTCAAAGGCTGACCGCCCCGTGGGAGAGGTTCTCGGAACCGACGGGCTTACGACAGTGGCTCACACCTGACCGACACCCGGACATCCGGGGCGGATCCGGCCAGGTCGAAGTCGACACCGGCGATTGAGACGGGCGCGTCTTCACACTCCTCACAGTTACGAGTGTTTCCCTCATCGCGGCGCGCCATGAGACGACAATCCAAGGGTGAAAGCGTGGATCGCGTTCGGGATCGTCGGTATCACCAGCGCCATCGGCATCACGATGGGCTTCCGAGCGTTCGACGTGGCCGCGGCGGACATCTGCGGGGCCTACGCCGGCAGTCAGGGTTGGGAGGTCACCGACTCCGCCGGAGCCCTCGGACGCAACTGGCGTCTGCGGATCCCACCGAGACGGAACCCGGACTTCAGATGCACCTTCGAGGATCAGTTCGGGCAGACGGTCTTTCTCGACGAGTTAGATGACGCGATCCCAAGGACCGGCCGATCCCGCTGGTTGAGATTTGGTGGCTGGGCGGTGATGATCGCTTTCCCGGCGGGCGGGGTCATCCTGTCCGGCCTGGTGGGTCTCCTGCCCGGCAGGGATTGACCATCGACACGAGATCCAACGGGTAGCCGACTCTGCAACAGGTCAGGCCGCCCCGAAGAGCGGCCTGTGATCTGGTCGGGACGGCGGGATTTGAACCCACGACCTCAGCGTCCCGACGTCTCCCGGCATGGATTGGGGCGGATTGCTTCGGACTGAAACCCCCGGTCAGAGCGTAGCGGCGACGCCTTCGGACTGGCCCGGACGACTGCGGACGCGCGATGGACGCGCGATGGAGCGGGGCAGCCTTCGGTCAGGCGACGTCGAGGAACCTGCGAATCGCCTCGCGGATGATCTCGCTCGTCGTGGTGTGATCAGCCTCGGCACGGGCTTCGATCGCGGCTCGCAGTTCGGGGTCGATCCGAACCGGGACGACATCGGCGGGGCCTGACCCCATCGAGGGTCGACCCCGACGCCGGGTCTTGAGATCTTCAATGTCGTAGTCGGTCTCGGCGACCTCGGTGGAGAGGGCGTCGACTTCCTCGTCTGTGAGCGTCCGGCCGCTGCGGGTGCGATGGGTCTTCGATTCGGTCATGGCATGTCCTCCCTGGTCTGTGGGAGCAGGTCGTAGAAAGCTGGGCGAGTTGCATGGCATCGAAGTGTTCGTTGTCCGCCATGAATCTTTGATCTATGCGCGAGTGAATCTGAGTACGTGATCCCTTCGATGAAAAGCCAGGCCTCGACGGCCAATCGGCTCACAGTCGATTCCGGATGTGCCCCGCGATGCTGCCGCCCAGAGTCAGGAGTGTTCCACCGAGGGCTATGAGAATGCCGATACTTAGCGTTAGGAAACTCTGTCGACTCGCGGCTACCAGTGAAGTCCTCGCGGCTACCAGTGAAGTCGCTGTCGGCTCTGCTCCAAGGCCATGAATGTAAATACCAAGAAGGAGGCCGCCCAGCGTCCCGACCACCATCAGAGCCATGTAGGGCAACACGAAGATCAGGGTGGTCTGGCCTCGAGAAGAGCCCACAGTCCGATATAGGGCCATCTCCGAGCGGCGGAACCAGATGATGAGCCAGACGACGACCCCGACAATGACACCGGAGGCGGCCCATGCGTACCGGGTGGAACGGGCGGCGAAGACGGTCACCGGGTCGGTTCGCAGGGGGTCCTCGGCGAGGAACCGGGTCACGATGACGGTCCGTTCTCCTTGGCTGAGCCATGCGGTGATTGCTGGTTGGGCGACCTGATCTGCGGCGGGAACGACCTCGACCCAGCATTCATCGAGTTTCTCGCCGGGAGCCGCCGGGATCCAGACCCAGGGTCCCGGGTCGGGTACCCGGGCGCTCATGTCTACCACTGACACTCGTGCATTTCCCAGACCACCGCCAAGAAGGACCGTTCGACCGTCTGCCAGTCCGACCCGTGCCGCCGCTGTCTGGGAGATGTAGACCTGACCTGGTGAGGGCGGATTGTGGGGGGCGAGCAGGGCCGGCATGTCACCCACCATCATCCGGGCTCCGAACAGCTCCCCGGGAGCCTTGGCAACGCTCACCGGCCCACCATGGGTGTAGCCTCCCGCCGCCAATACGGCTTGGTTGTGGCGGAGGGCGAGGCATCGGGTCGGGTTGACGGGCGTGTCGGCGCCCTCCGTCCAGGCGACATACACGTAGCGTCCGGCGCTCTTCAGTTCGGCATCAGCGGCCACCGCGCGACGAACCTGGTCCAACTCCGTGGCCACCACCGAGGTGGTCGCTGCGGCGGTGATCACCGCGATGACCACTGCCCGCCATCTCTCAGCTATGAGGTTGGCGCCGATCTCTTTGATCACTACGGACAGCCGCCACATGCCGCTTACACCTCCACGGCGACACCGTTTCGCAATTCGAAGCGTCGGTGACAGGCATCCGCTACCAGCGGGTCGTGGGTGGCGACGATGACAGTCGAATCCGATGTGCGAAGGGCTGCCAAGGAGGCGACCACCCGTTCGGTGTTGGTTCGATCGAGTTGTCCGGTGGGCTCATCGGCCAGGACCAGCGAAGGGCGCCCAACCAGTGCGCGGGCAATCTGGAGCCGCTGTATCTCGCCACCAGACAGGGAGCCTGCGGGTCGGTCGGCGAGCTGATCCATACCAGTGGCCACCAGGGCCTGTCCCGCCGCCAGATCTGCCCTGGACTGGTCCCAACGACGCTGGTGGAGTCCCAGCAGCAGGTTGTCGAGCACGGTGCGGCGGCCCAGGATCGTTGGTGTCTGGAACACCCACCGGATCGACTCGAAGGGCGGACCTCCCTCGACGCCACCTTGTTGGGGGTGCAGCAGGCCTCCTATGAGCTGGAGGAGAGTGGTCTTACCCGAGCCCGAGGGTCCGGTGATGGCGACCATCTGCCCGGCTTCGACACGTAACTCCTCAATTGTGAGGACCGCGGGTTGGCCCGGGTAGGCGAAGACGAGTTCACGGATCGTCAGGGACACGCCGGATCCGGGAGGATTTCGAGAGGGTTGACCAGCACCCGTAGCCCTGCAAGCGGCCCGCGAAGGTCGGTGACACCCAACGTACCCCCTACCGGGGTGACATCAATCGGGATGAGCGCGTCGCCGTCCTCGACCCAGACACAAGTGGAGGCGCCCTCCATGTCGACCATCACCGCTGAGGATGCCACAGCCCATACCTCCACCGGTTCAGGGAGCCTCAAGGTCGCCGGGATCATGACCGCCCCTCCGGCCACGTCGGAACCCAGCGGCGTACGCGAATCCCAGATGGCTTCTGCAACCTCATCGGTGATGGCGGATCCACCGGAGATGATGGCGACCTCCCTGCCCTCCACCTCCAGTACGCGGTCACCCTCGAAAGAGACCGGGGCCCCTTCTCCTGTGACCAACTCTGCAGAGATGACTCTCGGAACCGCTCGGACTATTGCCGAGCCCGCGCCCGGGACCGGCGAGCCGACCGACACCAGGACCTCGCCCACGACCAGGGGCTCGGTCGGCATCCACATCACGAGGGAAGGCGAGAACACCCCGGTCGGAGGGTCGACACCGAGCGTCGACTCGAAGGCCCTCACCGCCATGGCGGTGGTACGGGTGAAGATCTCATCGGGCTCCTCGTCGAACAGGCCGAGAGCCACTAGGAGCCTCTCCAGCGCCTCCACGTCTCGACCCCTCGACCCATTGCCCAGCTCTCGATGAAATGGCATGTCGCTTGCCACCGCCACACGAGTCACACGATCCACAGAGAGCAGCGGGTCGCCGGTGGCAATGGCATCACCGGACGACACCTCCACCGATGTCACGACACCGCTCCACTCCGGGGCGATCAACGCCGGGCCATCCCCGATCTCCAACTTGGCGACGACGTTCGTCCGGCCGTCGCGGATCCGCAGTGTCGGGCCGGTGAAAACCGGTACAGGCGTGACCCGCAATTCCGGGGGAATGTCGTCGATCCGCCAGGCCAGCGCCCACATGCCTGCGGCGGGTCCAGCCGCCAGGCCGAAGATGACAATCCAAGGGGCCCACCGTCGTAGACGTCTCAGCGACGACGGGGTCACATCCTCAAGCATCGGTCTAGCCCTCCAGACCGGCGGCCTCCCGCAGCGACACCCAGGTCACTTCCCCGCCGACCGCACACTCCCCGGCAGCACCCCTGACGCCCTCGCCGTATTCCTCAGGCGGGAGGCTAGACAACCACACCATCAGGGTGTCCAGATCCCAATCCTCGGACAGATCCTCATAAACATCGGGGATCTCCCGACGCACACAGTCCAGAATCGCCTGCCGCTGCTGCTCGAGCTGTTCGGGAGTCTCCGGATTGTCCCTCGCAAACACCGCGGTGATCGGCTCAATAGAGAGCTCACAACCCAAGATCACCGGGTAGGAGCGGTCGGTGGGGTTGTCGGGGTCGTTGTCCAAGGGGTGGCTCACGTGCAGTCCGCCGATTCCCCGCTTCGGGTCGCCGATGGACACCTCCCCCACCAGACCCCCTTCCACCAGACACCTATAGAAGTGTTGGTGGGTCAACACCAGCTCCTCGAAGGTCACCGCCCCATCAGCCAGGACCGACCCTACGAACTCGGGCGACACCTGATAAGGGCCGGGTTCAGGTGCCTCGAACAGCCCATCAGTTCCCTGGTCCACCACCTCCGCATCCGCATCACCACCAGCAGGCGAATTGCTTTCACCCGTCGGATTCGGCGTACAACCGAGAACCAGGAGCAACAACCCCGTGAAGACGGCCATTCTCATTCGCCCGATTGCCCCTGGCTCAGCCGCCGATGGCATTCGCCACAAACGGAAGGTGGAAGCCTCAACAGTTGTAGAAGCTACTCAAGGAGCCATCCTGCGCCATCATGACGCACCGACCTCCCTCGCCGCTGACATTCCTCCCACCATGAGCGCTGTGGGACCATTGGGTCACGCCGGTCACCTCAACAAAGCGCATCGACACGCTCTGCCATGCAGATCCGGGTCCGAAATACCATGTCCACGTAGTCCCGTTCCAATAAAGAACCCCCGTGCGCAGCTGGGCACAGTTCTCGATCTCGGTGGTCCTACCCCATGGGTTCTGCCACAGCCAGCCGCTCCCGTTCTCGATCTTCACCTTGCAGGTGTTGCTGAACGTAACCGTCTTAGATGCAGCTTCGGCGGGCAGGGCGAGGACCATGATGAGCACGGCACCAAGCGCCACCATAAGCCATCGTCCCACCATTCGCCGACCCTGTGCGGTCATCACATACACGATGCCACCTTTCTTGCAGCCGACGCATCTCGTCTGCTGCCCATCTCAGCACTCCTCACCGGGACGTAGCCCGTCACTCTGTTGTTCGTCAGACGCCGGGAATCTCTTCACGTGGCCACGAGTCATGAGTCAGGGTCGAGATGGCGCGCTCAACGATGCTGATCGTGAGTCTGCGAACGTGGCACGGCCCTCGCCTGTGGCCCTTGGAGCGGAAGGGTGGCGACCAGCGGGTCGAGCGTTTCGACAAGGCCGGCAATCTCCTCCATGGACGCCTGTACCGGGCTGGGACGCCCCCCAAGCACAACGAACACGGCGATGCCTGCGGCGAGCGCTGATGCCGCCCAGAAGAGGACCAGCGACACCGCTGAACTCGCCGAACTCGGGGCCAGTTCGTGATCGATAAGTACCACGATGGCTCGGCCCATTGAGATCCAACGGTCTCGCAGTAACGCTTTCACGTCGACCACTTTGCCGACGTCACCGGTACCCCTTCCATCTGGAAGCGTTCGTTTCTGCCGAGCCCGGCCAGCGGTCGCCGAGCTCGCCAGCGTGCCACGGTCGAGGTCTATCAGGAGCTCTCCCGTCTACACGTAGACATCCGGCAACTTGTTGCAGGTGCGTGTGTAGTTGGAGGGTGGTGAACGCGAATCGCGCCTGCGCTCGTCGGCGCGGTCTGTGTGGTTGTTCACCTAGTGGAGGCGACAGGCTCAATCGTCGTTCCTTTTCGCGCGGACTGATAGCGACTCGACGTTGCGCCGTGGAGGCTGGTCAGACCACACCAGCCGACGGGCCATCGCCTTGGTGTCGGAGGATTGACCGACGTTCGCACCCGAAAGAAGGTGCACCTGGTCGTTTCGAGCCCGAACGGGGTCGTTTCGGAGACCAGAGAGGTGGCGCATCGCCCGGATGGTCCTCCATGACCCTGTCGTTTGGATGTTCCACCACCGAAGCCGACCGGCAGGCCGCCGAGCGGCTCGGGGAGCGATTTCTACCCCGGCAGGACCGCGATCGAGGTCAAGGTCGCGGTCTGTGACGCGCGATGGACGCGCGATGGAACCGCCCTCCAAACAAGCAGGCCGCTCCGGAGAGCGGCCTGACCTGGGGTTTCTGAGTCGGGACGGCGGGATTTGAACCCACGACCTCAGCGTCCCGAAAGATGTCGGGGCCATTTTCGGTGTACTGGTTTGGACGAATTACCAGGTCAGAGGGTATGAGCGGACTGGCATGTACCCCTGAGATTGTGAGCGGACGCGGGATAAACGCGGGATGGAAGGCGCGAAAAGTGACGCTATCAGGCGTGGTCCGCTCCGCGTCGTTCTGCCGTACGATGCACTGAATGGATGTTCTTCCACCCATATGCCATCAGAGCGTCGCCGATGGCTGAGAATCGTATCGATCTCGCCACGGCGCGCGAGCAGACGCTCGAAGCGATCCGCAATGAGTATCCCCCATTGCTCACGTCTGCGCACGTGGCCGAGCTTATGCAATGCACAATCGGCGAGGTGCGCGACCAGGTCCACCGCGGAGAACTGCCGGCGGTTCGATGGGGCAACCAGTTCCGCTTCTTCCGCGAGGAGGTGCTGGCGGTACTCCTCAACCGGCCAGCCGGACCTGATGCGGAAGAAGCCGGCTGAGATGTCGGAGGAGAGTCCCGAGATCACCTACGAGAGGTGGTACCCGGACGTGCCTGCGGTGATAGACAGCAAGGAACTCGCCGAGCTGTTGTCGACATCGGATCAGATCGTCAGGATCTGGGCCCGTGAGGGAGTGATCCCCTCGCACCGAGCTCCCGGAGCGCGCAAGTTCAGGTTCCTCCGCCATGAGATCTTCGAGTGGCTCGTCGAGAATCGGTACGAGCCAACCGACATGGAGCCCACTACGCATGAGAAGTGAATAAGTGTTATGCCCGGCGAGACCATGAGAGGCGCAGAACTGAGTCTCGAGCAACAGTGGGTTATAGGGGAGCTAGTCGGAGGTGGTGGCTTCGGTCAGGTCTACGAGGCAGACAACGGAGGTCCCCAGGCGGTGGCGAAGTTCGTACCCAAAGCCCCTGGGTCTGACCGCGAACTACTCTTCGTCGATCTACCAGAGGATGTGGCCAACGTCGTACCTGTTATTGACAGTGGCGAGCACGGCGACTTCTGGGTCCTGGTTATGCCCCGGGCCGAAGGGTCCCTAAGGACCCATCTCGACACGGCAACCGAGCCATTTGATACATCTGAGGTACTTGAGATACTCATCGACAT
>JAGFIR010000194.1 GCA_024103415.1 Acidimicrobiales bacterium
GGATCGCAGCCATTTCCTCCGTGGTGGGTTGCGCTCTCGCCCTCCCACTGGCCTTCATGGCCTCGTCGCTGACCGCCCCGAACAAGCCCACCTATCTGATCGCCAAGGGCTTCATGAACCTGATCCGGACCATGCCCGACCTCTTCTGGGCGATCCTCTTCGTGACGGCTCTCGGAGTCGGCCCGTTCCCGGGGTTCTTCGCCCTGACCATGTTCTCGCTGGCGATCATGTCCAAGCTGTTCTCCGAGACCATCGACGACGCCAAGCCCGGGCCACTGGAAGCCGCCAAGGCCACCGGGTCGAAGCACCTCAGGGCGGTGCGGGCCTCGGTCCTCCCCGAGGTCCTCCCCAACTACGTCGCCTACGCCCTCTACATCTTCGAGCTCAACATCCGGGCATCGGCGGTGATCGGTCTCGTCGGCGCCGGTGGCATCGGCCGAGTCATCGAGGCCCAGCGGGTCTTCTACCGGTATGACCGCATCATGGCGATCGTGATCCTGATCGCGATCATCGTCTTCGTGCTGGAGCGGATCAGCGTCTGGCTGCGAAGGAGGCTCGTGTGACGACGCTGACCGACCAGCCGGTGCTGCTCCGACCCAAGGAGCCGGTCGGGCCCAAGCTGTTCCGGCTCGGGATCACCCTGGCCATCCTCCTCCCCGCGATCTGGGGCGCCCTCGGCGTCGAGATGAGCTGGGAGAAGCTCGCCAGCGCTCCGGCTGACATCTGGAACCTGCTCCGGCTCATGGTTCCCCCGGACATGACGCCCGAGGTGGTCCAGCGAGCCATGCCCAAGGTCATGGAGTCGCTGTTCGTGGCGTGGATCGCAACCATGATCGCCGCCGCAATCTCGCTGCTCCTTGCCGTCCTCGGCGCTCGCAACATCTCGAACCGCTACGTCAGCGGCGTGATCCAGAACCTCTTCGTCGCCATTCGGGCGTTCCCGGAACTGCTGCTGGCGATGATCCTCATCCCGGTCACCGGCCTCGGCCCTCTTACCGGCGTCCTCGCCATCGGGATCCACTCCATCGGCACCCTCGGCAAGCTCACCTCCGAGGCCATCGAGGGCATCGACCCGGGCCCCGTGGAAGCCATGGCGAGCGTCGGGGGCGGCCGGGTCTCTCAGATCCGGTTCGGAGCCCTGCCCCAGGTGATGCCGGTGATCATCGCCTACTGGCTCTACCGGTTCGAGGTCAACATTCGCGCATCGGCGGTGCTGGGTGCGATCGGCGCCGGCGGCATCGGCCTCGAGCTGGTCCAGCAGATGCAGTTCCGGAACTTCGACCGGGTGGGGACCGTCCTCTTCCTCACGATCGCCGTGGTTCTCGTCATCGACACCATCTCGGCCCGTCTCCGCCGCCGCATCATCACCGGTCGCCGGGAGCCCGGGCCGGTCGCGGTGTTCAAGCAGGCCGGGACCTTGCAGAGGATCGGCATGGTGGTTCTGGCGGCGGCGGGCATCGCGGTATTGGTGTTCCTGCTCGTTCAGCTCCAGACTCCACTCGAAGATGTCTTCTCTCGTCCGTAGAACACGCCCCGAACGCGAGCGTCTCGAGCACGACCTGCTGGCCGAGCTGGCCACCAAGGCCGACGAGTCCCGAGGCCGGGCCGTGGAGGAGGAGCCAGACGAGTTCCGCACCGCCTTCGAACGGGATCGTGACCGGATCGTCCATTCCAAGGCCTTCCGCCGTCTGAAGCACAAGACCCAGGTGTTCCTCAATCCCGACGGTGACCACTTCGTCACCCGGATGACCCACACCATCCAGGTCACCCAGGTGGGTCGGGCCATCGCCCGGGCGCTGGGGCTCAACGAGGACCTGACCGAGGCGATCTGCCTCGCCCACGATGTGGGCCACTCCCCTTTCGGCCACACGGGCGAAGACGCGCTCACCCCCTTCGTCGAGGGCGAGTGGCTGCACTCTGCCCACGGTGTGCGGACCCTCTCCCTGCTGGAGCCGCTCAACCTGAGCTGGGAGGTGCTGGACGGCATCCGGGCGCACTCGTGGAAGATCGACCCTCCCCCGTCGACACCGGAGGGTTGGGTGTGCCGGTACGCCGACCGGATCGCGTATCTGACCCACGACGTCTCCGACGCCCTGCGGGCCGGGGTGATCGAGTACCGGGACCTGCCCGTCGCCGCCCTGACCACCTTCGGCGCCACCGCACGGGAGTGGATCGGCTCGATGGTGGATGCGGTGATCGAGCACTCCTACGCCACGGGTGAGATCGGGATGCGTCCCGAGGAGCTCGAGGTGATGGGCCATCTCCGGGACTTCATGTTCGAGCGGGTCTATCTCAGCCCCGCGTCGGAGGCCCAGAAGCAGAAGGCGATCGTGATCATCCAGGATCTCGTCCGGTACTACTCCGACCACCCGGACGAGGTGCCGGACACCTACAGCGTCCCGGACGCCGACCCGCTCACCCGGGCCATCGACTACGTGGCGGGGATGACGGACCGCTTCGCCCTGCGCACCCACGACCGGCTCTACCGCCCGA
>JAGFIR010000011.1 GCA_024103415.1 Acidimicrobiales bacterium
CCTCGAGCAGCGAACGGAGCAAGGTCAGCTCCTCATCGGTCGGTCGGCGTGCGGCAGGGGCGGTGTCGGCGAGACGTCCCTTGAGACGCAAGCCGGGATCCCAAACGAAGGCGACGCCGCCGGTCATGCCTGCCCCGAAGTTGCGCCCGACCTCGCCGATGACCACCACGACGCCGCCGGTCATGTACTCGCAGCCGTGGTCGGAGATGCCCTCGACCACCGCAGTGGCGCCCGAGTTGCGCACTGCGAATCTCTGGCCGGCCCGGCCGGCCACGAACAGACGGCCGCCGGTGGCGCCGTAGAGGACGGCGTTCCCCGCAGCCTGCGGGACAGCCTCGAAGCGGGTCGGCGAGATGGAGATCGAGCCCCCGGCCATGCCCTTGGCCACGAAGTCGTTGGCAGTGCCCATGAGATCGATTCGAACCCCGTTGATCAGCCAGGCGCCGAAGCTCTGCCCGGCAGTGCCGTTGAGCCTGATGCGGATCGTGTCGTCGGGAAGACCGGCGTCACCATGGAGGGTGGCGATCTCGCCCGAGAGTCGGGCTCCCACCGACCGATCGACGTTCTGGATCGGGTAGGTCAGCTCCACCGGGCTCGCACTCCGCACCGCCGTGGCGGCGTCCGCCGAGATCAGCTCCGACAGACGGGACGCCGGGAAGTGCCGGTAGCCGTTGTGCCGGCGTCTGGCCCGGGCGTTGACCAGCAGCGCCGCGAGGTCGGGGGAGAGCGGGTGTGATGTGTCCACGGGTCGGAGCAGGTCGGCGCGACCGACGATCTCGTCGATGGTCCTGGCACCCAGGGCTGCCAGGTGATGACGGATCTCCTCGGCGAGATGCTGGAAGAGCGAGATCACCTGCTCGACCGAGCCGGAGTACTTGGCCCGCAGGTCGAGATCCTGGGTGGCGATGCCTACCGGGCACGTGTTGAGGTGGCACTGGCGGACCATCTTGCAGCCGAGGGCCAGGAGGGGCAGGGTCCCGAAGCCGAACCGCTCGGCGCCGAGGAGGGCGGCGACGATGACGTCTCTGCCGGTACGGAGGCCGCCGTCGGTCTCGAGGGTCACGAACTGCCGCATGCCCTTGGCGACGAGGGTCTGATGGGTCTCGGCCACGCCCAGCTCCCACGGCGACCCGGCATGCTTGATCGAGACCAGGGGCGAGGCGCCTGTCCCTCCTTCGGAACCGGACACGGTGATCACGTCGGCGCCGGCCTTGGCCACTCCGGCGGCGATGACGCCGACACCGGGCTCGGAGACCAGCTTGACCGCGACCCGGGCAGTCGGCTTGAACGACTTGAGGTCGTAGATGAGCTGGGCCAGGTCCTCGATCGAGTAGATGTCGTGGTGAGGCGGCGGGGAGATGAGAGTCACGCCCGGCTTGGTGTGACGCAGGGCCGCGATCTCCTCGGTGACCTTGTGCCCGGGCAACTGGCCGCCCTCGCCGGGCTTCGATCCCTGGGCGAACTTGATCTGCAGTTCCTCGGCCGACGCCAGATAGGCCGGCGTGACGCCGAAGCGCCCGGACGCCACCTGCTTGATCACCGAATTGCGCGGCGTTCCGAACCGTCCTGGGTCCTCTCCGCCCTCTCCGGAGTTCGACATGGCGCCGATCGTGTTCATCGCCTCGGCCAGCGTCTCGTGCGCCTCCCGGGACAGGGCGCCGAGCGACATGGCCGCGGTGGTGAACCGGCGCATGATCCGATCCGCCGGCTCCACCTCTTCCACGGGGATCGGGCGGACCGCGACGAAGTCGAGCAGGTCGCGTACCAGGGCCGGCGGCCGATCGGCGATGGTCTCGAGGTAGCGCTCCCAGGCATCCGTCTCTCCCGAGCGGACCGACTTCTGAAGGTCGAGGACGATCTTCGGTCCCGTGATGTGGAACTCCTCACCCCGGCGGTGCTTGTAGAACCCACCGGAGCGGATCACGTCCTCCCGGTACCGCGAGTGCAGGGCCAGCGTTCGCCCGGCGATCTCTTCGAAACCGATGCCACGCAGACGCCGGGGGGCGTTGCGGAACGCCCGGCGGCACACCTTCTCGGACAACCCGATCACCTCGAACAGCTCCGAGCCCCGGTAGCCCGAGACCGTGCAGATCCCCATCTTCGACATGACCGACAGGAGGCCGTACTCGAGCGAGCGCCGGAAGTTCTCCTGGGCGGTCACCGGGTCGGCCTCGATCTCGTCGGAGCCGGCCAGCTCGATCACCTGGTCGATGGCCAGATAGGGGTTGACGGCGGAGCAGCCGAAGGCGACGAGGGTGGCGATGTCGTGGGCGTCCCGCGGTTCGCCGGAGACGACGACGATCGACACGTCGCCGCGGACGCCCTCGTCGATGAGATGGTGGTGAACCGACCCGAGTGCGAGCAGGATCGGGACGGGAGCATGGTCGGCGTCTGTCTCCCGGTCGGACAACACGAGGATGGTGGCTCCGAGACGGACGGCGTCGGCGGCTTCGGCGCAGATCTCGTCGATCCGCTTCCTCATGCCGGCAGGGCCTTCGGAGACCGGCCAGGTCGTGGAGATCCAGTGGGAGAAGAGCCTCCGATCGCCGGAGCGGACGATGGCCTCCAACTCGGCGTCGGAGATGATGGGGCTGGAGAGCTCGATGAGATGGGCCTGACTGGGGAAGTCCTCGAGGATCGGTCCCCGCTTTCCGAGCTGAATCCGGAGGGACATTGCCAGACGCTCCCTGATGGGGTCGACCGGGGGATTGGTCACCTGGGCGAACATCTGGTGGAAGTAGCGGGTGAGTCGGCGCGGATGCTCGGACAGGACGGCCAGGCCGGTGTCGTCGCCCATCGAGCCCACGGGGGTCGTCCCCTGAGCCATGGGGGTGAGGACTAAACGGCGCTCCTCGGCGGTGTAGTCGAACACCCGGGCGAGGGCTTCGGCGTGGAACCTCGTGTCCCGCTCGGAGTCGAACGGAGCGCTGATCTTCAGGGTCTCGGTGTTCACCCACTCGTCGTACGGGAGCTCGGTGGCCAGAGCCTGCTTCACGTCGTCGGAGTGACGGATCTCGCCCGTGCGGCCCTCGAAGAGGATCACTTCGCCCGGGCCGAGTTGCCCGGTGGCGATCGCCCTGGACTCCTCCTCCGGGCAGATGCCCGCCTCGGAGGAGACGATGAGCACGTCCGGGGTGATCGTCCAGCGGGCCGGGCGGAGGCCGTTGCGATCCATGCCGGCCAACAGGGAGGTCCCGTCACAGGCGGCGATGGCAGCCGGTCCGTCCCAGGGCTCGGTGAGGAAGGCGTGATAGGCGTAGAAGGCCTCGAGCTCCGGCGACAGGTCGCCTGCGTTCTCCCACGCCGCAGGGATGAGCATCTCCATCACGTGGGGGAGCGACCGGCCGCTCCGCATCAGCAACTCGAACACGTTGTCGAGGCTGGCGGAGTCGGAGAGCCCGGGCTGGAGGAAGGGGAACACGTCGGGGAGCCGCTCGCCCCAGACACCCGGCGTCGCGCCCTTCTCCCGGGCCTTCATCCATGAGCGGTTCGCCTGGATGGTGTTGATCTCGCCGTTGTGCGCCAGCACGCGGAAGGGCTGGGCGTTGTCCCATGACGAATGGGTGTTGGTGGAGAAGCGCTGATGGAACAGCCCGAACGCCGTCTCGTAGTCGGGGTCGCGGAGGTCCCAGTAGAAGTCGGCGATGCGACTCGCCGTGAACAGCCCCTTGTAGACGACGACCCGGCTCGAGGCTGACGGCGCGGCGAATCCCGCCGGCGCTTCCCGCTCCATGCGCTTCCGGGCGAGGAACAGTGCCCGCTCCAGTTCGTCGCCGGCCACTTCGGCGGTGACGATCGCCTGCTCGATGATCGGCAGGACGTCCCGGGCGTAGTCACCGAGAACGCTCGGGTCGCACGGGACCGAGCGCCACATGATCAACTCGATGTCCTCGGCCTCGAGCGATTCCGCCACCAGAGAGCGGCAGGTGGCGGCGTCTTCCGGCGGGAGGAAGCACACGACGACACCGAGGCGGGAAGGGTCGACCTCCTTGCCCCGGGCGGCGAGTTCCCGGGCGATGAGACGCGTCGGGATCTGGGTCATCAGCCCTGCGCCGTCGCCCGTGCCGTCGGCGGTCTTGGCCCCGCGATGGTCGAGCCGGTTCAGGCACTCGACAGCGAGACGCGTCAGGTGATAGGTGGGCTGGAGGTCTCGCGCGGCGATGAACCCGACGCCACAGGCGTCGTGTTCCTTCCATCCGTCGATGCCGGTCCGCGCCATGTCCCCTCCGGGGGAAAGCCGGGCATGTTAGGGGAACCGGGGAGGGGCCCGTACAAAGGGAGCCGATCAGGCGGTGAACGAAGCGGCGAAGTCCTCGACCGCCTCGCCGAAGCCCCGGCCGAGGGCGGCCGTGATCACCGGGAAGAACATCGCGGCCAGGAAGCCGTCGACCTGGACCATGACCTCTACGGCGAGCAGCGTGCCGTCACCTTCCGGTTGGATGTCGACACCGACCGTCCCGCCCAGGTCCGGGGTCTGGATCCGCCACAGGATGCGCTCGGGCGCGCTCCGTTCGGCGATGGTCGCCCGACCCACGTAGGCGCGCCCGCCCACGTTCGCCTCGAAGTTGAACGCCTGGAGATCGCCGGAGGCATCGCGTTCCGCTGACAGGATCCGGTCGACACCAGGGATTTTCGACCAGGTCTCCTCCTCGTCCAGCGCCTCCCAGACCGTCGCCGGGGGAACGTCGGTGTGGACGGTGTGGCGGAAGGTCTCCGTGGGCATCAGCGCAAGTTAGCGGTGGCCCCGGTCGTGGCGAATATTCCCATCGGGTTGGAGCCATCCGATTCTTAAACTCCGGATGTTCCCCTCCGACCATGCTGATCGCACGCGACCTCGTAATCGAAGCCGGCATCCGAGTCCTGCTCGAGGATGCCTCCTTCAGCGTGCAGGCAGGGGACAAGATCGGCCTGGTCGGACGCAACGGGGCGGGCAAGACCACCCTGATGAAGACCCTCCATGGCGATCTGGAGCCCGCCTCGGGCGTCATCCTCCGCTCGGGGCGAATCGGATACTTCTCCCAGGAAGCAGCCCTGCCCGACCTGGAGCACCCGGACGCCACCGCGCTGGAGCGAATCCTCATGGCGCGGGAGATCGGCGCCATGCAGCGTCGCATCGAGCATGCCCGGGCCCGTCTGGAGCATCTCGACGGTGAAGAGCGCGACCGGGGCATCGTCCGTTTCAGCCGCCTCCTCGACGAGTTCGAGGCCAAGGGCGGCCTGGTCGCCGAGGCCGAGGCCAAGCGCATCGCGGCCTCCATCGGTATCGGGGCATCCGAGCTGCATCAGCCCGTCCGGACCATGTCGGGGGGCCAGCGACGCCGGGTCGAGCTGGCGCGCATCCTCTTCGCCGAGACGGACATCCTCCTCCTCGACGAGCCGACCAACCATCTCGACCTCGACGCCAAGGCCTGGCTCATCGACTGGATGACTGCGTACAAGGGCGGGATCCTGGTCATCTCCCACGACCTGCCCCTGCTCGACGAGGCCATCACTTCGGTCCTGGCGCTGGAGAACGGCAAGATCGAGTCCTATCGCGGCACCTACTCGCACTACCTGGTGGAGCGGGACCGGCGGCGTGAGCAGCAGGAGCGGACCCGTCGGCATCAGGACGAGGTGATCTCCCGCCTCGAGGAGAACATCCGGCGGTTCAAGGGCCGCACCGAGAAGATGGCCAAGGTGGCCCGAGCCATGGAGACCCGCGTGGAGAGGCTGAAGCGCGAGCTGGTCGAGGTGGAGAAGTCCGGGAGCCGGGTCCGTCTCACTTTCCCGCAGCCCGAGCCGTCAGGCCGGGTCCCTCTGTCTGCCACCGGTCTGGCAAAGGCATTCGGCGACAACCTCGTGTTCGTCGACATCGAGTTCGCCGTCGAGCGCGGGGAGCGGATGCTGCTCCTCGGCCTCAACGGCGCCGGGAAGACGACCTTGATGCGCATCCTCGCCGGGGTGGAGACCGCCGACCTGGGCGAGGTCCAGATCGGACACAACGCGTCGCTCGGCTACTACGCCCAGGAGCATGAGCAGATAACACCGGGGAAGACGGTGATCGACCACATGAGGTCCGTGGGCCGACTGCCCGATCAGACGCTGCGGTCGGTTCTCGGGTTGTTCCTGCTCGCCGACAAGGTCGATCAGGACGCCGGGACCCTGTCCGGCGGGGAGAAGACGAAGCTCGCCCTCGCCATGCTCTTCGTCGCCCGTCCCAACGTCCTGCTGCTCGACGAGCCGACCAACAACCTAGACCCCCAGGCCCGCGAGGCTTTGCTCGACGCCCTGACCCTCTACGAGGGCACCGTGGTCCTCGTCAGCCACGACACCGACTTCGTAGCCCAGTTGGGGCCGGATCGGGCGGTGCTGATGCCCGATGGCGAGATGCGGTACTTCGACGAGGACCTCCTCGACCTGGTGGCGCTGGCGTGAGGACGGTGTTCCACATCGCCGACCTCGGGCAGTGGGAGGATGCGGTGGCCGCTTCTGAGTATCGGTGGTCGACACGAGGAGCCACGCTCGAGGAGGTGGGCTTCATCCACTGCTCGGCGACCCCGGACCAGGTGGAGCGGGTCGCCGGTTTCATCTACCGCGACCACGCGGGGCCACTCGTGGTCCTGGAGATCGATGCGGACGCGGTCGAGCGGGCCGGTGTCAGGATCCTCATGGAGGACGGAGGCACCGGGGAGCTCTTTCCCCACCTCTACGGACCGCTGGACCCGCGGTGGGTGACGATCGTTCACCCGGCCGGATTCGACGGCGACGGCCGTTTCCAATGGGCCGGTGCCTCCACCTAGGCTTCGAGGATGCCCAGAGCCTTCGTTCGTGAAGTCCCCGATTCGTTCGTCGAGGCCCTGACGATGGGTGACCGGCCCGTGCTCGACGTGGCCCGAGCCAGGGAGCAGCACGCCGCCTACCGGCAGATGCTCCTGGATGCCGGATACGAGTTGACGGTCATCCCCG
Source organism: Acidimicrobiales bacterium (assembly GCA_024103415.1). GTDB lineage: Bacteria > Actinomycetota > Acidimicrobiia > Spongiisociales > ZC4RG35 > ZC4RG35. The sequence goes on from JAGFIR010000011.1 coordinate 6,946, forward strand.
CCGACGAGAACTGCCCGGACTGCCCCTTCATCGAGGACACCGCGGTGGTCCTGGACGGGTTCGCCATCATCACCCGGCCCGGCGCGGAGGAGAGACGGCCCGAGACCGGTCCCGTGGCGGAGTCCCTGGCGGAGTTGATGCCCGTCCACCACATCACCGAGCCGGGCACCGTTGACGGTGGGGACGTGATGAGGGTCGGCAAGGACGTCTTCATCGGGCGCTCGGCGCGCACCAACGACGCCGGGATCGCCCAGTTCGCCGAGATCGCCTCCCAGTACGGGTTCCGGGTGATCGCGGCACCGGTCGCCAAGGTGCTCCATCTCAAGTCCGGGGTGGTCCCGCTCGACGACGAGACCCTGCTCATCGCCACCGACTGCACCGACCCGGCGACGTTCGTCGGGTACCGGCTCATCGAGAAACCGCCGTCGGAGAAGAGCGGAAGCGCCCTCCGGCTCCACGACGGCCGGATCGTGGTGACCGCCAACAGCCCGATGACGATCGGCACCCTGCAGGGCGCCGGTTACGACGTGAGCTGGACCGACACCACCGAGTTCCAGAAGGCCGACGGCGGCCTCACCTGTCTGTCACTGCTCTTCGACTGAGCGTCTCCTTCGCACGGTGGCGAAGACGGTGCCCGCCACGGCGGATGCCCCGACGACCCCGAAGGCGACCCGTGCCATGGTGCTGTCGGACGGGCTTTCGCCTTCTGTCGGTTGCAGGCCGATGTCCTCCGGGCTTATCGGTGGAGCCGCCCCGGGACCTTCGACGTGGGACCGGGCCAACTCTGCCATGACCCCCGGGTCCATCATCGAGCAGAGCCCGGAATAGAGGTTCTCGCCCTCCAGGTAGAGGAGGACGCCCATCTCGCCTGCGACGGGAGATTCCCAGCCGCAACTGGCGCTGTCGGGCCCGGACACGACCCGGACGGTGTTTCCCAGGTCGGCCTTGACCCACTGGCTCACCTCGAACACATAGGTCGCGCTGAACTCGTCGGGAACGTGCGGATGCTTCTCCACCATGGTGCCGATGAAGGCGCCGCCGGCGCCGTCGAGGATCGGGCCCGGCTCGAGGATCTCCATGCAAGAGCACCCGAGGGCCGGGAGGGGCGAGAGGGTCATGACGGTCATCACGATCGCCAGCAGCAGCACCAGCCGTCTCATGTGTCTTCGATGCTCGCCGAAGCCGGTCGGTTCCAAGCGAAGAGAGACAAACAAACGCTCGTTTGGTTATGCTGGGACCATGACACCCGAGGAGCGCTTCCAGGCGTTGATCGACGCCGAGGAGAAGATCGAGCCGACCGACTGGATGCCCGAGGGCTATCGGTCCACCCTGATCCGACAGATCGCCCAGCACGCCCACTCCGAGGTCATCGGCATGCAGCCGGAGGGCAACTGGATCACCAGGGCCCCCAGCCTGCATCGCAAGGCGATCCTGATGGCCAAGGTTCAGGACGAGGCCGGGCACGGTCTGTATCTGTACTCGGCCGCAGAGACCCTCGGTGTGCGGCGGGACGAGCTGCAGGAGCTGCTCCATCAGGGGAAGCACAAGTACTCGTCGATCTTCAACTACCCGACCCTCTCCTGGGCCGACATCGGCACCATCGGCTGGCTGGTCGACGGGGCCGCCATCACCAATCAGGTGATGCTGACCCGGTGCTCCTACGGCCCCTACGCCCGCGCCATGGTGCGGATCTGCAAGGAGGAGTCGTTCCACCAGCGTCAGGGATACGAGATCATGATGCGCCTCTGCGAGGGGACGCCGGAGCAGAAGGCGATGGCCCAGGACGCGCTGAACCGGTGGTGGTGGCCCTCGCTGATGATGTTCGGGCCCCACGACACCGACTCCACCCACACCGAGCAGTCGATGGAATGGAAGATCAAGAGGGTGTCCAACGACGAGCTCCGTCAGCAGTTCGTCGACATGACCGTCCCCCAGGCCGAGTACCTCGGGCTCACGATCCCCGACCCCGAACTCCGGTGGAACCCGGAACGGGGCCACTACGACTTCGGGGAGATCGACTGGGACGAGTTCTGGAGGGTGGTCAAGGGCTTCGGCCCGATGAACCGCGACCGTCTCGCCCACAAGGTGAACGCCTGGGAGGAAGGGGCCTGGGTCCGCGAGGCCGCCGCGGCCCACGCCGCCAAGAAGGCCGCCCGGGCGGCGTGAGGAGAACGAGATGACCTACGAAGTCCCTGTCGCCCCCGGCGAGAAGGCAGAGATCGAGACCAGCACCGACCGGGATCTGGACGGCTGGCCCATGTGGGAGGTGTTCGTTCGCGCCCGCAGGGGGATCTCCCACGTCCATGTGGGCAGCCTCCACGCTCCCGACCCCGAGACCGCCCTCGAGAACGCCCGGGACGTCTACACCCGCCGCGGGGAGGGCGTCAGCGTGTGGGTCGTGCCCTCCGTCGAGATCCATGCGTTCGAGCCCGAGGCCGCCGAGGAATACGTGGAAGCGAACGAGAAGGTGTATCGCCTGGCCACGTCGTACGACATTCCCGAGGAAGTGGGGCACATGTGAACAGGCGTCCGACTTCGTCGGCCGGTATCTGGTATCGGGTACTTGGTACTTGGAGGGCGGAATGAGCCTCGTCGGTACCCTCTTGGCGCACGCCGATGACAACATGGTCCTGGCCCAGAGGCTGGGCGAGTGGATCTCGAAGGCACCGGAGCTCGAGATCGACATCGCTCTGGCGAACATCGGCCTCGACCATCTCGGCGTCGCCAGGGCGCTCTACACCCGGGCCGCCGAGCTGGAAGGCGCGGGGCGGACCGAGGACGACTTCGCCATGCTCCGGGACGAGCGTGAGTTCACCAACCTGCTCCTCGTCGAGCAGCCCAACGGGGACTTCGCCCACACCATCGTCCGGCAGTTCCTCTTCGACGCCTACCAGCTCCTGCTCTGGGAGGACCTTGCCGCCAATGCGGAGGACGAGACGCTGAAAGGCGTGGCGGCGAAGGCGATCAAGGAGGCGCGCTACCACCACCGGTTCTCATCGGGCTGGATGATCCGTCTCGGAGACGGCACCGAGGAGTCCCATCGGCGGGTGCAGGCGGCCCTGGATCAGCTCTGGCGGTTCACCGACGAGATGTTCGAGGACGGGTCTACCGCCGGGTACCGCGCGGAGTGGGAGCGCGGTGTCATCGAGGTCGTGGCGGAGGCGTCCCTGGAGATGCCCACCGATCCGTATCAGCGCACGGGAGGTCGGAAGGGCCTCCACACCGAGCACCTCGGGCGTCTCCTCGCCGAGATGCAGTGGCTGGCTCGCAGCCACCCGGGGGCGACATGGTGACCGCGACGACGGCACTCTGGGACGTTGCTGCCCGCGTTGTCGACCCCGAGATACCCGTCCTCACCATCGGCGACCTCGGGATCCTCCGGGACGTGGACGTAGAGGAGGGGCGGGTGGTGGTGACCATCACTCCGACGTACTCGGGTTGCCCGGCCATGCGCCGGATCGAAGACGACGTGCGCGCTGCGTTCGCCAGGGCAGGTCACGAGCGGGTCGAGGTCCGGACGGTCCTGTCGCCGGCCTGGTCGACCGACTGGATCACCGAGGAGGGCCGGCGCAAGCTCGAGGAGTTCGGCATCGCCCCGCCCGGGGCCGAGCACGAGGTCCTGTGCCCGCGGTGTCGGGCCGACCGGCCGCACCTCGTGGCCCGTTTCGGCTCCACCGCCTGCAAGGCCCTCATGGTCTGCTCGTCGTGTGGCGAGCCCTTCGACTGGTTCAAGGAACTGTGAGCGACCTCGCCTTCTACCCCCTGCGTGTCACCGAGGTGAGCCGGCTCACCGACGACGCGGTCGCAGTGACGTTCGACGTCCCTCATGAGCTGGCCGATCGCTTCCGACACATCCCCGGCCAGCACGTCACGATGCGCCTCTTCATCGACGGCGAGGACGTGCGTCGCTCGTACTCGATCTGTGCTCCCGCAGGCTCCGGGAAGCTCAGGGTCGGGATCAAGAGGCTCCCGGGCGGTGTCTTCTCCAACCATGCCAACGACGTGCTGAAGGCGGGCGACGTCGTGGATGTGATGCCACCGGTAGGTGAGTTCACGATCGACATCGAGCCCGAGCGACCCAGACGCGCCGTCGCGATAGCCGCCGGGTCGGGCATCACGCCCGTCCTGTCTCTGGTCTCGACGTCGCTCGAGGAGGAGCCGCTCTCGAGATGGACCGTGATCTACGGCAACCGGACGGTTTCCAGCATCATGTTCCTCGACGAGCTCGAGGGCCTGAAGGATCGCTTCCATCCCCGCCTCCAGCTGTTCCACATCCTCAGCCGCGAAGGCTCCGACATCCCTCTCCTGTCGGGGCGAATCGACGAGGACAAGATCCGGACCATCTGCGGAAGGCTGCTCGGCGAGCCCGTGGTCGACGACTGGTACCTATGCGGGCCGTACGGGATGGTCACGGAGGCCCGCCGGGTCCTCATCGGGATGGGCGTCGAGGACGACAGGATCCACGACGAGTTGTTCTTCGCCGGCCCGCTCGACCTCTCGGCGCTTCCGCCGGAGCCACCTCCGGGGGAGGGTTCGGTCGAGCTCACCGTGATACTCGACGGCCGCGCGGTGGAGACCCGGATGACGCCGGAGACGACCATCCTCGACGCAGCCCTCAGGGTGCGCACCGAGCTGCCGTTCTCCTGCAAGGGAGGCATGTGCGCCACCTGCAAGGGCCGGATCGAGGAGGGCGAGGTCGAGATGACCAAGAACTACGCTCTCATCGACTCCGAGATCGAGGCGGGCTACGTCCTGACGTGCCAGGCGCACCCCAGGACCGACCGGGTCGTGGTCCGGTACGACCACCGCTGATGACGTCGACCAGGAATACCCGGAAGGACGTGGTCGCCGCCGCGGGGCGTCTCTTCGCCTCCCGCGGTTACCACGGCACCTCGATGCGCGACCTCGGGCGGGAGCTCGGAATGCTCGGGGGATCGCTGTACGCCCACGTCGACTCGAAGCAGGATCTGCTGGTCGAGGTGGTCGGGGAAGGGGCGGAGCTCTTCGACGCCGTCGCCGCCCGGGCGGTGGCCACACCGGGCACGGCCGCCGATCGGCTTCGTGCGTTCGTGGAGGGCCACGTCGGCGTGGTCATCGACAACCTGGACGTCGTGCGGACCTACCTGAACGAGGCCAGAGCTCTCGACGACGTTCGCAGGGCGCGGGTGCTCGCCGCCCGCGACCGCTACGAAGGCGTCCTCAGGGAGATCCTCACCGAGGGTGCCGCCGACGGGAGCTTCGGCCCCGATGTCGACAAGATCGACGCCATCTTCATCCTGTCCGTCCTCAACGCCCTGGAGCGGTGGTACCACCCGGACGGCCCGGTCGACCGGGAGTCCCTCGTCCGCCGGATTCTCCGCTTCATCGAGGATGGGCTCAGGGGTAGGGTCCCGCCATCGAAGTCGTAGCCGCCACCTTCGAGCGCTTCAGCTCCCTTTCGGACGATCCCGCGGCGACCCTCGCCCAACTGCGCGAGGACGAGGCGAGCGGCGTCCTGCCGCCCGGTCGTCTCTTCGTCGCAACCCATGACGGCGGGGACCTGGGGCGGGTCGGCCTCTACACGTTCGCCGATGACGACTTCCATCTCGCTTTCGGCTGGCGGGCCCACCCGGACGAGCCCGACCCGGCCGCCGTGTATGTGGCACTCTCGACTGCCGTGGTCGATCACGCCCGGGCCGCCGGTCTCGGGAAGATCTACGCGTCGGTGATCGATCACGTCGCCGTGGCCCCGGACCGCTTCCGTGAAGCGCTGGCGGAGACCGGATGGGTTCCCGATGGCGATCGTCTCGAGATGCGGAGACCCCCGGCCGCGCTGGGGGAGGCGCCCGGTGTGGAGCGAATCGATCCCTTCGAGCCGGGTGTGACCGCGGTCGTCGCCAGGGCCATGTCCGACTCTCTCGACGACTACGACCAGGGCCAGGTCGCGTTGCTGGGGGCGGAGCGGGCCGCCGAGATCTACCGGGAGCACATGGTGGACCCGAACCGGCCCCTGCCGTGGCTCGGGCATCGCGCTGCTGACGGGAGCCTGGACGGCATCGCCGCGGTCCAGCACTACCAGGGCGGCTGGAACCTCGGCTATCTGGGCGTGGATCCATCGGCCCGGCGACGGGGGATCGGATCTGCCCTCGTCTCCGCGCTCCTGAACCTGGCCCACGAGTATGGCGTCGATCACGTCTCCGCCAGCGTCAACGTGGTCAACGACCGGATCAGGGGCACGCTGGACAAGCACGGCTTCGAAGTGTTCAGCCTCCGGACCGACCACCGCCACGATCTCGGCTGATCGGGCCGCGGGCCGGGCGTTCTACCATCCGCACGTGCGAATCGTTCTTGCTTACTCCGGTGGACTCGACACGTCGGTCATCCTCGCCTGGCTGCGGGAGACCTATGACGCCGAAGTGGTGGCTTACACCTGCCACGTCGGCCAGGAGGGGGAGGTGGAGGAGGCCGAGGAGAAGGCCCTGGCCACCGGGGCCGTGGCGGCGGTCGTGGACGACCGGCGTCTCGAGTTCGTCCGCGACGCCGTCTTCCCCGCCGTGCGGGCCAACGCCGTCTACGAGGGCGAGTACCTGCTCGGCACCTCGCTGGCTCGCCCGATCATCGCCAAGGGCCTGGTGGAGACCGCCAGGAAGTACGACGCGCAGGCGATCGCCCACGGCGCCACCGGAAAGGGCAACGATCAGGTGCGTTTCGAGCTCACCGTGGCGGCCCTGGCACCCGATCTGAAGGTCATCGCCCCGTGGCGGGAGTGGGATCTCGGCGGTCGCAGCGACCTCATCGCCTATGCCGAGCAGCGCGGCATTCCCGTGCCCGTGACGCGGGAGGCTCCCTACTCGATGGATGCCAACCTGTTCCACATCTCGTACGAGGGCGGCGTGCTCGAAGACCCGTGGGAGGCACCACCGCAGGGGATGTTCCGGATGACCACCGACCCGGAGAACGCGCCCGACGAGCCGCAGGAGATCGTCGTTGGGCTCGAGGCCGGGAACCCCGTTGCCATCGACGGTATCGAGATGGAGCCGGTCGAGATCCTCACCCGGCTCAACGAGATGGCCGGACGGCATGGCGTGGGTCGGATCGACATCGTCGAGAACCGCTTCGTGGGCATCAAGAGCCGGGGCGTGTACGAGACGCCGGGTGGAACCGTCATGCACAAGGCGCGGCGGGCCATCGAGTCCATCGTCCTCGACCGCGAGGTGCTCGCGTTGCGCGACTCCCTCTCCGGCCGGTACGCCACCATGGTCTACAACGGCTTCTGGTTCGCACCGGAGAGAGTCGAGCTCCAGAGGCTCATGGACTCGATCCAGAGCCGGGTGACGGGCGAGGCAAGGCTCAAGCTCTACAAGGGCTCGGTCACCATCGTCGGGCGGCGGTCACCCAACACGATCTACGACCCGGAGGTGGCGACCTTCGAGGCCGACAAGGTGTACCGCCAGGCCGACGCCGAGGGATTCATCAACCTCAACGCACTGCGGATCAGGGGCTACGGGGAAGGCCAGTGACCCTCTGGGGCGGGCGTTTCGCCGACGGTCCGGACGCCACACTGTGGGCGTTCACCACCGACGACTCCGATCGCCGGTTGCTCGAGGTGGACATTCGGGGCTCGATCGCCCACGCCATGATGCTCGGCGCGACGGGGATCATCGGGGAAGACGAGTCTGCCGACCTCGTCAATGCACTCGAGCGTTTGCTCGCCGATGCCCGTGACGGGACGTTCGAGTTCGCCGAGGGCGACGAGGACGTGCACTCCGCGGTAGAGCGCCGTCTCGGGGAGCTGGTGGGGCCCCTGGCCGGCAAGCTCCACACCGGGCGGTCGCGCAACGACCAGATCGCCACCGATCTCCGGCTCTATCTGATCGAGGCGGGCCGGGAGCGCATCTCCAGGATCCATGCGCTGGTGGGCCAGCTCGTCGAGATGGCGGAGCGGCACCTGGAAGTGGTGATCCCCACCTACACCCACCTCCAGCAGGCACAGACCACGGTGCTGGGGGATCATCTGTGCGCCTACGCGTGGATGCTGCTCCGGGACGTCGGGCGCTTCACCGATTGTCTGGCCCGCGTCTCGGAATCACCGCTCGGCGCCGGTGCCAGCGCCGGGTCATCGTTGCCGCTCGACCGGAAGGCCACGGCGGAGGCCCTGGGCTTCGACCGGGTCATGTCGAACACACTCGACGCCGTGGCGTCCCGGGATTTCGTGGCCGAGTACGCGTTCAGTGCCACCCAGACGATGCTCCACCTCTCCCGCCTCGCCGAGGAGATCGTCCTATGGACCACCTCGGAGTTCGGCTGGGCGAGGCTCGCCGACTCGGTAGCGACGGGATCGTCGGCGATGCCCCACAAGAAGAATCCCGACATCGCCGAGCTGGTCCGCGGGAGATCGGCAACTGCGGTCGGCGCCATCACTGCCATCGCCGGGCTGCAGAAGGGGCTCCCGCTCACCTACAACCGTGACCTGCAGGAGGACAAGAGAATCATCTTCTCGGTCGACGACATCCTGGCCGGCTCGCTGGATGCGATGGGTGTCCTCCTGGCCGGGCTCACCTTCGATCCTCCGACTCCCCGAGCCGAGACCACGAGCCTCGATCTGGCCGATGTTCTCGTCGGCAGGGGAGTGCCGTTCCGGGAGGCTCACGAGATCGTGGGCAGGGTGGTGCGCAAGCTCGAGGAGGAGGGCCGCGCATTCTCGGAGGTCACCGACGGCGACCTGGCCTCGGTTGACGACCGGTTCCAGCCTGGTGATGCCGCGGTGGCCGACCCGACGGAGTCGGTCCGCCGCCGTGCTGTCACAGAACGGGTACGGGAACAGATCGGCGAGATCCGGGCCCGCCTTTCCCCCTGAGCCTGTCGGCGAAGCGGGTCGAGGGATTCAGTTCTCGGTGATGGCTCCGGCTTCGTCGACCGTCCAGGTGCCCAGCGAGCGGATCAGCTTGCCGAGGTCACCGGGCCCGCGCTTCTCCTTGGCCTCCTCGAGCTGACGGCTCATCTCCGACTCGTAGGTCGGGCGGGAGACGTTGCGGAAGACGCCCAGGGGAGTCGGTCCGAACGGGCCGTGGGACAGCCGGGAGAGGGCGAAGGCGATAGACGGGTCGGGCCGGGTCTCGTCGTGGACGAGGATGGCCTTGGGGTCGACCGATGCGGCGTCGACGATGGTGGCCTGGCCGTCACGCATGATCACGGCCTTCCGGCCCTCGTCGAACACGATCGGCTTGCCGTGCTCGAGGTCGATCCGGTTGTGGACCCGCTCCTCCTTGCCGGTGAGCTGGATGAACGCCTTGTCGTTGAAGACGTTGCAGTTCTGATAGATCTCGATGAACGAGGTCCCCTCGTGCTCGTATGCCTTCTGCAGCACCGCCTGGGTGAGGTTTCGGTCCATGTCCAGCGTGCGGGCCACGAACGTGGCCTCGGCGCCGAGAGCCAGCGAGACCGGGTTGAAGGGATGGTCGATCGACCCGAAGGGTGACGACTTGGTCGTCTTGCCCATCTCCGAGGTAGGGGAGTACTGGCCCTTGGTCAGCCCGTAGATCTGGTTGTTGAACAACAGGATCTTGATGTTGACGTTGCGGCGCAGGGCGTGGATCAGGTGGTTGCCGCCGATCGACAGGGCGTCGCCGTCACCGGTGATGACCCACACCGAGAGGTCGGGCCGGGTGGCGGCGATCCCGGTGGCGATCGCCGGGGCGCGCCCGTGGATCGAGTGCATCCCGTAGGTGTTCATGTAGTAGGGGAAGCGGGACGAGCAACCGATGCCGGAGACGAACACGAACTCCTCTCTCGGGCGACCGAGCCCAGCGAGGAACTGCTGCACCGAGGCCAGGATGGTGTAGTCACCGCAACCGGGGCACCAGCGGACCTCCTGATCGGTCTGGAAATCGGCTCTTGTGTACGAGAGTGTCACTTTGTCATCTCCATGATCTTGGCGGTGATCTCGGCGACCTTGAACGGCTCGCCCATCACCTTGTTCAAACCGGTGGCATCGATCAGGTACTCGCTGCGCAGGTGCTTGAGCAGCTGACCGGTGTTGAGCTCGGGAATCAGGACCTTCGGGAAGCGACGGAGGACGTCGCCCAGGTTCCGGGGCAGCGGGTTGAGATAGCGGAGGTGGGCGGTGGCCACCTTCACGCCCTCGAGCCTGGCCCGGCGGGCGGCGGCCCGGTTGGCTCCGTAGGTGGAGCCCCAGCCGAGGACGAGTAACTCGGCGTCCTCGTCTCCCTCGACCTCCACCTCGGGGACGTCGTTGGCGATGTTGGCCACCTTCCAGGCCCGGCTGTCCACCATGAGCTGGTGGTTGGCCGGGTCGTAGGAGACGTTGCCGGTGATCGCTTCCTTCTCCAGGCCGCCGACGCGGTGCTCCAGCCCCGGTGTGCCGGGGACGGCCCACGGCCGCGAGAAGGTGTCGAAGTCCCTCATGTAGGGGAGGAACTTCCCGTCCGGGCCGTTGGGGTGCTTGGCGAACTCGACCTCGATCTCGGGGATCGAGTCGAGGTCGGGGAGCTTCCATGGCTCCGACCCGTTGGCGATGTAGTTGTCGCTGAGCAGCAGGACCGGGGTCATGTACTTGACGGCGATCCGGGCCGCCTCGATCGCCATGTAGAAGGCGTCGGACGCGGATGCGATGGCGAGGACCGGGATCGGCGACTCACCGTGACGGCCGTACAGCGAGAACAATAGGTCGGACTGCTCGGGCTTGGTGGGCAGACCGGTGGACGGGCCGCCGCGCTGGACGTTGATCACGAGCAGCGGGAGCTCGAGCATGAACGCGAGGGAGATGGCCTCGCTCTTCAGGGCGATGCCCGGCCCCGACGAGCCGGTCACGGCCAGCGAGCCGGCGAAGGCGGCGCCGATGGCGGTGCCAATGCCTGCGATCTCATCCTCGGCCTGGAGCGTCCGGACACCGAAGTTCTTGTGCCGGGACAACTCGTGGAGGATGTCCGACGCGGGGGTGATCGGGTATGTGCCGTAGAAGAGCGGGAGCCCGGACTTCTGCGAGGCCGCGATCAGGCCCCACGCCAGGGCGGTGTTCCCCGTGATGTTCGTGTAGGTCCCCTCCGGGAGGGTGGCCGGCTTGACCTCGAAGGTCGTGCGGGTCGCCTCGGTGGTCTCTCCGAAGTTGAACCCCGCCTTGAACGCGGCGGCGTTGGCGGCGGCCACGGCCGGGTTGCGGGCGAACTTCTTGTCGATCCAGTCGAGGGTCGGCTGGGTCGGCCGGGAGAAGAGCCAGGCCATGAGGCCGAGGGCGAAGAAGTTCTTGGAGCGGAGGACGTCGCGCCCGCTCACCCCGGTGTCCTTGACGGCCAGGGTGGTGAGCTCGTCCATCGGCACTTCGATGACGCGGTAGCCCTTCAGGGTCCCGTCCTCGAGGGGGTTGGTGTCGAACCCGGCCTTGGCGAGGTTGCGCTCGTCGAAGGCGTCGCGGTTGATGATGAGGGTCCCGCCGTCCCGGAGGTCCTTGAGGTTCTTCTTGAGGGCGGCCGGGTTCATCGCCACCAGGCAGTCCGGCGCGTCGCCGGCGGTGAGGATGTCGAAGTCGGCGATCTGCACCTGGAAGCTGGACACCCCGGGGAGGGTCCCGGCGGGGGCGCGGATCTCGGCCGGGAAGCTCGGCAGGGTGGCGAGGTCGTTGCCGAACAGCGCTGATGCGTCGGTGAACCTGCTCCCGGCCAACTGCATGCCGTCGCCGGAGTCACCGGCAAAACGGATCACCAAGCGGTCGTAGGACCTGGTATCTGTCTGAGGCCGTTCCGTGGCGGTGTCTTCAGCCACTTCGGATCACTTCCTTTGGGCCGCGATCGACCCGGTTTGGGCAGTCTTTCGTTCAGATTGTATCCGTCGCACAGGTATCTCCCGACCCTGCCGCGACACACTCATTCCATCGTCGGGGCGGGGCGAAAACCTGAGAGCCCTTCGCCTTCGAGAGCCCTCGCGAACGAGATCAGGAGAGGCTCTCCGTCGACCGGAGCCATCGCCTGGAGCGAGAGGGGAGGCTCCCCGGTGCCGGCGAGTGGCATGGCGATGGCCGGGATAAACGCGTGGTTGGCCACGTAGGAGAACCAGGAGAGCACCGTCCGATAGTGGCGGTCTCCGATCATCTCCTCACCGATCCGCTTGCTGCGCACCGGGACGCTGGGGGTGATCACCAGGTCGTGATGGCCGAACACCTCGTCGAACGAGGCGCGCAGGTGTAGCTGCCACCGTCGCGCCTCGGCGATGTCTTCGGCGGTGGCGGCTTCGGAGTCGGCCAGCCGCTGGGCCACATCGTCCCCGTACACCTCACCCGTCTCCCGGTACGGGCGGTGGATCTCGCGCACCTCTTCGGCGATGGCGGGCACGACGAGAGGGGACGGTCCCACGCCGGGCATCTCCACTTCCTCGACGTGATGGCCGAGGTCCTTCAGGGCCTCGATCGTCCGGCGGAAGACGTCGGCGACCTCATCGGACATCGGCGCGTCGTCCACCCAGGGCTGGGGAACGGCGAGTCGAAGCGGGCCGGCCGCCGGTTCGGGACGGTCGTCACCCGACATGATCCGGTATGCGAGGTCGATGTTGGCGACGGAGTCGGCGAGGGGGCCTACCGTGTCGATCGACGGGACCAGGGGAAAGACACGCGAGGTGTCGATGCGCCCGTGGGTGACTTTGAGCCCGTAGGTGCCGCACAGGGCTGCCGGGACACGCACCGAGCCACCGGTGTCGGTCCCGAGGGCGATGGGAGCGATGCCCGCAGCCACCGCGGCGCCCGACCCGCCGGAGGAGCCACCACAGGAGGTCTCCCGATCCCACGGGTTGCGCACCGGTCCGAAGTGCGGGTTCTCTGACGAGAACCCGAAGGCGAACTCGTGCATGCCGGTCCTGCCGATGACCACGGCGCCGGCAGCCTCCAGTGCGGCGAGACAGGGTGCGGTCGCGTCGGCGACCCGCCGATAGAAGGCCGAGCCACAGGTGACCAGGCGCCCGGCGTGGTCGATCATGTCCTTGACGGCGATGGGAACCCCGGAGAGCGGCCCTACGCCGGGCCGTGCCGGGACCTCGTCCTCGATCTGGGTGAAGATGTTCAGATCGGTCTGGAGGGCCCAGGCCCTTTCCAGCGCCTGCTCAGGGCTCGTAGGTCAGTCCTCCGTTGTCGGGAACCAGCGAGATCCAGGGACGGCCTGCGGGGATGGCGACCGGGTTGCCCGAGGAGTCCTCGATGCTGAACCAGGAAGTCTCGTCGGGGCGATCCCATGTGCCTTCGATCACCTTGCCGTCGGCGAAGACGAACGCCTTGCCGGTCCCGACGGTCCTCGATGCGGGAACGGCGGTTCCCGCCTGGCCGCCTTCGGGAACGGCGGTGTACTGCTCTACGTAGAGGGCAACCAGGACAGGTGTCGAGAAGCGGCCTGTCTCCCCGTCTCGGGTCACCCACATCGAGTCGCTCCCGTAGGCCGTGCGGAGCCACACGCCCTCCGTCTCGTCCCAGTCCCACTCGACCACGTTGCCTCCGAAGACCATGCGGACATGGGAGGCGGGTGACGCCGTCGCGGGCATGTCCCCGAAGGCCCACAGCGGGGCCGGCGCCTCGTCGGGATAGCCACGAGTGTCGGCGACCTCTCTCAGGGCGATGGTGTCGACATAGAGATTGTGGGGCGCCGACTTGCTCGAGATCCGGAAGGTGGCATCGCCGCCGATCTCACCGATCTGGTTGACGTCGCGGGCGGCGACGTAGTTGTGGACCCAGTCCTGGGCGCCCGAACGGGCGAACACCGGCTGGTTGAAATAGGCGAGCAGGGAGCCGTCGGTGGGCCGCCCCGACCGCATCGGTCCGAGGTACTCGCTGTCGGACTCGAGCCAGAGTGTGAGGAACCTGGTGATTCCCTCCACCATCACCTCGATGACCGCGTCGGCCTGCTCGACGCCCGACTGCGGCGTTGCGCGCGGGTGATTGTCGATCTTGACGGCCAGGAGACGCCTCTGTGCGAGGGCCGGGTCGGCGAGGGGCAGCCCGTTGATCGGCGACAGGTCGCCCGGGAGGGTGCTCGTGGTCGTGGTGGGTGGGAGGGTGGTGCTTGTCGTGGAGGTGGTGGTCGAGGAGGTTGTGGTGGGCTCCGCCGCCGGAGAGCAGGCAGCGAGGATCAGACACAGCGCGACCACACTTCGTGTCAGGGAGCGCATTGCGGGCACTTTAGGAACGATGCGTTCCGTATCTGGTACTCGTCACCCGATCACTTCGAGATGGGGAAGGGCCGTGGCGGGTTGATCGACCGACAGCGCCAGCTCGATCCCGTCGGCAGAGGTCTTGAGGACGTACATGGCATCGATGTTGACACCGGCGTCCGCCAGCGATCGGGTGAGGCGGGCCAGTTCGCCGGGTCGGTGGGGGAGGTGGACCGTGAGCACCGTTCTTTCGTCATAGGACAGGCTCGCCTCATCGAGGACCCGGGCGGTCGTGGTCGAGTCACTCACGATGAGCCGGACCGTGGCCTCGCCGTTGAACCCGTAGGCGGTCAGAGCCTCGATGTTGACCCCGGCCTGGGCGAGTGCCTCGGTGAGGCTGGCCAGACGACCGGGTCGGTTCTCCATCGCGACCACGAATTCGGTCATGCTGTGACTCTACGCGCGATCCGGAGGTGCGTGTGGGGGCGGCTCAATCGGCGGCCAGGTCGGCGTGCCGGGGCTCGGTCCGCCCCCGCCGTGCCAGGTAGGCGTGCCAGATGAGCCGGGCGGCCACCGCTCGCAGAGGCCGCCACGGAATGGAGAGCAGCTCGAGCTCGTCGGGTGTCGGGACGGCCGCGAGGCCCAGGGCCTCCGCTGCGCCGACCTGTAGTGCCCGGTCGCCGGTCGGGAAGACGTCGAGATGCCGGAGTGCCGACAGGAGGTAGACGTCGGCGGTCCACGGGCCGATGCCCTTGCAGGCGAGCAGTGCCCGTCGGGCCTCATCCTCGGGAGCGGCGTCGAGTGACGCCAGGTCGAGGTCGCCGCTGTCGACCTGCTGCGCCAGCCCGACCAGATAGTCGGCCTTCTGCCTGGTGACCCCGATCCTCCTCAGACCGTCGGTCCCCAGCCCGAGGATCCCCTCCGGTGTCACGCCCCCGCCGGCTGTGGATACACGTCTGAACATGGCGGCGCCGCTCTCGAGAGAGACCTGCTGTTCGAGGATGAGGAGGACGAGAGTGGCGAAGCCCGGTGGCCGCCCCCACAGCTCCGGGGTGCCATGCTCGTCGACCAGCCGTCGAAGCGCAGTGTCCTCGGAAGCGAGCAATTCCACTGCCTCCCCGAAGACGATGGGATCGAGACGCTCCACCCTGGGCAGCAGCTCGCCAACCGGCACCGGACCGAAGGACCGGGAGTCGACGCCGGAGACCTCCCGGTTGTCGGACGCCACCCATGCCAGGTCGTCGGGGAGGGGCCGCGGGGGAGTGACCCGTCTCTTGACGAGCCAGAAGTCCTCACGGGTGGGATGGCGGAGGGCGACTACGTCGCCGATGCGCGCGGGACGCGATGTGGTGACCACGAACTCGTCACCGGGACGGAGTGAGGGCAGCATCGAGTCCTCGGCTACCCGGAAACGGATCATGGCCATTTTCGGAGTATGGTCAATCGGGTAAGGGTTTCCGAAGGAGGAAACGATGCGTCAAGTGACAGTGGCACATGCTCACTGCGATCTGTTTTGCGGTGTCTATGACCCGGCCCAGGCCAAGATCGAGGCCATGTCGGTGATGAAGGCGGCGCAGAAATACCACGAGTCGGACGATCCGGTCTTCCGTGACCGCGCCATCTTCATCAAGGAAGAGCGGGCCGAGCTCGTCAAGCACCACCTGATGGTGCTCTGGGTCGATTTCTTCACCCCGGAGCATCGCAAGGAGTTCGAGGGTCTCGACGATCTCTTCTGGCGGGCCATCCATCAGGCTGGTGTCGCCAAGAAGTCGGTGGACCCGGCCGATGGGGAGAAGCTCATCGAGCTGATCGACGAGATCTCCGACATCTTCTGGCAGACCGAGAAGGCCAAGGGCGCCGGCGTCTATCCGCCTGCCAACTAGGCACCAAGTATCCCGGTCTCTGGACGCCCCGGCCTGCGCCGGGGCGTCCTCATTTGAGTTCAGGATTTCTCCCCCGTGGAGCGGTAGCGGAACGGGGGAGTACGGCCGGAGGCCGGGAGGGGGCGCGGCCCGCACGCACGCCCTTCGCTCCATGATCGACTTGCCGACCCTCCACGAGGAGGAGTCAGTTGCTCCGCCGCTCCTGGAGTTTGCGCTGTGACCAGGCCTTCGCCCGCGCCGCCATGGGAACGTCCCTCGATAACACGTGGACGCCCGCGGCGATCGTGAGGAGACCGGGACCGGGCAGCACCAGCATGGCCGTCCCCGCGACCAGGAGAGTGGAGCCGGTGGCGATTCGCGCCAGTCGTGCCAGTGCCATGTCGATTGGACGCTACCCGGGCACGGATAGTTGCAATCAGTCGTCGAGGACGGTCTCGTCGAGCTTGGCGAACAACGGGACGATCTCACCGAGTGGCTGGCCACCGGGCACTCCCGGCGCCGACCATTCGCCGACTTCGCCGCCCAGACCCAGCATCTCGCCGACGACGGCGCTGGTGTGGGGCAGATAGGGGTGGAGGGCCACCCGGATGCCGGCGATCGCCTGAATCGCCGTCCAGAGGACCGTTGCAGCCCGTTCGCGGTCGGTCTTGAGGAGCCTCCAGGGCTCGGTGGCGTTCAGATAGGCGTTGACCTCCGACGCCGCCTCCATGGCGACACGCAGGCCGGCACGCAACTCGACCTTCTCGATGGCTTCGGCCGTGCGCTCCAGGACCAGGGTGGCCAGACGCTCGACCTCCTCGTCTTCCGGGTCGAGCTCACCCGGGGTCGGGACGACGCCGTCGAAATTACGGTGGCTCATCGTGAGCACCCTGTTGACGAGGTTGCCCCACGTGGCCACCAGCTCCTCGTTCACCCGCCGGATGATCTCCTCGTCGGAGAGGTCGGTGTCCTGGTGTTCCGGCAGCACCGAGGCGAGCGCGTACCTGAGGGCGTCGGGCTCGAGGCGGGAGGCGTACCAGCCGATCGACCGGCCCACACCCCGGCTGGCCGACGCCTTCTTGGACCCGAACGTCACGTACTGGTTGGCCGGGACGTCGGTGGGGAGGTTGAGGTCGCCGTAACCCATGAGCATCGCCGGCCAGATCACCGTGTGGAAGGGGATGTTGTCCTTGCCCACGAAGTAGTAGGACTCGGCCTCGGGATCCTCCCACCAGAGACGCCATGCGTCCGGATCGCCGGATGAAGCGGCCCATTCCTTCGAAGCCGAGAGGTAGCCGATGACTGCGTCGAACCACACATAGATGCGCTTGCCGGGCCCGAGGTCGTCGACGGGCAGCGGCACGCCCCATTCCAGGTCGCGGGTGATGGCGCGATCGGGCAGACCCTCGTTGACCATCCCGAGGGCCCAGTTGCGGACGTGGCGGCGCCAGGTGGTCTTGGTCTCCAGCCACTCCCGGAGAGGCTCCTCGAGACGGGAGAGGAGCAGGAAGTAGTGCTCGGTGTCTCGCTCCACCGGCGTGGCGCCGCTGATCTTGGAGACGGGGTCGATGAGATCGATCGGGTCGAGGGTCCGGCCGCAATTGTCGCACTGGTCACCGCGTGCCTCGCCGTAACCGCAGTGGGGGCAGGTCCCCTGGACATAGCGGTCGGGGAGGAACCTGTCTGCCTCCGGGTCGTAGAACTGGCTGGAGGTTCGCTTCTCGAGGTACCCGTTCTCGAGGAGCCTCATGAACACTTCCTGCGTGACCTCGTAATGGTTCGGGGTTCCCGTCGAGGTGTAGAGATCCCAGGAGATGCCCAGCGTCTCCCAGTCCCGGAGGAACTCGGCGTGATAGCGGTCGACGATGACCTGGGGCTCGACACCCTCCTGGTCGGCCCGCACCGTGATCGGCGTCCCGTGGACGTCGGAGCCCGAGACCATGAGCACCTGATTGCCGGCGAGCCTCTGATAGCGGGCGAAGATGTCGGCGGGCAGGTATGCGCCGGCGAGGTGCCCGAGATGACGGGACCCGCTGGCATACGGCCAGGCCACGGCTACCAGGATGCGGCGACTCATGGCTCGGAGGGTAGACCTAATGCCTATCCACCTACCTGCCGATAATCTCGGGGTCATGATGATTCGCGCCCGTTCCATCGCCATGGTCGGCGTCCTCGCGCTGTTCCTCGCCGCTTGCGGCGGTGGGTCGGGTGAGAGCACGACCACGAGTCCCACCCAGCCTCAGACCACGACCACGGCCGTCCCGATGGAGCCGGTCCAGGTCTCCTACGCACTCGAGGCCGGCCAGACGTACACCTTCGAGCTCGAGATGGACCAGACCATCGAGTTCACCAGCACCGGTGACTCGGCGGCCATCGAGAGCGAGGACCTGCCGGGGAACATGACCATGCGTGTGTTCGGTCCGACCACGGTCACCTACCAGGTGGCCGATGGGCCGGAGCCCGACACCTACGAGCTGACGATCACGTCCGACCTGAGCGGTCTCCAGTTCGACGCCGAGGTCGACGGTGCGCCGGTGGAGCGGGACGAGCTCCCCGAGTTCGCCGATCTCGAGCCCCAGGCGACGACGATCGTGGTGGACAAGCAGGGCAAGCCGCTCGAAGGCGCCGTCCCGGGAATGGATGACCCGTTCGGCGGTCTGTTCGGTGACTTCGACCTCGGCGCCATGGGCGACATGGGCTCGCAGAGCATGAACCCGACCCAGTTCTTCGGTCCTGCGCTCCCTGAGGAGGGGATCGAGATCGGGGATACCTGGACGGAGACCACGGAGATCCCGCTGTTCGGCGACGACAAGGCGACCACCACCGTCACCAGCACCTTTGATCGCATGGAGGATCTCGACGGCCGGGACGTCATGGTGATCGACACGGTGGTGTCCAGCTCCGAGATAGAGTTCGACCTCGCCGAGCTCCTGCTGGCGCTGTTCGAGGGCTTCATGCCCGAGGATCCCTCGGAGGAGGATCTGGCGATGTTCGAGCAGCTTCGCGACAGCATGAGGTTCCTCTTCCACGTCGATGCCGCTGAGCAGGAGATGACGACCTGGTTCGACGCGGAGGCGGGTGTGGCGGTGAGGACGGAGACGGGTGGCTCCAACCGAATCCGCATGGACGTCAACGTGCCGGACGAGGAGACGGGTGAGATGGTCTCGTTCAGCATGGACATGTCCATCACGCAGTCCATGACCTTCCGTCTCCTGGAGGGTCCCAGCACCTGACCGCGCCAGGTCGACCCGCCGCATGAGCCGGGGCGTTGACCGGTCCGGCCGCGGTACGCTGAGCCCGTGACCCTCGCTCACGCCTCCGACAGGTCGGCGATCCTCCCGGATCGTGTCACGACCCCGACGCTTCGCACGTTCCTACGCAGTGTCCCGTCGGTGGACGAGGTCGGTGTCGCCGAGCGGGTCGCTTCCCTTTCCACCCGTTCCATCAAGAAGGAGTCGAAGCGCGCCGCCCTCGATCTGATCGTGCGGATGATGGATCTGACGACTCTGGAGGGCAAGGACACCCCCGGTCGGGTGGCACAGCTCTGCGCCAAGGCGCTGCGGCCGGATCCCACCGACCCGTCCATTCCGCCGGTGGCCGCGGTGTGCGTCTACCCGAACATGGTCAGGCACGCCGTGAGCTGCACCGAGGGCTCCTCCGTGGCAGTGGCATCGGTCGCCACCTACTTCCCGTCGGGTCTGGCCGACACCAAGCTGAAGGTCGAGGAGACCAGGATGGTCGTGGCCGACGGGGCGGACGAGGTCGACATGGTCATCGACCGGGGCGCATTCCTGTCGGGGGAGTACTTCAAGGTCTTCGACGAGATCCGACGGGTCAAGGAGGCCTGCGGGGATGCCCACCTCAAGGTGATTCTCGAGACCGGCGAGCTCGCCACCTATGACAACGTGAGAAGGGCGTCGGTGCTGGCGATGGCCGCCGGTGCCGACTTCATCAAGACCTCCACCGGCAAGGTCACGCCGGCGGCCACCCTGCCGGTCACGCTGGTCATGCTGGAAGCGATCCGTGACTTTCACGACGCCACCGGTGTCATGGTGGGGATGAAGCCCGCCGGTGGCATTCGCACCGCCAAGGACGCCATCAGGTACCTGGTCCTGCTCAACGAGACCCTGGGCGAGGGTTGGATGACGCCGGAGATGTTCCGTTTCGGGGCCTCGTCCCTCCTCAACGACGTGCTGATGCAGATCCGCTGGCTCGAGACCGGGCGGTACGCATCGCCCAACTACTTCACGAAGGACTGAGATTGAGCCGTCTTCCGACCACCACGCACACCCCGCTCCTCTGGGAGTACGCCCCGTCGCGCGAGGCCACCGACCTCGTCGAGATCGAGGATCGCTACGGCCTGTTCATCGACGGCGAGTTCCGCGAGCCGAAGTCGGGCAGGTGGTTCGACACCATCAACCCGGCCACCGAGGAGAAGCTGGCCACCGTGGCCGAGGCGGGGGAGCAGGACGTGAACGCCGCCGTCGCCGCCGCCCGGGCCGCGTTCGAGGGCCCGTGGGGTCGCATGTCGTCGACGGAGCGGTCCAAGCACCTGTTCCGCATCGCCCGCATGATCCAGGAGCGGTCCCGGGAGCTCGCCGTCCTCGAGGTCCTCGACGGTGGCAAGCCGATCCGGGAGGCCCGGGACATCGATCTCCCGTTGGTCGCCGCCCACTTCTTCTACTACGCGGGGTGGGCCGACAAGCTCGAGTACGCCTTCCCGGGGGCCAAGCCCAGGCCACTGGGGGTGGCCGGGCAGGTGATCCCGTGGAACTTCCCGCTTCTCATGTTGGCGTGGAAGCTCGCCCCCGCCCTCGCCGCCGGCAACACGGTCGTCCTCAAGCCGGCAGAGACCACGCCACTCTCCGCCCTCCACTTCGCCCAGATCGCCGCCGAGGCTGGGCTACCACCCGGGGTGATCAATGTGGTCACCGGGGCGGGGGAGACCGGCTCGCTGGTCGTCACTCATCCCGACGTGAACAAGGTGGCGTTCACGGGCTCCACCGCAGTGGGCAAGCTGATCCGCTCCCAGCTCTCCGGCACCGGCAAGAAGCTGACGCTGGAGCTGGGCGGCAAGGCCGCCAACATCGTCTTCGAGGACGCCCCGCTCGACCAGGCGGTGGAGGGAGTCATCAACGGCATCTTCTTCAACCAGGGTCACGTGTGCTGTGCCGGATCTCGTCTCCTCGTCGAAGAGAGTGTCCATGACCGCTTCGTCGACAAGTTGAAGCGCCGACTGGCCACCCTCCGGGTCGGGGACCCGATGGACAAGAACACCGACGTGGGGGCGATCAACAGCCGACAGCAATTGGAGAAGATCGAGGAGCTGGTGGAGTCCGGTCAGCAGGAGGGCGCCGAGATGTACCAGCCCGACTGCCCCCTGCCTTCCAAAGGGTTCTGGTTCCGGCCCACCCTGTTCACCGGGGTCTCCCAGTCGCACCGCATCGCCCAGGAGGAGATCTTCGGCCCCGTCCTCTCCATCCTCACCTTCCGGACGCCGGAGGAGGCGGTCGAGAAGGCCAACAACACGCCGTACGGGCTCTCTGCGGGAGTCTGGACCTCCAAGGGCTCCCGGATCCTCTGGATGGCCGATCGGATGAAGGCCGGTGTCGTGTGGGCGAACACCTACAACAAGTTCGACCCGACGTCTCCGTTCGGCGGGTACAAGGAGTCGGGATTCGGCCGGGAGGGCGGCCGCCACGGCCTGCTCCCGTACCTGGACTGGAGCGAGGCATGAGCAGGCTCGACGTCCGCAAGACCTACAAGCTCTACATCGGGGGCAAGTTCCCCCGCTCGGAGTCGGGACGCTCGTATCCGGCGCTCGGCTCCGACGGCGAGGTCCTGGCACGCGTGGCCCGGGCCAGCAGGAAGGACCTCCGCGACGCCGTCCGGATCGCCCGCGGCGCCCAGCCCGGCTGGGCCGGGGCCACCGCCTACAACCGCGGCCAGGTCATCTATCGGATCGCCGAGACCCTCGAGGACCGGACGGGGACGTTCGTGGAGCAGTTGATGGACCTGGGCGCCACCAGGGCCCAGGCCACCCGCGAAGTCGCCGACACCGTCGATCTGATCGTGTGGTACGCCGGCTGGTCGGACAAGTTCGCCCAGGTGCTCGGGAACCTGAACCCGGTGGCCGGGCCCTTCTTCAACATCT
The DNA here is from genome assembly GCA_024103415.1 of Acidimicrobiales bacterium. Classification (GTDB taxonomy): domain Bacteria; phylum Actinomycetota; class Acidimicrobiia; order Spongiisociales; family ZC4RG35; genus ZC4RG35. Next base: position 29,083 of record JAGFIR010000011.1, read on the forward strand.
CGACGCCGGAGCCCACGGGCGTGGTCGGTGTGGTGGCACCGGAGGAACCCGCTCTGTTTGGGTTGGCGGGGGCCGTGATCCCGGTCCTGGTACCGGGCAACACGACCGTCGTTCTCGCCGCCGAGTCGGCACCCATGCCCGCGATCACCTTCGCCGAGGTCCTCGCCACATCCGATGTGCCCGGGGGAGTGGTCAACATCCTCACCGGGAGCAAGGATGAGCTGATCCCGTGGCTCGCCGACCACATGGACGTCGACGCCATAGACGCCGGTGGCGCCGCACCCGACCAGGTCG
>JAGFIR010000017.1 GCA_024103415.1 Acidimicrobiales bacterium
ACCCGAGGAGACGTCTTCGCTCATGGACCGGGGAACCATCGAGATCGCCCCGCTCGCTTATATGAGAGGACGGACGCTCAATGATGCGTGCGTCATCCTCGACGAGGCGCAGAACACGACTCCGGAGCAGATGAAGATGTTCCTCACCCGGTTGGGCTTCAACTCCAAGATGATCATCACCGGGGACATCTCCCAGACCGACCTCCCCACCGGACGCGTATCCGGCCTGCGGGTCGTGCGTGAGATCCTGGCCGGCATTCCGGGCGTCGCCTTCGTCGAGCTCACCTCTCGCGACGTCGTCCGCCACCGCATCGTCGCCTCGATCGTCGAGGCGTACCAGCGGTACGAGACGGAGCAGAAGTGATCAACCGTCCCACCGCCATCCGGCTCGCCATCTTCCTCGCCGTCGTCGTGGCGATCTGGAGTGTCCTCATCTACCGGATCGGGCCGGACACGCCTCAGCTCGAGGTCGGCCAACTGGCGCCCATGACCTTCGTCGCCGAGCAATCGGCCACGGTCCCCGACACGGTTGCGACGGAAGCCGCCGAGAAGGCCGCACGCGAGTCGGTGGAGCCCATCAAGGAGCGCAACGCTGAGACCGAGGGAGCGGTGAGAGACCGCATCTCTGAGATCTTTGCCATGGCCGACGAGATCGTGATCGCCCCGACTCCGCCTGCATCGGCGTACTCGATGCCCGAGATGCCGGTGCCTGCGGAAGGTGAGGAGATCCCGGCTGGCCCGTTCACGATCACCGGCCGCGTCTACCTGGACGCCGACGGGAACGGAGTGTTCGACCCCGAGGCGCAAAGCGATTGGATCGATCAGGGCGCCAGCTCCTTTGCGGTGACGGTTCGGACTGCCGACGAGAGCGTCGTCGCCCGGACGGCCGCCGATGGAACCTTCACCGCACAGGTGACTTCACCGTATGGCTTGGTCTCGGTGGAACGAAACGATCCCGCCTTGCCACGAGGCTGGGCAGTCGTCCCGGAGACCTTTGCCCACGCCTTCTCCTGCACCGAGCAAACCTGTGCCGTCGACGACATCGCGGTGGCGCCCAACCTGGCTCCGACGGAAGAGGCCCGGGACGCACTGCTGGCGCAGTTCAGCGTCGTTCTCGATCAGACCGCCGATTACCTCGTGTCCACCGCCTCCAACGACGTGCTCCGATCCGCCCTGGGCCAGCCTCCCCGGCTTCCGACCGTGCTCCAGCAGGCGATCGGTCGGGCCTATCAGGAGTTCAGCACCGGGATCGAGCTCGACGGCCTACAGGCTGCGCAGACCAGCGTCCGAAACAGCCCTCCGCCGGTGATCCACGGCACCCAGCAGGACCAGGCCGGCAGCGAGGCCGCCGCCGACATCGTGGCGTCCTTCCTCCTGCCCAACATCCTCACCGACCAGGCAGCGACGGAGCAGGCCAAGGAGGCTGCGGCAGCGGCGGTGGATGACATCACCGTCTCATTCGTCGCCGGCGAGCCCATCGTCACCGAAGGAACGCGGCTCACGCAGCTCCACATCGACGCCATCGCGGCCACGGCCAGCTCCTTGACCCTGGAGCGGGCCACAGCAGGAATCCTCGGAGTCGTCGCCGTGACGGTGGCGGCGATCGGCATGTATCTGGCCCGATTCCGCAAGGAGATCTGGTCTCGGCCGCGGATGGTCGCCCTGCTCGGGATTGTCCTCCTGCTCGCCGCCATTGCGGTGCGGGCGACCGTCGGCTTCGCCGAGGGCCCGCGCATGTACGTCCTCCCCGCGGTGGCATTCGGGTTCATCACCGCAGTCCTCTTCGACCAGCGCATCGGGATCCTCATGGCTTTGGGCGTCGGTGTCCTCACCGCCCTCGGCACAAACGACGCCGGGTTGTCGGTGTACGCGGCGCTCGCCGCCGTCGTCCCGATCCCGTTCGTCAGCGCCGTCAGCTCGCGGGGCGCCTTCCGCAACGCGGTCGTCATGTCTTCCGGCGCGGCTGCAGTGGTGGCTCTCGCCACGGCATCGGCGTTCCACGTCGGCACCAACGACACCTGGTACGAGGTGGTCGGGGAAGCGGCGGCGTGGGCGTTCGGGGCGTCGGTGATCGCAGCGTTGGTCGGGCTCGCCGCCCTTCAGTTCTTCGAGTCGGCGTTCGACGTCACCACCACGCTCCGCCTGCTCGACCTCACCGACCGCAACCATCAAGCGCTCCAACTCCTCCAGGAGGAGGCGTTCGGCACCTTCAACCACTCGCTCATGGTCGGCACACTCGCCGACGCCGCGGCGCGGTCTATCGGCGCCAACCCGCTGCTCGCCCGAGCGATGGCGTACTACCACGACCTGGGCAAGGTGGAGAACCCGACCTATTTCATCGAGAATCAGTTCGGGATGCAGAACCCGCACGACTTCCTCGAGCCCAAGGAGTCGGCCGAGATCATCCGGTCGCACGTGACCGCCGGCGTCGCCCTCGCCCGTCGGTTCAAGATCCCTTCGGAAGTGACCCAGGGCATCGTCTGCCACCACGGCGACGGAGTCATGCGCTACTTCTACGAGAAGGCGCGCTCTGAGGACGGAGACCACGTCAACATCGACGACTTCCGCCATGTCGGCCACAAACCCCGGACGGCAGAGACGGCGATCCTGATGCTGGCGGATTCCCTCGAGGCGGCATGTCGGGCGGTGTTCCAGAACGAGGAGCCAACTCCCGAGGCCATCGAGAAGGTGGTCAACCGGATCGTCGAGGAAAAGGTCGAGGACGGCCAGCTCTCGGAGTCGCCGCTCACCCTTGGAGAGCTGACACAGATACGAAGAGCCTTCCTGGATTCACTGGTCGGTCATTACCATCAGAGGATCGCCTACCCGAACTTTCCCGGAAGTTGATGGACGACCCCCTCAGTAGCAGCGCCCCGGCAACGGGGCATTCGGATTCGACGAGGCCTCGGGCCTGACCGTGGGCGTCCTTCTCGCCAACGAACAGGCGGACGAGGTCGACACGGTCGAGCTGCGCCAGATCGCCGAGACCGTCCTCAGGGAAGAGGGGTTCCCGGATGACACCGAGGTCGCCATCGTCCTCGTGTCCGACGACGAGATCGCCGACTACAACGCCCGCTACCTGGGCGGGGAGGGGCCCACGGACGTCCTCTCGTTCCCCATCGAGCCCCTGACGCCTGGTGTCGTGCCCGACCGTGATCCCGCCGGCCCGCCGCTGGTCATCGGCGACGTTCTCATCGCACCTTCGTATGTCCGTCGCGCCGCCGACGAGATGGGCGTGTCGTTCGAGGACGAGATGGCGCTGATGACGGCCCACGGGATCCTGCATCTCATGGGCTACGACCACGAGGAAGACGACGAGGCCACCGTGATGGAGGACCGGGAGCGACAGCTCCTGGCAATGGTGGGGAGGAAGCGCCGGTGACGGTCGCCATCATCCTGTCCGTGGCCTTGCTGGCCCTGGCCGCCTGGATCCGGGCCGCCGGCACCGCGGTGACCCGCGTGCCACGCGCCGACGCGCTCCGTGACGCCTCGGACGGCGTCAAGGGCGCCCAGAGGGTGGCCGACCTCCTGGACGACCGCGAGTCGATCACGCCGGCCGTCGGCGTTGTCGTCTCCGGGCTGCTGATCATCGCCGTGGTGCTCGCCGTCACCGCGTTCACGTCGGGCATGGAGTTCGGCTCCGCGATCGTGACCGGATTGCTCGTGGGAGCCGTGATGTTCGTGTTCGGCGACCCGTTGCCCCGCTCGCTCGGAAGGTGGAACCCGCACGCCATCGCCTACCGGTCCGCAGGCGTGCTCGGCATCGCCACCGCTGTCGGCGGCCTGGCGAACGACCTCCTGGCGTCGGAGGAGGAGATCGAGGAGACCCCCGAGGAGAGCCAGGAGCAAGACGACGTCGAGGAGCAGGAGCGCGAGTTGATCGACTCGGTCCTCGAGTTCAGCGAGACGGTGGTCCGGGAGGTCATGACCCCCCGGCCCGACATGGTGACCATCGCCGCCGACGCGTCGATCGACGATCTCATCTCCGTGGCGACCGAAGAGGGCTACTCCCGGATCCCGGTGACCACCAACGGCGACGTGGTCGGGATCGTGGTCGTCAAGGACCTGCTGTCCACGATCGGCGACACCGACAGGAGGCCGGAGTCGGTCTCCGACGTGATGCGACCGGTCGAGTTCGTTCCCGAGACCAAGTACGCCTCGAGCCTGCTCAGCGAGATGCGTGAGCAGCACCAGCACCAGGTGATGGTCGTCGACGAGTACGGCGACGTGGTCGGTCTGGTCACCATCGAGGACCTGATCGAGGAGCTGGTCGGTGAGATCTCGGACGAGACCGACCTGGTGGAGAACCTGATCGTGCCCAGGGAGGATGGGTGGGAGGTGGACGCCCGCACTCCCGTCGACGAGCTCGAGAAGGTGCTGGGGGTCGACCTTCCCGATGAGGAGTGGGACACGGTCGGCGGCCTGGTGCTGGGTCTGGCCGAGCGTGTGCCGGAGGTCGGCGAGGTCTTCCACCTCGACACCGTCGCATTCCGGGTGGAGCGGATGCAGGGTCGCCGCGTGGCCGTCGTCGGGGTCTCGGTCGAGCCTGCCGTCGGCGTCCAGTGAGATCCGGTTTCTGCGCCGTCGTCGGGCGGCCCAACGTCGGCAAGTCCACACTTGTCAACCAGATGGTCGGGACCAAGGTCGCCATAACCTCGTCCCGCCCCCAGACCACCCGCAACGCCATCCGCGGCGTAGTCACCGGGGAGGACTTCCAGCTCGTCCTGATCGACACACCCGGTCTCCACAAGCCGCAGAACGAGCTCGGCGCCAGGCTCAACAAGCTGGTCCAAGGGACCCTCGGGGAGGTCGACGTCGTCCTGTTCGTCATCGACGCCACCGCACCCATCGGCCCGGGTGACCGGATGATCGCCGA
>JAGFIR010000028.1 GCA_024103415.1 Acidimicrobiales bacterium
AGCTTCGAGCCGACCTGGATGGTGGCCGGGGCCGACGTGGTCCATCTCCTTGCCGGGACCGTGTGGACGGGCGGGTTGGCGGGTCTCGCGCTCGTCGCCCGTTCCCGGCGGCCCGAGGCGGCGGACCAGGCGAGGCGCTTCGGCAGGTACGCGATCTGGTGCCTGGTTGCGGTGTTCGGCAGCGGGCTCGCCATGACTTGGAGGATCCATGGATCGCTGCCCGCGGCGATCGACACCACCCACGGGCGTCTCATCCTCGCCAAGGTCGTCCTGGTCGTCCTCGCCGCCGCGATCGCCATCGTCAATCGACGAGCCGCTTCCCCCGGGGGAGGGGAGAAGGCCGGCCGTCTCCGGTCGACCGTGCCGGCCGAGGCGGCCCTCGTCGCCCTCGTCCTCGTCGTCTCCGGCTTCCTCGTCGATCAGGACCCGTCCTCCGGGTCGGTGATGGAGCCGTCGATGGCGGCCGAGACGATCCAGGCGAGCTTCGGCCCCTACACGCTCGCTGTGCGCTTCGAGCCCGGGACCCCGGGGGTCAACACCGTGAAGCTGACGGTGCTCGACGGCGACGGTCGTCCCGCGGAGTTGTGGTCGGCGCCGATTGTGTTGGTGTCCGACGACGGCGACGGTCGCGCCAGCTACGAGACCGAGCCGAGCGCCGAGGGCTTCGAGACGACGGTCGAGATACCGGACACAGCCAGATGGTCGGCTGAGGTGCGGGCGAGGATTGGCTCGTTCGAAGAGGGGGTCCAGGCGATCACCTACGGCCCCGGCGATGCCGTGATCCCCGGGTCCGGGCTGGCGGGCATCGGGGTCGTGATGCCGGAGCCGCCCGGCGGTGCGACCAGCGCGGTCGTGTACGCCACGATCGTTCCCTCCTTCGACGGCACCCTCGTGGCCGGTGAATCACCGGTTTGTGAGGAGGTGAGCCTCCACGAGTCGGTGATCAACCCCGACGGGACCGCCACGATGATGCACCGCGACGAGATCCCGTTTACAGCGGGTGAGCCGTTGACGTTCTCCTCGGGTGGTCTCCACGTCATGTGCGAAGGAGTCGATGCCGGTCTGGGAGCCGGTGACCGCTTCCCCCTGGTATTGATGACCGATGACGGCAACCCCCACTGGTTCGGGGTGGAGGTCGTGCCCTTCTCGGCGGTACTGGAATAGGCCCTCGGAGCGGGCGTTAGGGTCAGATGACGGCAGAAGAGGAGCGTGTGAGATGAAGATGTTGCGGTCGGCGATGATGGCGTGTGCCCTCGTTCTGGCACTGGCGTTGCCGGCCATGGCGCATGTGGGGCTGGAGCCGTCCGAGGTACCGGCGGGCTCGGGCGTGACCCTCTCCTTCCGCATCGGGCATGGCTGTGAGGGCCAGCCGACCACCTCCGTGTCGATCCAGATCCCCGGTGGGGTTGCTTCGGTGCAGCCGTTTCCGAAGGCCGGATGGGACCTCGATGTCGAAACAGGGCCTTTGCCGGAGCCCATAGATGCCGGCGATCGGCAGATCACGGAGGGCGTCACGAACGTCACCTGGTCGGGTGGGAGCCTCGAGGATGCCCATACCGACGTCTTCCAGATCCGCGCCACCATCTACGGGGATGAAGGCGACGCCGTCTTCTTCCCCGTCGTCCAGCGGTGCGGGGACACGGAACACGCGTGGATCGCGATCCCTGCCGACGGCCAGGACCCCCATGACCTCGAGGAGCCGGCTCCCGGCCTGACCATCGCCGTCGAGGCGGACGATGACGATGGGGGCTCTTCCGGGCTCAACGTCTTCGCGATCGTGGCGCTTGCGCTGGCCGGAAGTTCCATGGCGATGAGCGCCGCGGCCCTCGCTTCGTCCCGCAACGGCGAAAAGGCAGGAGACTGAATTGATGGCGACCCTGGAGCTGACCCGCTCACAGGTGCTCGCCCATCGGAGGAGGGCCAACCACCTCGACAGCCGTCTCCCATTCGGTCCCGGGTCCCTCGAGGCCGCGGCGCATGCCGGTCTCCAGGACAGCGTCCCTCGCTCCGCCGTCCTCTCCGTCCATGCCCGCGTCGAGGGCACGCCCCCGCTGGTCTGGGAGGATCAGGCCTACGCCCAGGTGTGGGGCCCGAGATATGCCACATACGTCGTCCCCGAAGTCGACCGTGGCATCTTCACCCTGAGCCGGCTCCCGGCAGATCCCAAGGGCGCCGAGCGCGCCTTCGACATCGCCCGGCGTCTGCAGGATGCGATCGGAGGCGAGCGGGTGCTGATCCGGGAGGCCAGCCAACGCATGCGACTCGGCGATCACAACGCCCTGCGATACGCGGCCGCCACCGGGACCGTCCTCGTCCGGTGGGAGGGCGCCGGGCCCGTCTACATCTGGACCGTGCCGGCCCCGGACCTGGACCCCGCCGATGCGGCCACCGAGCTCGCCAGGCGCTACCTGCACGTCCTGGGCCCCGGAACCGCATCGGGGTTCGCCGTCTGGGCCGGGATCAAGCCCAGGGTCGCCGGCCCGGCCTTCGAGCGACTCGAGGGGGAGCTGACACCGGTGACCACGGAATCCGGCCCGGCTTTCATCCTCTCCAGGGACGAGGACTCGTACCGGAAGCCCCCGGACCCGCCCGCACCGGCCCGCCTCCTGCCCAGCGGGGATGTCTTCTGGCTGCTCCACGCCGGGAGCGACCGCTCCTATCTGGTCCCGGATCAGCGTCATCGGGACGAGTTGTGGACTCCGCGTGTCTGGCCGGGAGCGATCCTCGTCGACGGCGACCTGGTCGGCACCTGGCGGAGATCGGGGCATCGGGTCACGGCGTCCACCTGGTGTGATCTCACGCCACGGGAGGTCCTCGCGGTGGAAGAGGAGGCGGCGACGCTGCCTCTCCCCGACCTCGACCGCCGGATCGAGGTCAGTTGGGAGAGAGCCGGCTGAGCCGTTCGACGGCGGCTTCCAGGACCGGGGTCTGCTTGCAGAAGGCGAACCTGATCAGACTGTGCCCGTCGGCCGGGTCGTCGTAGAAGACGCTGGGCGGGATCACGGCCACCCCCACCTGCTCGACCAACCGGCGGGCGAAGGCCCGGTCGTCCTCTCCGGAGAACCGCGAGTAGCCGGCCAGCATGAAATAGGTGCCGTCCGGGATGTGGACGTCGAACCCGACCGAGGTCAGCCCGTCCGCCAGCAGGTCGCGCTTGGCCCGGTAGCTCTCCCTTAGCTCGTCGTAGAACGTCTCCGGCGCCTCCAGGGCGGCGACCGCGCCGTGCTGGACCGGTGTGGGGGTGGTGAAGGTCATGTATTGGTGGGCCGCCCGCACACCCGCGGTGAGATGATGAGGGGCGATCGCCCAGCCCACCTTCCACCCGGTGAGCGAGTAGGTCTTCCCCACCGACGATAGCGTGACGGTCCTCTCCTCCATGCCGGGAAGTGTGGCGAGGCGGATGTGCTCGGGGCCGAAGGTGATCTCCTCGTAGACCTCGTCGCAGATTGCGATGACGTCGTGCTCGATGCACAGGTCGGCGACGGCCTCCATCTCGGCCCGGTCGAAGACCCGGCCACTGGGGTTGTGCGGTGTGTTGAGGAGGATGGCCTTCGTACGGTCGGAGAACGCAGCCGCCAGCTCGTCGACGTCGAGCCTGAAGTCGGGTGGCCGGAGCACGACGTGGCGCGGGACCGCCCCGGCCATGGCGACACCGACCGGGTAGGAGTCGTAATAGGGGTTGATGATCACTACCTCGTCGCCGGGGTCGACCAGACCGACCAGGCTGGCGAACAGCCCCTCGGTGCACCCGCAGGTGACCGTTACTTCGGTGTCGGGATCGATCTCCCTCCCCAGCTTCGCCGAGTAGCGGTCGGCTATCGCCTGGCGCAGTGGCGGGATCCCGGGCATCGGCGGGTACTGGTCGGATCCGCCCTTGCGCATGGATTCGGCGGCCGCCTGCTTCACGAAGTCCGGGCCGTCCCAGTCGGGGAATCCCTGCCCCAGGTTGATCGCGTCGTGGGCCTGGGCCAACGCGGTCATCTCGGCGAAGATCGTGACTCCGAAGGGCTGGAGCCGGGACGAGACGCTCATCAGGGGTGAGAGTAGGCGGTGGCCACGTCCTCCAGACCTTCGGACTCGGCCACGGCGCGCAGGTTGGCGTTGGCCATTGCGGGGTTGGTCGGTGCGATGCCGCGGAGCAGGGCGACGTACCAGGTCGCACCCGCTGTCTACCAGAGGCCCAGGTTCAGTGGGTCGACCCGGCGGTCTCTCCAGCCTCGTCCACCTCGACGGCGACCGTCTTCTCCTTTCGGGTGATCGCCAGGACCACTACGGCGCCGATGAGCGCCAGGAGAATCGGCATCAGCACGTCACCGGAGGGCCAGGCCAGGCTGGTGCCGTCGGTGCCCTCCGGCCAGGGCCAGAGGACGCGAAGCGAACCGACCATGAGCCCGACCATCGCGGCGATCACGATGTCCTGGTGACGTTCGAGCAGGTAGTTGAGGAGGGTGGAGAACGACGCCAGGCCGATGACACACCCGAGTGCGAAGACCCCTACGGCGAGCAGGTCGCGCTCGTTGACGGCCCCGAGGACATTGGCGTACATCCCCATCATCAGGAGGAGGAACGACCCGGAGACCCCGGGGAGGATCATGGCGCAGATGGCGATGGCTCCCGATCCGAAGAAGACCAGCAGCGAAGGGTCCTCGACTGCGCCCCCTCTCAGACCAAGGAGCCAGAAGGTGACTATCGCCGCCACGATCAGGGTTCCGATGGCGCGGGCGTCCCGTCTCTCCACGAGTCGCCAGGCCACGAAGATCGATCCGGCTACCAATCCGAAGAACAGACCCGCCATCCGCAGGGGGTGGTCCTCGAGCAGGTCCTCGATGAGGTGGGATAGGGCTATGACCGCAGCTCCGATACCGAGGAGGAGCGGGACGATGAGCGTCCACTCGATCTCCTTGAGCTTTCGGGCGAAGCCGGCGAAATCGAGCCGGACCAGCGACCCGAGTGCTCCTGCCCCCCATCTGATCGACGCCACGAGCCTGCGGTAGATCCCGAGGACGAGGGCGATGGTGCCGCCCGAGACGCCGGGGATGAGGTCGGCGGTGCCCATGGCGAAGCCGCGAAGGAAGTTGGGGATGAGGGATCGCATCGGCCGGGGCAGTGTAT
>JAGFIR010000033.1 GCA_024103415.1 Acidimicrobiales bacterium
GCGGATCCGCGCGGCGCCGGGTCCTGGCCTGGTTGATCATCCTGACGCTGTCCGCCATCCCGCTTCAGTCCCTCGCGTCCGATTCGAAGAGCGAGTTCCTCGCCCATCTCGAGAATCGAACCATCCACCTGATGGAGAGGTACGACGTCCCCGGTGTCCAGATCGCCCTCGTCGTCGACGGCCGGCTGGTCTGGTCCGATGCATTCGGGCTCGCCGACGTCGAGGCCGGCCGAACGATGACCGTGGATGCCGTCAGCCGCGCCGAGTCGATCTCCAAGTCCGTGACCGCCTGGGGCGTGATGACCCTGGTCGAAGCAGGGGCCATCGCCCTCGACGACCCCGTTGCCGAGCACATCGGCTCCCTCCCGCCGCCGGTCGGGGAGATTGCTCCGGAGATCACGATCCGTCATCTGCTCTCCCACACGTCTGGTGTCGGGATGGGAACGATCGGCCGCGAGTACCCGCCCGAGGGCTCGATCCCGGCGCTGGAGGATGCCATCGCAGCCGATCTCGAGATGGTTGGGGAGCCGGGTGGCACTTTCCTCTACTCGAACACCGGCTTCAACCTCCTGGAGTTGCTCATCGAGAGGGTCACGGGTGAGGACTTCGCCGGGTACATGGAGCGGGAGGTGCTGGAGCCGCTGGGGATGGTCGATTCGTCGTTCCGCTGGGCGGAGGATCTGACCTCCCGGATGCCGGTCGGGTACGACCTGGACGGGGGGAGTGTCGGACCCTACGTCTATCCGGAGAAGGGGTCCGGTGGCCTGCTCGCCACGGTGGAGGACATCGCCCGCTTCGTCGCTGCCGGCACGTTGAATGGGAAGAACCCTGTGCTGGACGTCTCCAGTCTCGAGGAGATGCATCGCCCGCAGGCGGAGGTCGGTGGGCTCTTCCGGTTCGCCTCACCCTCCTACGGTCTGGGCCACTTCGTCGAGACGCTCTCGGATGGCCGGCGGGCGGTGTGGCACGGGGGTCAGGGTCACGGCTGGATGACTCACTTCCACCTGGTCCCCGAGACCGGAGAAGGCATCGTGATCATCGCCAACAGTCAGCGCAGCTGGCCGCTCGTGGCCCATCTGTTGGCCGACTGGTCCGCATGGAACGGGGTCGACCCGGTTGGCTTCGCCATCGCCGCCCGCGCCCCGGTGCTCGCCTGGATCCTGATCGGCGTCGCCTCAATCGGTGTGTTGGGGCAGTCGGTGAGGATCCTGGCCGGCATTCGGAGCGGGAGTCGGGGGTTCGGTCAGTTCTCGGGAAGATGGGAGGCCGTGCTCCAGGTGATCGCCGCGGTCGCCCTGCTGGCGATCGTCGCCCTGGAATCCGCGCAGGGCTACTCGTTCCTCGACTCGATTCTGCCCGGGATCGCGACGTGGCTCCGGGTTGCCCTCGTGGGTGTCGCCGGGGTCCTGGTGGCGTCGGCTCTTACGCCGGAAACGGGGACGAAGACTTCGCCGGATCGGCCTACTCGTATCGGGCGATCTGCTCGTCGACCAGACGGTTGAGGTCGGGGCAACGTCCCTCGAGCCAGGTCCGGAACTCGTCCGAGGCCGTCTCGAACAGGACCACGACGCGCCAGAGGGAGTCGAGCGGCTCACCGTTGTCGTCGAGCATCGGATCATTGGCGCCGCTCGCGACCGCCACCTGGAGCTCGTCGATGCTTGCGACGAACGCATCCAGTAGGTCGTCGAAGTTCCGGGAGATGGCTCGCAGCTGAGGGTCTGAGATCGATGCGGTGTCCAGCTCACCCCCGATGGCCACGAGGCGGCCCCGCAGCTCGGCGAGCAGCGCTGCGGCCTCGGCTCCACTGACCTGATTGGCCGCGATCGGTTCCCAGTCCTTCATGGCGAACTCGACGAGATCGAGAAACACCCGGGCGACGGGCTCGGCTTGGACGCACGCATCGACCGGTTCGGTCGTCGGGGTCGGCGCGGTCGTGGTCGGCGCGATCGAGGTGGTGGTAGCCAGGGAGGTCGAGGAGGTGGTCTCCAGGGTGGTCTGACCACCGGAGCCGAAGACCTCGACCCCACAGGAGGCGAGCCCGATGACCAGGAGCAGGGCGACGAGAGGGCGTCGACTCATCGCGTTTCAGGCTATCGGCGAAAGAGATGAGCGGAAGGTGGACGATTCCCGAAGAGGTCTGGGTGGGCCCACGTGGACTTGAACCACGGACCTCATCCTTATCAGGGATGCTATTTAGGCACTCTGAGCAGGCACTTCATCCGGCGGTACCCCCAATTGTCCCCACCCGGAGTCCCGAATTGCCCCGGAAAGTGCTGCTGCAGCACCCTCCGCGGCGCTCGGCAGAACACCTCCATGTACGGCCATAGTCACCGAGGAAGATCCGTGACCGACGAGCTCAGCGATCACCTCCTGGTGGACACCCTGTGCGATGAGCAACCCGACGTGGGTGTGGCGCATGTCATGGGGAGTGAAGCGCCCACCGATCGACGCATCGACCGCCGGACGGAGATAGCGCTTGGCCCAGCGAGTCCTCCGCAGCGGCCCGCCCTCAACCATCGTGAAGATCAGATCGTCGGGACCCACGTCCCAAGCAACACAGTGGTCCTCGAGGATATGAGCCAACTCCGGGGAGATGGGAACCTCGCGACGGCTGGACTTGGTCTTCGGCTCCTTCTCGACGGCGAGTTCCAGGCCGCTCTCAGCCTGCCACCGATCACGGCGCCATCCCCGGCCCGAGACGACAACGCGATGCCCTCGGGTGGCACCGACGGCCAGACGTCGCGCTGGCGTCAGATGGAATGGCGAGATGGCGGCGAGGACCGAGGCGGACTCGTCACCGCCGACTAGAGCCGCACCTCCACAGGCCGGGTTAGCCTCGCACCGATGGACTTCTGGTCAATCGTGTTGGGCTCGGTCCTCACCCTGGCAGGGTCAGTGGTGGTGACCATCCTCCAGGATCGCAGCGCACGGGAAAGGTGGGTGTTGGAGCGTGACGAGGGGCGCCTGCTTCAAGCTGCCACCGACATCGGCAGAGCGAGAACGATGATCGAGGAGTTCTCGCCGATGGAGAGATTCAATGGCGAGGCGGACGCGGCGACACACAACCTCCGCGTTGATCAATGGCGTGACGTTCGACCCGACGTCAGGAGGATCGCCTTCATCCGACGAGACCTTGCCGACGACATTGACAACCTGATCGCCACCGTCGTGGCGATGCTCGATCAGAACAACGAGAACCTTCTTCGTGCGCTCGCGAAGCAGGAGTTCGACCCCGCGCCGGCCTGGGCCTCAAAGGAGCAGGCGCTTGAGATCGTCCGCCGCATTTCGGAGAAGCTGGCGACCACCGACTGAGGCTCAGCCCCGCAACGCACTCGACCCGAAGCGCGCTTCCGCGGCTTGATTACTCTGATCCAGTCGGCTCCGCGGAGGGCTTTACGGTCAAATAATGACTTCGGCGGATCGACAATTGCCCCCGAGAGACGGCGACCCGGGTCATAACGGTCAACCGCCACTCGGGGGCATCAATTCGGTGTAGGCAGCGCGGAGCCCCTCAGCCCAGCAACTCCCACTCGACGTGGCCGTCGGAGTTCAGCACCGTGACGCGCACCGAGTAGGTGCCGGTGCTGTCCGACAGTGTGCAGATGAATCGGTAGTCCGGCTCGGCCTTCGCCGTCGCAGGGCACTCCGCCGTGACGGGTTCGTCCTGGCCGGGAATCTTCTCCGCCCACTCCTTTAGAGCCTTCTCGACCTCGGCACCATCGATCACCGATGGACCGCAAGCGGTCAGAGCCAACGTCGTGACCAACAGGCCGACAATCGCCCTCCAGGACCACCACCGATGCAATGCGTTGTGACTCATAGAACTCAACTCCCAAGTCGCCTTCGCCACATATCGGCATCGCTACTTATCGGCTGTAGACCTATCGTCTGCACCACACTGTGCTGGCTCCGGTGGAACAGCGCCGAGCCCCGACGTACCTGGCTGACCGACTCGCCCAGAACCTCAGAGAGATCAGGTCCGCCCGTGGTTGGAGTCAGGAGGAACAGAGTGGGGTCGCGCACGACACCGGCTGGGTCAAGAACCTCCTCGGCCTGACCAGGCTCCTCCGAGTCGCGCAACTCAATGGCGACCGGTTCTGCGTCGGTTGGCATCGGCCACCAAAGGTAGATGACCGGACCAAGGGAACTACGTCAATCACGACCACCAGCAACCCAGGGGCGAACGTCCCCCCAAAGGTTCCCATCTCAGAGGGGTACAGAAGGGTGCGGATGCCTGCAGATGGCTCCATCGCAAGTTGACGAATGTCAACTAGTCGTTGGGGAAAGCCAGTGGGCCCAGGAAGACTTGAACTTCCGACCTCATCCTTATCAGGGATGCGCTCTAACCGGACTGAGCTATGGGCCCTTTCGGAGGTGAGATTCTAGGGCGCTCGTGCCGCGACGGAAAAGTGAGACCTAACGTCTTCGACATGACCGACAACCCCGCACTCGAGTCGCTCGCCGACTCCGATCTCGAGTACCAGGTCGTGCGCACCGAGCGGGCCAGGAGCGCCGAGGAGAGCGCCGGGTTCCAGGGGATACCCCTCAGCGCGCTGCTGCGGACATTGGTGGTCCGTCGTGGTGAGGGGGACTACCTGTTCGTCCTCGTCCCCGGGGGACGGAAGTTCGACTGGCCCAAGCTCCGCGACCTCCTCGGAGTGAGGCGGATGACAATGCCCGACGCGGAGGAGGCGCGGGAGGTAACCGGCTACGAGCGGGGTGCCATCACGCCATTCGGCGCGCGGATGCAGCTTCCCGTGATCATCGACCGGGCCGCCATGGATCAGCCCATGGTGGCGATCGGTGGCGGGGCCCACGGTGTCAACGTCCACCTCTCGCCCCGCGATCTGGCGGACCATCTGGGAGCCCGGGTTGCCGATATCAGCGTCCCCGAGGATTAACCGAACTCCCGACGCATCACGATCCGTCGCTTCGTCGGTCGTGACACCTCCACCAGGCCCGCCGCGGCGAAGGTGTCCGGTGTGCCGACGTGCAGTTCCTCGGGGATCACGTTCTTCACGGTGATCGGGTAGGCCTCCACCGCCCGAGCTCCACGGCTGCGAGCGAACTCGACGGCGGCCAACGTCATCTCTTTGCTGTGGCCCCGCCTGCGGTGGCCGGCTCTCGTGAAGAGGCAGGTGATGGCCCACACGGTCGGGTCGGTCCTGTCTTCGTCCCGCCCTTCCCATGGGATCTTGTAGACCCGGAGCAGACCTTGGTAGGCCGATCGGGGCTCGACCGCGCACCAGGCGACGGGCTGGTCTCCGAGGTACCCGACCAGTCCGGTGGTCCGGTCGGAGCCCGGGTTGCCGCAATCGGTCTGATCCCAGAGGCGGAGCATTCGCTCCTCCCGGGGGACCACCCCGAACGACTCGCCGGGCGACAGCTTGTAGCGCTGGCACTGGCAGACGTGACCCGTCCCGCGGTCCCCGAACACGACCTGGAGGTCGTCACAGGCCGCCTGGTTGGCGGGCACGATCCGGAGCATCCCGCTCAGATAGCACCCGACTGACGGAGGGTCTCAGCGCACGTCATGACCTGAGTCTGGCGCGAGACCCGGACCGGGGTCGTCCTAGTCGCAGTTCTCCTCGAACCAGGCCTCGAGCTTCTCCGCAGCAGCGGTGAAGCGCTCTTCGTCGATCGATCCCAGGGCCTCCATCATCTTCTCCATCTGCTCCTGCGAGGGCATCTCGCCGGGGTTCATATCAATGTCGGCCATGGCCCGGTACAGCTTCTCGACCTCCTCGGCGAAGATCTTGAAGTCCGACCGGATCTCGGACGGAGCGGTGTCGGCGGCGGCATGGATCTGAGCGATGGCGACCTCGTAGTCGATGTCGTCG
>JAGFIR010000053.1 GCA_024103415.1 Acidimicrobiales bacterium
ACGACCGGGACCTTCTCCATCGCGGCGGCGATTCTCTCCGACGGGTACTCGTAGTCCTGGAGACCGCCGTCGACGAACGACTGGTAGGCCGCCATGTCGAAGTGCCCGTGACCGGAGAGGTTGAAGAGGATCACCTTCTCCTCGCCCGACTCCTTCGCCTTCTCCGCCTCGATCATCGCCTGGGCGATGGCGTGTGTGGGCTCGGCTCCCGGGATGATCCCCTCCACCCGGGCGAAGTCCACCGCCCTGCGGAACGTCTCATTCTGGTGCAGTGCCACCGCCTCGATGATCCCCAACTCCTTGAGGTGGGAGACCAGCGGGGCCATGCCGTGATACCGCAGGCCACCGGCGTGGATCGGCTCCGGGACGAAGTCGTGCCCCAGCGTGTGCATCTTCACCAGCGGCGTCATCATCCCGGTGTCGCCGAAGTCGTACCGGTACTGGCCTCGGGTCAGTGACGGGGCCGCCGCCGGCTCCACGGCCATGACCGTCGGGTCCATCTTCCCGGCCAGTTTCTCCCGCACGAACGGGAAGGCGAGACCGGCGAAGTTGGAGCCTCCCCCGGCGCACCCGATGACCACGTCGGGCACCTCGTCGACCATGGCGAGCTGCTTCAGGGCCTCCTCACCGATGATCGTCTGGTGCATCAGCACGTGGTTCAGGACCGAGCCCAGCGAGTACCTGGTGTCCTCGTTGGTGGCGGCCACCTCGACGGCCTCGGAGATGGCGATGCCCAGACTCCCCGTGGTGTCCGGATCGGTCTCGAGGACCTGCCGGCCGTAGTTCGTGTTGTCCGAGGGCGAGGCGTAGATCTTGCCGCCGTAGCTCTCGATCATCGCCTTGCGGTATGGCTTCTGCTCGAACGAGGCCTTCACCATGTAGACCTCGCACTCGAGCCCGAACTGGGCGCAGGCGAACGCCAGGGCCGAGCCCCACTGACCGGCACCGGTCTCGGTGGAGATGCGCCGTACGCCCGCCTTGGCGTTGTAGTAGGCCTGGGCGACGGCCGTGTTGGCCTTGTGGGAGCCGACCGGGCTGACGCCCTCGTACTTGTAGTAGATGCGGGCCGGCCCGCCGATCAGCTTCTCGAGGCCGTGGGCGCGGTAGAGCGGCGACGGACGCCACTTCCGGTAGACCTCGCGCACTTCCTCCGGGATCTCGACGAAGCGCTCCTGGGAGACCTCCTGAAGGATGAGGTCCATCGGGAACAGTGGCGCCAGGTCGTCGGGACCGACCGGCTGGTGCGTCCCCGGGTGCAGCACCGCAGGTGGCGGCGCGGGCAGGTCGGGGACGATGTTGTACCAGTGCGTCGGCATCTCTGCCTCGGGAAGGATGACCTTGGTCGGCATCCGGGAACCATAGACAAGCGGTTCCCGGCGCGGAACCCAAGGGTCAGTCTTCCGTCGTCACCTGAGCCATCTCGGCGATCTCGGCCACGATCTCGGCGTTGGCCAGGGTCGTGACGTCCCCGAGCTGACGGTTCTCCGAGATGTCCCGGAGCAGCCGGCGCATGATCTTGCCCGAGCGGGTCTTGGGGAGGTCGTTCGTGAACACGATCGACTTCGGCTTCGCGATCGGGCCGAGCGTCGAGGCCACGTGCTCCCGCAGCTCCGACAGCAGCTCCTCGTCACCGGTCACGTCCGCCTTGAGCGTGACGAAGGCGGCGATGGCCTGACCCGTCAGGTCGTCCTTGCGTCCGACCACCGCGGCCTCGGCAACGGACGGATGGCTGACGAGCGCCGACTCCACTTCCGTCGTCGAGATGTTGTGACCGGACACCAGCATGATGTCGTCGACCCGGCCGAGCAGCCAGAAATAGCCGTCCTCGTCTCGCTTGGCGCCGTCACCGGGGAAGTAGCGCCCGGGGAACCGCGACCAGTAGGTGTCGACGAACCGGTCGTCGTCGCCGTAGATCGTCCTCGCCATCGACGGCGTGGGACGGGTGAGAACCAAATAACCGCCGCCACCCAGCGGGACCGACTCGCCGTCGTCGTTGACCACGTCGGCGAACACACCCGGGAGCGGGAACGTGGCCGAGCCGGGCTTGGTCTCGACGAGCCCGGGGAGCGGGCTGATCATGATGGCCCCGGTCTCGGTCTGCCACCAGGTGTCCACGACCGGGCAGCGCTCCCTCCCGATGTTGAGGTGGTACCAGATCCACGCTTCCGGGTTGATCGGCTCGCCGACGGTGCCCAGCAGGCGCAGGGTCGACATCTCGTGCTTCGCCGGGTACTCCTCGCCCCACCGCATGAAGGCGCGGATCGCCGTCGGCGCCGTGTAGAAGATCGTGACGCCGTAGTCGTCGATGATCTGCCACAACCGGTCGTAGTCCGGAAAGTTGGGGGCACCCTCGTAGATCACGCTGGTCGTGCGGTTGGCGAGCGGCCCGTAGACGATGTAGCTGTGGCCGGTGACCCAGCCGATGTCTGCGGCGCACCAGTACACGTCGGTGTCGGGCTTGAGGTCGAACACCTGCTGGTGGGTGGCGGTGATCGCCGTCAGGTAGCCGCCCTGCGTGTGGACGATCCCCTTCGGCTTGCCGGTGGTGCCGGACGTGTAGAGGATGTAGAGCGGGTCCTCGGCGTTCATCGGGACCGCCTCGCACTCGTCGGACTGGCCCTCCACGAACTCGTGCCACCAGATGTCCCGACCCTCCGTCATCTCGACGCCGTGGTCGGTGCGCTGGAGGACGATCACCTTCTCGATCTCCGGCGTCTGCTGGAGGGCGCGGTCGGCGTTGGCCTTGAGCGGGACGATGTTGCCGCCGCGCCAGGCGCCGTCCTGGGTGATCAGGACGCGGGCGTGGGCGTCGAGGATACGGCTGGCGAGGGCGTCGGAGGAGAAGCCGCCGAACACCACCGAGTGGACGAGCCCGAGCTTGGCGCAGGCGAGCATGGCGATGGGGAGCTCGGGGACCATGCCCATGTAAATGGCGACCCGGTCGCCCTTTTCCAGACCGAGACCCTTGAGGGCGTTGGCCATGCGATTGACGGCGACGCCGAGATCGCCGTAGGTGATGGTGCGGGTGTCACCCGGCTCGCCCACCCAGTGATAGGCGATCTTGCCGGCGTGCTCGGGCAGGTGACGGTCGACGCAGTTGTGGGTGACGTTGAGCTCACCGTCGGCGAACCACTTGAAGAACGGCGGGTTGGAGTCGTCGAGGGCGACCGTGGGCTCCTTGAACCAGCTGACGTAGGTCCGGGCCTGTTCCAGCCAGTAGCCGTCGGGATCGGCCTGTGCCTTCTCGTAGACATCCTCAGGGACGACCGAATTGGCCGCGAACTCCGGCGGCGGCGGGAACGTGCGGTCCTCCCTGAGCAGGTTCTCCAGTGTTGACATCGGGCTCACTCCTCCTCTCGAGCCGGTCTATCCGAAACTACCACCGTGCGTCCGCGCCACCATACGGCCACCGCGGCCGCCGCGGCCCCGATCATGAGCACGTCCCCGAACCGGGAGTAGAGCGACGCCGGGCGGGGGACGACCTCTCCCCGGATCACCGCCTGGACGCCACTGCCGCCGATGGCGGAAGCGAACTCGCCGGTGTGATCGATCAGGGCCGACTTGCCGGACACGGCCGCGTGGATCACGTCCAGACCCAGTTCGGTGGCCCGCATGCGGGTCATGCCCATGAAGATCTCCGAAGTGGGCGAACCGGGGCCGTAGGAGTCGTTGTTGGTGGCGATCACCATCAGTTGGGCGCCATCACGGGCGTGGGCGCGGGCGAATCGGGAGAATCCGCCCTCCCACGAGATGACCGAGCCGAGCTTCACCCCGTCGAGGTCGAAGACGACCGCGCCGTCACCCGGGATCATGTCCCGCGGAACCCGGGACAGCTCGGAGATGAGCCGGGTGGCGATCGAGCGGAACGGGACGTACTCCCCGAACGGGATCGGGAGTTGCTTCTCGTACCGGCCCTCGATCTCCCCCTCGGGCGAGATCAGGACGTTGGAGTTGGTCCAGGTGGCGTCGTCGATGATGCTGTCGGTGCCGCCGAGGAACCACGCGTCCAGCCTCCGCGTCTCGGTGGCGATGGCCTCGAGCACCTCGGGGTTGTTCATCGGGTCGGCGTTGGTCGACCCCATCGAGCTCTCCGACCAGACGACGAGGTCGACCGTGCCGGCCACGAGTTGGCGCGTCAGCTCCAGGTGCTGGCGGAAGGTGCCGAGACGCTCGTCGGGCGGGCAGTGGGTGAAGGGACACGGCGTCGCGCCCTGGACGATGGCGACGCGTAACGGATCGCCGCCGGCCGGCGCCGGGATCACTGCCGCCACGACGTAGACCAGCGCGACGGCGCCCACCGTCCACCAGAGCCTGGTGTCGAAGCGACGCACGAGGGCGAGGGCGACGACCGCGGCCAGGGCCACCACCATCACGGTGAGACCGGTGGTTCCCACCAGCGCCGCCGGGTAGCGGGTGAGCCGGCCGTCGGAGAGGGCGTAGCCGACCGCTCCCCACTCCATCCCGCCGTAGGGGACCCGGTAGCGGAACACCTCCATGACCGCCCAGCCGCCGGTGGCGAGTGCCCACCACGCCATCGGGGTGCGGTCGCGCTGACCGGTGAGCCACCAGCCGTACGCGCCGAAGAACAGCCCCTCGAGAGGGGCGAGGGCCAGGGCGGCGGGGTGGAGACGCGTCAGCCACCACATCAGCGTCCCGATGAAGAGGGTCCCGTAGGCGAAGCCCGCCCAGAAGCCGTGGATCGGGTGCTCGACCCGTCGCAGGCCGAGGAGGAACAGGACGACACCCACCACGACGAGCACCCCCGGCCCGAAGGGCGGGAAGGCGAGGGTGGTGACCAAGGCGCCCGCTGCCACCAGGAGGACTGGCTTCACGAAGAGGAGGGTAGGAATCGCAAGCGTCTTTAGAGTCCTGTCGATGCCTGCTCGTGAGATGGAAACCGCCCTCCGCGCCGCCCGCGCCGCCGCCCGGATCGTCCGGGAGGGGTTCGGCGCGACCCTGGAGACGGTGATGAAGGGCGAGGTCGACCCCGTCACCCAGATCGACCAGAGCGCCGAGCGGGCGATCATGGACATCCTCACCTCCGAGTTCCCCGACGACCGACGGCTCGGCGAGGAGGGCGGCGGGAGCGACTGGCGCGCAGGGCGGGTGTGGATCGTCGACCCCCTCGACGGGACCGTGAACTTCGTGCATCACGTGCCCCACGTCTCGGTCTCGATCGCCCTGTGGGAGGACGGGGCCCCGTTGGTGGGCGTGGTCTACGACGTGGCCCGTCAGGAGGAGTTCGCCGCGATCCGGGGCCGCGGAGCCACCCTGAACGGGGAGTTGATCCGGGTGACCGGGGTCGATTCGCTGTCCGACGCCATGATCCTCACCGGTTTCCCCTACGACCAGCGTGAGCACCCGGGTGCCTATCTGCAGCAGGTGGAGCGCTTCCTCGTGGAGAGCCGTGCCGTGCGCGTGATCGGATCGGCCGCACTCGACCTGGCCTGGATCGCGGCGGGTCGCGCCGACGCGTACACCGAGCACGGCGGCACCCGCGGGCTCAAGCCCTGGGACATGGCGGCGGGCTCGTTGCTGGTCACCGAGGCCGGCGGGCGGTTCACCGACGTCGACGGACGGGAGAACGTCCTGGAGGGACGCGCATTCGTCGCTTCGAATGGCCATCTCCACGAACGGGTAGCTTCGCTCGTGAGAGAGACCATGCCCGACCACCTCCGATGAGCTACCACGACCACCACTTCCACCCCTTCGGTTACGCGGCGACCCTCACCGGGCTCGAGGTGTACGAGTCGCGCAGCATCGACGACCTGCGAAAGCGGCTCGCCGACCACGCCGAGCGGACCGACGGCGCGGTGATCGCCGAGCGCCTCAACGACGAGAGGCTGGCAGAGGGGCGACTCCCCACCGCGGCGGACCTCGATGAGGCGGTGCGCGACCGGCCCGTCCTCGTCTACCGGTATTGCGGCCACATCGCGGTGGCCAACACCGCGGCCCTGGGTCTGGCCGGTGTCTCCGCCGGCACCCCCGACCCGGTGGGCGGGAGCTTCGATCGCGGGCCGGACGGCGCGCCGACCGGCGTGCTCAGGGAGACCGCCATCGACGTCGTCGCGGCCCGCGTCGCCGACCACGTCGCCCCGACGCTGGACAGCGAGATCATCGAGGCGCTCTCCACCCTCCCGAAGATGGGGATCGACTCGGTGACCGCCATCCTGTCGCCCGGCGAGCCGCTCTGGGTCGGGGTAGAGGACGAGATCGGGACCCTGGTGCGTCTCGCCCCCGATCTTCCCATCGCAGTCGACGTGCTGGTGGCGACACGCGACCCCCAGGAGCTCACCGATGCGGCCCATCGTCTGGCGACGGCGGAGGGGCCGGTGCGTTTCCACGGTTGGAAGGACTTCTCCGACGGCAGCTTCGGCGGCCACACCGCCGCCATGTACGAGGCGTACTTCGACCGCCCCGAGACCACCGGGACGGTGCGTCTCGATCACGCCCGGGCGATCGAGATGGGGTTCACCTCCTACAAGCTGGGCGGGATCGTGGCCATCCACGCCATCGGCGACCTCGCCAACGACATGGTCCTCGATGTCATGGAGGAGCTGATCAAGAGGGGCGTCCACCCGGAGTCGACCCGCATCGAGCACGCCTCGATCATGACCCCGGCCGCCATCGAGAGGATGGCCCGGCTCGGGGTGACCGCCTCGGTGCAGCCGGCGTTCATCGCGTCCGAGGAAGACTGGCTGGAGAAGCGTCTCGGGCCCGAGCGGATGGAGATGGTCTACCCGTTCCGCTCGTTCCTCGACGCCGGGATCCCGATGGTCGGCGGCAGCGACGCCCCGGTCGAGCACCCGGACCCCCGGCCCGCCATCCAGGCCGCCGTGGAGCGCAAGGGCTTCAACACCGAGGAGGCGCTCACCAGGGAAGAGGCCGAGGCCCTGTTCAGCCCGCCAAACCGCTGAGGGTCTTCGCCAGCGCCTCGTACTCGTCCAGCTCGTTGTAGAGGTGGGCGGAGATCCGGAGGACGTGACGGGGCCACTCGGGCCAGATCACGACCGGCACCTCGAACCCCTCTCGCAGCAACTCGAAGGTCAGAGGCGACATGCCCGACGCCGGCTCCTCGAGATCGGGCATGGGGAAGGACGCCATCGAGCCGACCATGTCATCCGGCGCCGACGGCTCCTGGCCGAGACGAGCGCAGATCAGGTCGCGGGCGGACAGGGCGAGCTCGTGGTTGCGACGCATCACCTCGGGCCATCCGCCGGGCCGGGCCTCCCCGATGACCCTGATGGCCTCGGGAGCGGCCAGCCATGCGGTCATGTCGTCGGTTCCGAGCCAGTCGAAGAGGGCGTGGTACCGATTGACCGCCCTCGGGTCGTTCCAGCCGTGGGAGATGACGACCGGGTGGGTCTCGTCCAGCCGGTCGGCCCGGGTGTGGAGGAATGCGCTCCCCCGCGGAGCGCAGACCCACTTGTGCAGATTCCCGGCGTACCAGGAGGCACCCAGGGTGTCGAGGTCGAGCGGGACCTGCCCGGGGCCGTGGGCGCCGTCGACGACGACGGGCACGTCGGGCTCCAACGCGGCCACGATGTCCTCGATCGGGAAGACCACCCCGGTGGGTGAGCTGATGTGGTCGACGACCGCCAGCCTCGTCCGGGGGCCGACTGCGGTCACGATGGCCTCGATCACGTCGGCGCGGTCTGCGATCGGATAGGGGACGTCGGCGACCACGACCCGGGCCCCGGTCCTGTCGGCGGTGTAGGCCAGGGTCTGGCGGACGGCGTTGTAGTCGTGGCTGGTGGTCAGGATCTCGTCACCCGGCCCCAGCCGCGGCTCGAAGGAGCGCACCACCGAGGCGATGCCCGTGGAGGCGTTGCGAACGAAGGCCAGGCCGTCCGCCGACCCGCCGACGAAGCCGGCCACCTTTGACCGCGCCTCGTCGAGGGCGGGCTGCATGGTGTCGTACACGAACCCCGTGGGTCGTCGCTCCCACTGGTCGAGCCAGCGTCGTCTCACCTCCTGCACCGGGACGGGCACGGCGCCGAAAGACCCGTGGTTGAGATGACGGATGGCGGGGTCGAGGGACCACACGGGCGCAAGGTAATCCCTTGTTACGGACGGACACCGCACCGTTACGCTCACCGGACAATGTCCTTCAGAAAGCTGACCCCCGCCGACATCACGAACGGGACCGATCGGGCCATCGACGAGGCTCGCGCCGTCCTCGACGACCTCACCGCGCCCAAGGAGGAGCGGACCTTCGACAACACCATGCGGCCCATCGACCGCATAGGCGACATCATGGGCCACGCCTTCTTCCGCTACGCCTTCATGGGCTATGTCCACACCGACAAGGACGTGCGCACCGCGGCCAAGGAGGCAGAGGAGAAGCTCTCCAAGTTCGGTGTCGAGATGATCTTCCGTGACGACCTCAACACGGCCGTCAAGGAGTACGCCGCCACGGACGAGGCCGGCCGTCTGGAAGGCGAGAAGGCCCGGTTCCTGGAGTTCATGCTGCGCGACCTGCGTCGCGCCGGCCACGAGCTCGACCCCGAGACCCGCGCCGAGGTCAAGGCGAAGACCGAGCGGCTCGTCGAGCTCGGTGTCAGGTTCCAGCAGAACATCGACGAGTGGGAGGCCTACATCCTCGTCGACCGCGACGGCCTCGACGGGCTGCCCGACAGCTACATCGAGGGTCTGGAGCGGGACGAGGAGACCGGGAGGTACAGGGTCAGCATCGACTACCCCGAGCTTTTCCCCTTCCTGGAGAACGCCAGGCGCCGCGACCTTCGCGAGGAGTTGCGCTTCAAGTTCAACACCGTGGCCGTGGACTCCAACAAGAAGATCCTCGAAGAAGCGGTCCGGCTCCGCCAGGAGATCGCCGAGGCCTTCGACATGCCCAGCTGGGCCCACTACGTCCTCGAGGAACGGATGGCCAAGGACCCCGAGCGCGTCCGCACCTTCTACTCCGAGCTGCGCCCGCCGCTCACCGACAAGGCCCGGGCCGAGATCGAGGCGATCGCCGACCTCCTCGAGAAGGACACCGGCGACCGGGCCGTCCAGACGTGGGACTGGAACTACTACGACACCCTCCAGCGCAAGACCGACTACGGGGTCGACCCGTTCGAGGTGGCCAAGTACTTCCCTCTCGAGCAGGTGCTGGACGGGATGTTCGAGCTGACCTCGGAGATGTTCGGGCTGGAGTTCCGGGAGGTCGACGACTTCGACACGTGGCACGAGGACGTGCGCTACTTCGCCATGGTCGACAAGGAGACCGGCGAGGAGATCGGCCACTTCTACCTCGACCTCTTCCCGCGGGAGGGCAAGTTCAGCCACGCCGCCGAGTTCCCGCTGGTGCCGAGCCGCGTCAAGGAAGACGGCTCGTACCAGAACCCGGTGTGCGCCATGGTCGCCAACTTCACCAAGCCCACCAAGGACAACCCGTCGCTGCTCCAGCACGGCGAGGTGGAGACCCTCTTCCACGAGTTCGGCCACGTCCTGCACCAGAACCTCGGCCGCACCGAGTTCGCCAGGTTCTCGGGGACCAACACCGAGCGGGACTTCGTCGAGGCGCCGAGCCAGATCATGGAGCACTGGGTGTGGCGGGTCGACGTCCTGCAGCGTTTCGCCCGGCACTTCGAGACCGGCGACCCCATCCCCGAGGAGCTGGTCAACCAGTTGGTCGCCGCCCGCAACCTGAACAAGGGCATCTTCCAACTGCGGCAGATGCAGTACGGCTGGTGGGACCAGGAGTTGCACGCCGGCCCCGACCGCGATCTCGACGAGATCTACGTCAAGGGCACCGAGGTGTCGCTGCTCCCGCCCCACGAGGGGACGTTCGCGCTGTCCAGCTTCGGCCACCTGTTCGGTTACGACGCCGGCTACTACGGGTACATGTGGGCCGAGGTGTTCGGTGACGACATGTTCTCCAGATTCGAGGCCGAAGGGGTCACCAACCCCGAGGTCGGCATGGCCTACCGGCGCGAGGTCCTGGAGAAGGGCGGGTCGCTCGACCCGGACGTCATGCTCCGGAACTTCCTCGGGCGGGAGCCCAACAACGAGGCCTTCCTCTCCAATCTGGGGATCTCGGGAACCTCCTGATTGGCGCCAGGCGTCTAATAGAGGGATAATGGGGACATCCCCCCACCCGGTCGGCGGTACTTTTGAGTGCCTGACCAAAAATGTCGGGTTGGGGCGGAATCTCTCCGGTATCCCGGTTGTTCAAGTAATTGACCTATCAACTACCCGGCCCACCAGGAGGGCCCTGAAATCATGAGCGACATTGTCAAAGGTGCAGCCATCAAGGGCATGACGCGGCCGTCACGGCGCTTTGCCGTCGGTCGTGTCTGTGCCAAGCCTGGCTGCGAGACCAAGCTATCCCAGTACAACAAGGCCGACTACTGCCACGCCCACGCCCCGGTGAGGTTCCCCCGCGTCCGCGGGAAGATCCTCGACGAGTCGTAGGCCAGGCAGTACCTGACCTTCTGTCCCGGGACAGGTCCTCTCCCCCTCCCCGTCCCGGACAGAACACCAGAGAGCCCCGGTCCCCCGGCCGGGGCTCTCGCTTTGGCCACCAAACCTTAAAGTTGGCTTGAAGGTTGGGCTAAGCTCGGGATCGTGAGAATCGGCGAACTGGCTCGCAAGACGGGCGTCAGCACCGCCACCATCCGGTTCTACGAGCAACTCGGGTTGGTGGCGGAGCCGGGACGCGCCCGGAACGGGTACCGGCTGTACGACCCCTCCTCGGCCGAGCGGATCCGGTTCATCAGGGACGCCCAAGCGGCGGGGCTCAGCCTCTCCGACATCGGGACGATCCTCGAGATGAAAGCCGAAGGGGAGTCGACATGCGGTCACGTGATCGGCCTGCTCGAATCGCACCTGCGGTCGATCGACCGGCAGGCCGCCGAGCTGGCCCGCGCCCGCGCCCGTCTCCAGGAGATGATCGACCGGGCCCGCTCGCTGGACCCGTCCGAATGCGTCGACCCGAACCGCTGCCAGACGATCACACCACTGCTGCCAGGAAACACAGAAGGGATGGAAATGACCACCGAAACGACTCTCAGCGTTCCCGAGATTCACTGCAACCACTGCAAGATGTCGCTCGAGGGCGCGGTAGGCGCCCTCGAGGGCGTCGCCTCCGTGGAGGTCTCGGTGCCCGATGCCACCGTCGCCGTCGCCTATGACGACGAGGTCGTCGACCTGGGCGCCATCAAGGGCGCCATCGAGGAGCAGGGCTACGCAGTCGCCAACTGACGTCCGCTCCGACACGCTTCGGTTCGAAGTCGACGGGATGACCTGCGCCACGTGCGCGGTCAGGATCGAACGCGTCCTCGGCCGCCAGGAAGGCGTCTCGCGCGCCGCGGTCAACCTGGCCGCGACCATGGCCGAGGTCGACGTGGCACCCGGGACCGACGTCACCCGTCTCATGGAGGCGGTGGAGAAGATCGGCTACGGCATCAAGCCGGCGCAGGAGGAGCCCCGCGACGTCCAGGAGCACTACGGCGAGGACGAGCGGGTCCAGTGGCGTCGCTTCTGGATCGCCGCGGTCCTCACGGTACCGGTCATGGTGCTGGCCATGTTCGCCCCGATGACCCCGTGGAACCCGTGGGCCCAGGCCGTCCTCACCACGCCGGTGGTCTTCTACGTCGGCTGGCAGTTCCACCGGATGGCCTTCCGGCTGGCCCGGTCGTTCAGCGCCAACATGGACACCCTGATCTCGATGGGGTCGCTGGCCGCCTACGGGTACTCCCTGTGGGCCCTCATCAACGGGACCTCGGATCACGTCTACTTCGAGACCGCCGCCGTCATCGTCACGCTGATCACGCTGGGCCGCGCCTTCGAGGCGAGAGCCAAGGGCCGGGCTTCGTCCGCCGTCCATCGGCTCCTCGATCTCGGCGCCAAAGAGGCCCGTGTCCTCCTCGACGGCGAGGAAGTGATGGTCCCGGCGCACAACCTCGCCCCGGGCGACCTGATGGTGGTGCTCCCCGGCGAGAAGATCCCGACGGACGGGGTCATCGAGTCGGGCGAGAGCGCCGTCGACGAGTCGATGCTCACGGGTGAGTCCGTCCCCGTCGACCGGTTCCCCGGCGAGGCCGTCCTCGGCGCCACGGTCAACCAGTCGGGTCGTCTCGTCGTGCGGGCCACCTCGGTGGGTGCCGACACTGCCCTGGCCGGGATCATCCGCATGGTCGAGGCGGCCCAGGGATCGAAGGCGGACATCCAGCGTCTCGCCGACCGGATCTCGGGGATCTTCGTCCCCACTGTCATCGTCATCGCCCTCATCACCGTCGGGGCCTGGCTGTGGAGCGGCGCCCCGATCGACGAGGCCCTCATCCACGGCGTCGCCGTCCTGATCATCGCCTGCCCGTGCGCCCTCGGCCTGGCGACGCCGACCGCGGTCATGGTCGGCTCGGGCCGCGGCGCCGAGATGGGCGTCCTGTTCAAGAGGGCCGAGGTCTTTGAGCGAGCCGGCGCCATCGACACCGTCCTCTTCGACAAGACCGGCACGCTGACCACGGGCGCCATGCGTCTCGCCGGCCTGGTCACCGACGAGGATCCGGACCTTTTCCTCCGCCTCGTCGGATCGGTGGAGGCCGCGTCAGGTCATCCCTTGGGCAAGGCCGTTGCCCTCGGAGCCGACGAGCGCGGTGTCGAGCTCGTCGAGCCGGAGTCCGTCAAGGCGGTCACGGGGGCAGGTGTCATCGGCGTCGTGGATGGAGTCGAGATCGTGGCCGGCAAGCCCGGCCTGCTGAACGAGAGAGGCATGGAGATCGCCCCGGGACTGCTCGAGGAGATGGGAAGACTGGAGAAGGAGGGCCGCACGGTCTTCCTCGCCGGCTGGGACGGCAAGGCGAGGGGGTTGCTCTCCATCGCCGACACCGTCCGCCCCGAGGCGGCCAGCGCCGTGGCGCGTCTGCGCTCCCACGGTGTGGAGGCCGGCATGGTCACCGGCGACAACGAGGTGACGGCCAACCGGATCGCGGCCGACCTGGGCATCGAGCAGGTCTGGGCCGGCGTCATGCCCGGCGACAAGGCGGAGGTCGTATCGGCGCTGCAAGCCGAGGGGCGAAAGGTCGCCTTCGTCGGTGACGGCATCAACGACGCCCCCGCCCTGACCCAGGCCGACCTCGGCATCGCGGTCGGTTCGGGGACCGACGTCGCCCTGGAGGCCGGTGACGTGGTGCTCCTGCAAGGAGACCCGTCGCTGGTGCCCACCGCCATCGACCTGGCCCGCAGCACTCTGAGGGTGATCCGCCAGAACCTCTTCTGGGCCTTCGCCTACAACGTGGCGGCGATCCCGCTGGCTGCCTTCGGGTACCTCGACCCGATGATCGCGGCCGCCGCCATGGCGGCGTCTTCGGTCACCGTCGTGATGAACGCCCTGCGGCTCCGGCGCTTCCGTCCGTGAGCAACCAGTAATCCCTCGACGGGTGTAGCTTGTCGCCATGGCCAACCTGGAGTGGCTGCACAGACCGATCCTGGACGATCCGGTCGCCCTGATCGCCTTCACCGGATGGGGTGACGCCGGGGAGGCCGCGAGCCAGGCCGTGCTCTCACTGCTCGATTCGCACGAGAGCGAAGTCGTCGCCGTCATCGACTCGGACGACCTCTACGACTTCCAGGTGCGTCGCCCGATGACGGAGTTCGACGACGACGGACAGCGCGTCACCCTCTGGCCCGACGTCGAGATCCATGTCGTGCAGAGCCTGGAGCGCGATCTGATGGTCGTGGTCGCCGACGAGCCGCACTACCGCTGGAAGACGTTCGCCAGGCAGATGTCCGAGGTGTTCCTGGCGCTGGGCGTCTCGAGGGTCGTCGCCCTCGGCGCGTTCATCGGCCAGGTGGCGCACACCCTGCCGGTGCCTCTCATCGGCTCCTCGAGCCTCCCCGAGACGGTGGCGGCCTGGGGGCTGCTGCCTTCGAACTACGAGGGGCCGACGGGGATCGTCGGCGTACTCACCAGCGAGCTGAGCGACATGGGCATCGAGACGATCGCGGTGTGGGCGGCGGTGCCCCATTACCTGTCCAATCAGGACTACCCGCCGGGGACACGGGCGCTGATGCAGAAGGCAGCCGAGTTGCTCGGCGTGTCGTTCGACACGGCGGCCCTCGACTCGGCGTCGTTGCAGTACCTGTCCACGGTCGACGAGGCGATAGCCAACAATCACGATCTCGTCGAGTACGTGCGACGGCTCGAAGAGGAAGCCGACGACATCGACACTGAGGACACGATGCGCCTCGTCGAGGAGATCGAGGACTTCCTCAGGGAACAGTCGTAAGAAGACCGGGCCCTGGTGGCCCGGTCTCGCTCACTTCTTGCGCTTGTGGCGATTCGCCTTGAGCCGCTTCCGATACTTGTGCTTGGACATCTTCTTGCGGCGCTTCTTGATGAGCGAGCCCATTCAACAAACCTCTCAAAAGGGGGGACGCGAAAGACAATGGTGCCGAGGAATCGGCACTAGGTCAAACTCCCGAGGGCTCCAGTCTATTCCCCCAGGGACGTGATCAACCCGGTGGCCTCGACCGTTCCGCCCACCACCTCACAACCCGCCCGCTCGAATGCGGCTCGCACCGCCGCCTCGTTCTCCGCGGTGACCAGGGCCAGCACCGACGGTCCCGCACCCGACCTGGCGGCGTGCAGGGCGCCGGCGCGGCGGGCCACATCCATCAGCGTGGCCACCTCGGGGCTGAGCTCGGCGCGGGGTGCCTCGTGGATCTCGTCGCCGTGGGCCGCGGCCAGGAACTGAGGGTCGCCGGTGAGGAGGCCTGCCGTCAGCGCCGACATTCTCGCCAGGCTGCGCACCACGCGCGGAAGTGGTTGGACTTCTTCCACCGCCCCGCGGGCCGTCTCGGTGGCGAGACGCGACTCGGGCACCGCCACCAGCGGTCGCAGACCGGGGTGAACCGGGAGACGCATCGGCGGCCCCTCGGCAGGCATCAGGATCACTCCCCCGTAGACCGCCGCCGCCACCTGCTCGGGGTGCCCTTCCATCTCGGCAGCGAGACGGAAGACGCGGTCGGGCGGAGCCTCGCCCGTGGATGCCATCAGACCGGCGGCGATCCCCGCGACGAGGGCGGCGGCCGACGAGCCGAGACCCTTCCCGATGGGGACCTGGTTGTCGACGACCAGCTTCAGAGAGTGGTCGGACACCTTCCTGGCGGCCTCGATGACGGCGTCGGTCTCGCCTGGCCCCGGGGCGAACCGCCCCACGTGCTCGACCATCCAGTCGGGCGCCGAGTCGGCGTCGACCACACACCGCGGCGACAGGGCCATGCCCAGGCAGTCGTAGCCGGGGCCGAGGTTGGCCGTGCTGGCGGGGGCCGAGACCGTCGCTTTCACGGTGGCGAGACTATCGGCGGTACCGTCCGCCCGTGGACCTCTTCGACTTCGATCAGCTCCTGCCGCAGATGCTGCTGGCGGTGGGTCTCGCCATGATCGTGGGCAGTGCCCTGGCCTGGTTCAAGTACCGCAAGGGTGAGGCGCCGAAAGGCGTCCAGGACGCCCAGTTCCGGCCCGGCAGGACCGTCTGGATGCTCGTAGTGGGGACGATCCTCAGCCTGTGGGCCGGGATCAGCCTCCTCACCTGATCAGGCCTGGTCTCCGGCGAACTCGAGGAACGCTGCCATCGCCCTCGGGGCGTGCACCGTCCCCGGGCCACCGTTCATGATGATGGTGACTCCGAGCATCTCGGCGACCTCCTCGGCGGTGGCCCCGCGCCGCGCCGCCGCCCGGGCATGGGAGGCGATGCAGCCGTCGCACTGCTTGGACACGCTGATGGCGAGGGCGATCAGCTCCTTGGTCTTTGCGTCGAGGGCGCCATCGCCGTACACCGCCTTGCTCAGAGCCGCGTAGCCCTCGAAGACCTCGGGGATGCGGCGCCGGAGGTCGACCATCGGCTCCTTCAGCTCGTCGAGGATCACCTTGCCGTGAGTCACTTCGGTCCTTTCGCCGGGAGACCGAAGGTAGTCCGGCGTCAGGACCCGAAGAGGCCGTCGACGTCGGGGAGGTCCTGGAAACTGGTGAACGTGCCGCTCTCGGAGATCTCCCTGGCGGCCACCAGGAGCCCGTTCCATGCCGTCTTGGCCAGAGTCCCGCCGACGCTGATGCGTCGGACGCCCAGCGACTCCGCATCGGCGACCGTCATGAAGGGAGCGTTGATGAGGAGGTTGACCGGTTTGGGCGCGACCGCCTCGACCACGGCGGAGACGTGCTCCTTCCCGATTCGTGGTGCATACAGGCAGTCGGCTCCCGCCTCGC
>JAGFIR010000083.1 GCA_024103415.1 Acidimicrobiales bacterium
TGTGCCGATCTCGATCCGGCTGGTGCGGGCGCCGATGGCGGCGAGGAGAGGGAAGGGCGAAGCCAGCTGCCTGGCGAAGTGATGCACCCGGAAGTAGGCGCCGTCGGCGCCGAGCTCCTCGGCCGCCTCGGCGAGCTCGATCGACTGGAGGAGGGCGTCCGACGCGGTGCGGGTCTGAGACCCGGGGGAGGGCGACCAGTGTCCGAAGGAGAGAAAGCCGATCTTCTTCACGGAGGCCATTCAACCCCACCAAGGGGGCTACTCATTCCAACGTTTCCTCCGCCCCAAAAGAGAGGCGAAACGGCGGGCCGGAGGGCGCTGGGTGAAAGTTTCGGAGGACTTATCCCCAGCAAACCTGTGCCGACCCGACACGCTCCGTGGCCAATGTGTAGGTTGCCTTGTGCCTAAGGAGGGCATTGGTGTCCCGGATCGGGCCCTGCGGGGCCCGTGGGAGACACCCACACGACCAAAGAGGGGATACGTATGAGACGAACGGCGATTCTCGCCATACTCTCGATGCTGGCTGCCCTTTTCGCGTTCGCCAGTCCTCTCTCTGCGGAGACACCCGAAGGCTTCAGGGCCCTCGACCGCGAGAGGATCAGCGGGATCGAAGCGAGCGGCCTAGACCTACGAAGCGCGGACGACATCGTCCATGTCTTCATCCAATTCGACGAGCCCGCAGTGGCCGAGCTGGCAGCTCAAGGCGCCAGCGGCGCCCAGCAGAAGGCTCACGGGCGCGACGTCATCGCGCAGCAGAACCGCATGAGGAACGTGCTCAGCGACTACATCGTCGACGAGCTCTCCTCGATGCAGGTTGCCGCCAACGGGATCCGGGCCAAGGTCCGGGCCGGTGATGTTCCCGCCATCCGCGCCATCGACGGCGTGTTGAACGTGGGCGGGGTAGCGCGCTACTACCTCGACAATTCGGACAGCGTCCCCTGGATCGGCGGTGACGTAGCCAAGGACAACGGATACGACGGTGAGGGCGTGACGATCGCAGTCATCGACACCGGGATCGACTACACCCACGCCGCCTTCGGTGGCTCCGGCGATCCCGAGGACTACGAGAACAACGAGACGGGGGTCATCGAGCAGGGATCCTTCCCCACCGACAAGGTGATCGGCGGGTTCGACTTCGCCGGCCCCAACTACAACCCCTGTGCCGACCCGGCCATCGATGTCCCGAGCCCCGACGGCGACCCGCTCGACGTCCACGGGCATGGCACGCATGTCGCCGGCACCGCCGCGGGCTTTGCTACCGAAGGGCACGGAGAGGGCATGGCGCCAGGCGCCAAGCTCTACGCCTACAAGGTGTTCGGTGACATCACCGGATGCACCGAGCTCACCTCCGATGCCATCGAGCGTGCGCTCGACCCCAACAACGACCTCGACACGAGCGATCACGTCGACGTCATCAACATGAGCCTCGGCTCGCCGTTCGGAATGCCGGGCGACCCCTCGGCTATCGCCGCCCAGAACGCCGTCGACCTCGGCATCGTGGTCGTGGCCTCGGCAGGCAACGAGGGGAACATCCCCTACATCACCGGGTCGCCGGGAGTCGCCGACGCCGCCATCTCGGTGGCAGCGTCGATCGACGAGGGCTACTTCCTCAACGCGCTTCTGGTGAACTCCCCTGAGTCCATCGCCGACGAATACGAGGCCGCCATCGGCTCCTTCGGTTCGCTGGAGGAGGACGTCACGGGCGATCTCGCCATGGCCGATCCTGCAATCGGGTGCGTGAGCGACACCGAAGGCCAGATCAACAACCCCGAAGAGCTCGAGGGCAACATCGCAGTCCTCGTGCGCGGCACCTGTTCGTTCTCCATAAAGGTTCGGGGAGCGCAGGAAGCAGGTGCAATCGGAGTGGTCGTGGTCAACAATCAGCCCGGCTCACCGATCGTGATGGGCCAGGACGGCGAGCCCGACCAGCCGACGCTCCCGGCGATGATGATTCGTCAGAACGACGGCCAGGCGATCATGGCCGCCATGGAGACGGAGACGGTCAACGTCACCCTCTCCGATGACGTGACCATCCCGCAGCCTGACTTGGCCGACACCATGGCCAGCTTCACGTCGCGGGGCCCCGGTCACGGCAACGGCTTCAAGCCAGACGTCTCGGCCCCCGGGTTCGGGATCATCTCGGCCGACGTGGGAAGCGGCACCGGAGGCATCTCCAACAACGGAACCTCCATGGCCGCACCACATGTCGCCGGGTTGGCGGCACAGGTGCTGGAACGGCACCCGCACCTCAACCCTGCCGGCGTCAAGGCCTTGATCATGAACTCGGCTCGGCCCGCCGAGGACGGTGTCATACCGTTGGCACGGCAGGGAACCGGCGTGGCTCAGGCAGACGTCGCGGTCCTCGATCTCGAGGGTTACGCAAGCCCCGGTGGAGTCTCCTTCGGGCGGATCAACCCGTCCGTGGCAGGGAGCACCTCTGAGAGCTTCACTGTCACCCGGATCGGCTCCGACACCACCTACAACGTCGAGTTCGTCCCGAACCAGACGCTGCCCGGTGTCACCTGGAGCGTCCCCGGTTCACTGACGACCGGAGGCAAGTCGGGAGACGTCGAAGTCACCCTGAGCTGGAACCCCAGCGCCATGGAGATGGACGACGCCGGACTCAGCCAGAGCGAGTCCGACGGGTGGGTCGTGCTCACCAACCAGAACAACCCTGACGACAGGATCGTCGTGGGTGTGATGGCGGTGATCGACCCGGCGTCCGACATGTCGGCGACCGGAGGCGAAGGGCTGGTCCTTCTCGAGAGCGGCGCTGCTTCCGGCGGCCCGGCCTCGGGTTACACCCTCCTCGCCGAGGGTGACGCCAGCACCGGTTCGGTGAATGCTGTCGGTTTCCAGACTTTCGACCTCGGTGGCGGTTTCACCGGCATCGAGTTCGGTCTGGCGACAGACATGATCGAGACCCCGAACATCTATGAGGTGGACATCGTCATCGACGTCGACCAGGACGGTGATGCCGACTACGTAGTCATCGCCATCGACCAGGGCCTCGTCACGACTGGTGACTTCCTCGGTGTCTATCTGACCGGATTGCTCAACCTGAACACCAACTCTCTGTCGCTCCAGTTCGTGGCAGGCGCGGACTTCAACGATGAGGTCCTGTCGATTCCGATCATCATGGAGCACCCCACCTTGGGGTTCAATCCGGAGGATCAGTTCGACGTCATGGAGGTCTCCATCTGGGATCTTCGTCCCGAGCTGCCCACGGGCGTGATGGAGAACCTGACCGTCGACCTGGGCACCGAGATAACTGCCGAGGGTGGTCTCTACTTCGAGATCCCCGGCAATGCCTCAGGTGAGGTCGAGCTCGAAGGCGATGGGGAGATGCTGTGGCTGTTCCCCAACAACGCGGTCGGAAGTCAGTATCAGCTGACGACCGTGGAGCCCGCCGAAGAGCCCGAGCCCGAGCCTGAGCCTGAGCCGGAGCCCGGAGAGTTCATCGACGTCCCGGAGAGCCATCTCTTCCACATGGAGATCATCTGGCTCGCCGACGAAGGCATCACTCGAGGATGCAACCCGCCTGACAACACGATGTTCTGCCCCGACGGGGAGGTCACTCGTGGTCAGATGGCGGCGTTCCTCGTGAGAGCCCTCGATCTCCCGGGTTCGGCGACGGACCACTTCGTCGATGACAACGGTCATCTGTTCGAAGCGGAGATCAACGCCCTGGCACAGGCTGGGATCACCCGTGGGTGCAACCCGCCGGACAACACCAACTTCTGCCCCGACACCGAATTGAGTCGGGCGGAGATGGCGACGTTCATGCAGCGGGCCTTCGAACTGGGTGCTTCCAGCACCGACTGGTTCGTCGACGATGACGGCAACATCCACGAGAGCGCCATCAATGCGATCGCGGACGCCGACATCACCCGCGGGTGCAACCCGCCGACCAACGATCGTTACTGCCCGAACAACACGATCACCCGTGGCCAGATGGCTGCGTTCCTCTACCGGGCGTTCCACATGGACAACTGATCCTCGGATCCCATGAGGTTCGGAAGAAGGGGCCCGGCAGCGGGCCCCTTCTCCATTGCTCATATTTCGCTTTCCGAAGTCCGATAAAGACATCATGGAGCCCACGACCGGCACCGATTTCGAGCATGAGGTCGAAGCTCCCGAGTCTTTGGACGTCGGAGAGGCGCCAGGCCTGGGAGGCAAGGTGACCGCGGCCGCCGGGCACGCCGACCTGATCGATCTCATCCGCCATGGCGGGATCTGGGTAGTCATCGCTCTGGTCGCGGCGGTTCTGGTCATCCTTACCATCAACCTCTGGCCCCGGTCGAACTCGAACTTCGCCGAGGCCCCCGCCCCGGTCGGCACCGTGCCGACGACTCCCGCAGCAGCAGGGGACTCCCTAGGGATCAGGCTGCCGGATCTGACCGAGAGGTGGAACGAGGTCACCTCTCCTCCGGCGATCACAAAGGGGATACCGCGGACACCGGAGACTGGGCGATTCGACGCCTTTACCTACCGGTTCAACGATTCGAGCGTCGTCGCCGGGGCGTACGACGACCGCACCGAGGACATCTACGCCCTCCTGGTGCGATCGTGGCTGTCGGACGAGAACTCCCACCGACTTGTGATCCATCTCTGCCACGTCGTGCATCCCCATTCACCGGCATGCCTGGAGAAATATCAGAACGAGGGGCTGAGCGGAGGGGTCCTGGAAGACTTCCGTGACCTCGGCCACAGAGCGGAGTGGTCCATCGACGGGGTGCGGTGGCGACTGGAGATCGAGGAGAACATCCAGACGATTCGTGCCATCGCCCCCGGCGGTCCCTGACATCGAAGCTCTCTAGGCTCAGGCACGGTGCTTCGTTGGATCGACTTCGCCCGTGAGGCCCCCGATGTCGCCCGAAGGGGGCGGGAGTTGCTCTTCCAGCGGGGCGAGGGCTTCGCCTTCCTGGCGACGATCGACGCCGGGGGCGCGCCCCGGCTTCATCCGATAGTGGTGGTCCAGGAAGAGGGCGGGCTCTACGCCTTTCTCACACCGTCACCCAAGCGGAGGGACCTCGAGAGGGATCCGCGATTCGCCCTCCACGCCTTCCCGCACC
>JAGFIR010000090.1 GCA_024103415.1 Acidimicrobiales bacterium
CGACCTCTACGGCTTCATCGCCGACCTCAAGGACGCCGATCCCGACCTGTGGGGCATCGAGGTGTTCGACAGCGCCGAGGCCGCGGCCGCGTACGCGGTCGCAGAGGGTGAGCGCACCGACGAGCAGAACCAGCTCATCGACCGGCATCACCTGATCAGCCTGGTGTCGGGTGACACCATCCAGTACCAGGGGCCGTTCGAGGAGTTCGGCGAGTCGATCCTCGGCTCCTGATTCACCGGACCAGTAGCCCGGCGATCAGCAGGAAGCCCCCGAAGCCGACCGTGTCGGTGATCAGGGTGAGGAAGATCGTGGAGGCGAGCGCGGGATCCTGGCCCATCCGCTTCATCGCCAGGGGTATGGCGGTACCCGCCAACCCGGCCACCACCAGGTTGAAGACCACGCCCAGGGCGACGGCGAGGCCGATCCTCCAGATCGAGTAGCCGTTGGGGTCGAACACCTCGAGCTCGAGCAACAGCATCGCCAGGCCTCCGGACACCAGGGCGAGCAGGAGGCCGCTGATCAGCCCGATCCAGGCCTGTCTGCGCAGCACCCCGCGGACCTGGCTGCCGGGGATGTTGTCGGTGGCCAGGCTGCGGATCACGACGGCGAGGCTCTGCTGGCCCGAGTTCCCCCCGAGGGTGGCCACCATCGGCATCAGTGCGGCGAGGACCGGGAGGTCGGAGATGATGCCCGTGAGTTGCTCCACGACGAGGGCGACGACGATCCCGAGGGCCAGGTTGACCAGGAGCCAGGGGGCGCGGGCCCGTACCGACTCGTCGACGGAGGTGTAGACCGTCTCCTCGGCGCCGGCGCCCACTGCGGTGGCGAAGTCCTCGGACGCCTCTTCCTGGATGGCCTCCATCACGGCATCGACGGTCACCATCCCCAGAAGGAGGCCGCTCTCGTCGACCACCGGCACACCGAAGAAGTGGTAGCGCTGGCAGATCTCCGCAACGTCCCGTCGGTCGGTGTCCGGCGTAACGGCCACCGGGTCGGCGACCATGACGTCGGCGAGGGGTGAGCCGGGGCGACGGAACACGAGGTCCCGGAATGAGATGACCCCGACCAGCCTGGAGTCGTCATCGACCACGTAGACGTAGGAGAGGTCCTCCCACTCGTCGTGGAGCTGGCGGATCCGCTCGATCGCCTCGCCCGTGGTCAGACCCCAGGGGAGCTTGGCGATCTCGGTGGTCATGAGGCCGCCGGCGGTGTCACGCGGATAGGCCAGCAGCGTCCGCACCTGCTCCTCGGCGGTGTCGGACATGGCGGCGAGGATGTCCTCCTGGACGTCCTCGTCGAGCTCGCCGATGAGGTCGGCGGCGGCGTCGCCCGGCATCTCGCTCAATGCGGCGGCGAGCTGCGCCACGGGGAGCTCCTCGATGAGCTCCACAGCCAGCTCGGGGGACATCTCCTCGAGGACCTCGGCGGCATCGGACGCCTCCAGACCCCGGAGGAGGCCGACTACGTCCTCTTCGTCGAGCTGCTCGAGGACGTCGGCTGCGTCTCCCGGAAGCGCCTCGGCGAGCGCCTCCCACTCCTCGGGGTTCTGCTCCAGATAGTCGGCGACGTCAGAAGGACGGCGTCGGGCAAGGTCGAGCAGCGTGCGCGCGAGTTGTCTCGGGCTGCGGAGCCGGATCTTCATCTGCTGACCTCATGCCGGTCAGCCAGCGTAACGGCTGGTCAGCCGTCGAACGGCCTGATCCCGGTCACCTTCAAGGTGAAGGTGCCGGCCGGGGCCTGATATGCGACCTCGTCGCCGACCTGCGCGCCGATGAGAGCGGCGCCGAGGGGGCTCGTGGGCGAGGCGAGGAGCACGCCGGGCACCTTGTTCTCGGTGGCGGCGACGAAGTACTCCATCTCGTCCCCGTCGGAATCGAGCACGGTCACCAGACAGCCGATCTCGACTCGGTCGAACGAGGTGACCTCGACGATCTCGGCGGTGTTGATCAGATGCTCCAGCTTGCGGATGCGGGCCTCCATCAGGCCCTGCTCGTTCTTGGCCGCGTCGTAGTCGGCGTTCTCCCTGAGGTCGCCGTGCGAACGGGCCTCGGCGATTCGCTCCTCGATCTCCTGGCGGCCCGCCGTCTTGAGATGCTCCAGCTCCTCCTTGAGCTTGGCGAGGGCCGCGGGGGTGAGAAGGGTCGGTTCGTGCTCGGCGGTCATGCCCGCCAGAGAGTAGGTGTCCGGGCGGGCTTAGGGACTTTCGGCCCTATGAGGAAATAGTTGTTTAGTCGTTGACTCAACAACATGAGATTGAGCTTCTCACGAAGGACCGACCTGGCCCTGGCGGCTCTGCGGGCACTCGCCGAGGCGCCGGAGAACCGTCTCACCAGAACAGACCTCGCCGACCGGATCGGCGCCACACCGGGCTTTCTGGCCCAGGTGATGCCGTTTCTCGTGGGAGAGGGCTGGGTGCGGTCGGAGAGGGGCCCCGGCGGTGGTTACCGCCTGATGCCGGAGGCATTCGGGGCCCGGGTCATCGACGTGTACGAGCTCATGGAGGGGAAGTCGGCATATCGCCGCTGTGTCCTCCGTGACGGCCCCTGCCCCGAGTCCAACTGCGAAGTCCATGCGGTCTGGGCGGAGGCGCGACAGGTCTTGATCGAAGGACTGCAAGACATGCCAGTACTGCAAGGAGAACAGCCATGACCAGCCTCATGGAACGGAGCGAGGTCCAAGAGGTTCCTCGTCATCCCCATTACACGTTGGGCACGATGGTGGCGCTCGGGGTGATCGGGACACTGGTCGCCGTCGGCATCGCCATCGCAGCCCTGACCATCACGGCGTCGCGCAACTCGGTTGACGACGCCCTCGTCCAGGAGCGGGTGAATGAATACCTCGCCGGTCTGCCCACAGGCGGTGGAGCGGTGACCGGTGACGTCATCCCCGACCTGACCCCGAAGAGCCAGTTGCCCCTCGCTCCCGCCAGCGAGGTGAACGTCGGCGTGGCCCCGGACGTGCCGCCCGCCTCGGGCCGCACCAGCCAGGCCATCGTCGAAGTCCACTTCGAGGTGGTCGAGGGCGTCTCGGTGATCGACCCCGCCACGGGCACCTCCACGGAGACATGGGGCTACCGCCTGATCGACGGCGACCAGAACGCCATCGTGGCCGGAACCCCCGGCCCGATAATCCGCGCTCGCGTGGGTGACGTTCTCCGGTTCACGGTCACCAACCCGGCTTCGGCCCACAACCCGCACAACGTGGACTTCCATGCGGTGACGGGCCCCGGTGGTGGCGCCGAGTCCACCACGGTGGCGCCGGGCGAGACCAAGACCATCGAGGCGCGGTTGCTCTACCCGGGCTTCTTCATGTACCACTGCGCGTACGGCGACATCCCGGCCCACATCTCGCACGGCATGTTCGGCGGGATCCTGGTCGATCCGGAGACGCCGCTGCCCGAGGTGGACCACGAGTGGTACGTCACCCAGTCGGAGTACTACACGACCGGGGCCAAGGGCACGGAGGTCGCCTTCGACCGGGACGCCGTCACCATGGAGCACCCCTCGTTCGTCGTCTTCAATGGCGCCGTGGGTGCCCTCACCGGGGACAACGCGCTGCAGATGAACGTGGGCGAGCGGGCTCGCATCTACTTCATCAACGCCGGTCTGAACCTCGACTCCAACTTCCACCCGATCGGCTCGCACTGGGACAAGGTCTATCAGGAGGCCGCGCTCCTCAACCAGCCGATCCGCGGCTCGCAGACCACCCTGGTCCCCGCCGGCGGTGGCGTGGTCGTGGAGCTGGTCGGGTTCGTCCCGGAGACAATCGTCCTCGTCGACCACGCCCTGACCCGGGCGGTCGACAAGGGCGCCATTGGCCAGATCGTGGTGTCCGGTGACCCCAACCCCGAGATCTTCGAGGGCGAGGGCACCGGTGATGGCGGTCACGACATGAACCCGCCGACCACGGAACCACATCACGGTGGCGCCACCGAGACTGTGACCATCGTCAACGGCGCCTGGCAGGCGCAGGCGATGGACGCCCCGGACGAGTTCGCGGACAACGAGGACCCGGCCGACTACTCGGTGAACGTCCTCACGGTCACCAAGGGGACCACGGTCACCTGGGTCAACGAGGACCCCGGTCAGATGCACACGGTCACCGCGGTCGACGGGAGCTTCGACTCCGGGTTCTTCAACACCGGCGACAGCTGGAGCTTCACGTTCGACGAGGTCGGCGAGTACGAGTACTTCTGCCTGCCCCATCCGTGGATGCGGGCGAAGGTCGTGGTCGTCGAGGGCTGAACCTCCCAACCCCTCCAGCCCACCCGAAGCGGGGCTATCGGCAGGATGCCGATAGCCTCGCTTCTCTCATGGACGCGTCTCAGCGCCTCACAGACATCGCAGAAGCGCTCTCGATCCCCAGGGCGCGCCGGCACATATTCCTCTGCGCCGATCAGACCAATCCCAAGTGCGCCCCGCGTGAGGAGACCCATGAGCTGTGGGTCCATCTCAAGGCCCGTCTCAAGAAGCTCGGCATCACCTCGGCGCCGCCGGCGTGGCAGGGCACCGAGGACTACCACCCGGTCGAGCCCGGGAACGGGACGGTGCTCAGGTCCAAGGTCGACTGTCTCCGGATCTGTGAGCAGGGGTGCATCGCCGTCGTCTATCCAGAGGGCACCTGGTACGCCAACCTGGACAGGGAAAAGCTCGACCGGGTCATCGACGAGCACCTCGTGGGTGGGAGACCGGTCGAGGACCTGATCTTCACTCGTGGGGAACTGAGATGAAGTGGCTGCGCCGGGCTTTCTGGGCCCTTCTCGCCTGGAGGCTGTTCGCACCGCCCTATCAGCCGCGGTTCCGCCCGCCGCAGGAGCACCCGTGGCGACTCGAGGGTCGCACCGTGTTCATCGGCGACCAGGAGTTCCTCGTTCGCGAGGCCGGCCCGGTGGACGCACCCCCGGTCGTGTTGATTCACGGGCTCGGCGGGTCGTCGCTCGGCGAGTGGTACCGCATCGGCCCGCGGCTGGCGGAGCGTCGCCGGCTGATCCTCATCGACCACCGGAGCCACGGCCTGTCCCCACTGGCCTCCGACCCGTACGACGTCGAGGACGTGGCCGACGAGATCGCCGCCATCCTGGACCGGATCGGGATCGGCTCGACCGACGTGGTCGGCTACTCCATGGGCGGGACGATCGCCCAGGCGCTGGCGGCACGCCACCCGGGGCGCGTCCGCCGCCTGGTCCTCATCGCCACCTTCGCCGCCTTCCC
Organism: Acidimicrobiales bacterium; assembly: GCA_024103415.1. Classification (GTDB taxonomy): domain Bacteria; phylum Actinomycetota; class Acidimicrobiia; order Spongiisociales; family ZC4RG35; genus ZC4RG35. The sequence goes on from JAGFIR010000090.1 coordinate 5,212, forward strand.
GCAGCATCGTCGGCGGGCCCTCACCTTCGGCGCGTTGGTCACCCGCGCCTGGGAGCGGTTGACCGGTCTCGGCACTCCCGAGGTGCGCACCGGGTACCTGCTCCGGGCCGGCGCGGTGGAGCACAAGCACTCCCGATGGCTGTGGCAGGAGACGCACCGCCGTCATCCGGACGCCGGGGCCCAGTCCACTCTGGCCACGGTGAGGTTCTCGTCGATCGACTGGGTCGGTCGCCTCGACGTGCCGACCCTGGTGATCGTCCCGACCCGGGACATGCTGGTGCCGGCGCAGTGGCAGCTGGAGCTGGCCTCACTGATCCCGGACTCCAAGACCGTGGAGATCGAAGGGGCCCACCACGAAGTGGTGTGGACCCACCCCGAGGTGATCCTCGAGGAGCTCGGCTCCTTCCTCGACTAGGGGGTCAGGGTCAATGTAGACCGGGCCGCGCGCTCGATGTCGTCGGCGTGCCACAGCATCGGCGCCTGAACCCCTTCCACCCAGGGCTCGATCATGTCGTCGTAGTGCGGGTGGAAGGCGTGTCCCGACTGGCCCGTCGAGTGGAGGAGGCTCGACCGTCTCAGGTCGGCCAGGTCGACCACCATCCGGAACGACGGGATCCAGTCCACCTCGTAGCCCACGGCCGGGTTCCAGCCGATCGCGTTGACCAGAGTGGAAGAACCCCCGACCCGTCTCGGGGCCGTGCGGTTGAACAGCCACTCGATCGGCCCGATGCCCGACTCTCCGAGTGACTGGTTGCGGAACCGGGCCACGTGGAGCCGTCCCCATGACCACGACCCCGGGTTGTCGCCCATGGCGGCCGTCAACTCCGAAGATGCCTCGCTCATCGCCGCGATCAGGATGTCGTCCCTTGTCTCCACTTCGGGCGTCGTGACGTCGTCCCACCACTCGTTGTCCGGTTGGTCCATCAGCCGGCTGACCGCCAGGGCCCAGCGGTCCTCTCCGTCGGGGAGACGGTCCTCGCCGAGCTCGTCGGCGAAGCCGGCGAGCAGGATGTGCCGCCACGTCGCCATCCACGCGGCTGCCCCCGCCGAGTCACCTTCGGCGCCGAACGGGGCGCTGGAGTCGGCCCAATGGCGGAGGAGCTCCTGGATACGGAGGACACCCGGGTCGTCGGAGTCGACCTCGAGCAGACGCGGCACCATCTCGGCCGCGAAGGAGTCGAAGGTGTCCATCTGGAGCCGACGCATGGCTTCGGCGTCGACGGTGGCGCTCGTCTCGAGCACGTCGATGATCCGGGCCGCCCGCATGCCGCGGTTGCTGCTCTCACCGAAGTGCGGCGTCGACCCGGGGCGGGTCACGGGGTTGTTGGCCGTCACGATCATCCCCGTGTCCGGGTTGAACAGGCTCGGGAGCGTGTCCGTGGGCACCGTGTCGATCCAGTCGTACCCGGTGGTCCACCCTGGCACGGGCACCCTTCCGTCGTGGCCGGCCCGGACCGGTACCCGGCCGGTGGAGTGATAGGCGATGTTCCCGTCGATGTCGGCGTAGATGACGTTCTGGGCGGCGATGTCCCATCCCGCGAGAGCGTCGCGGAACTCGGGGTAGGTGCGGGCGCGCCCGATCCCCAGGATCGCCTCGAAGATCGTCGACGGTCTCAGCGTCTCCCAGGCCAGGGCAACCACGTACTCGTCGGGGACCTCGACGACGCCGGAGTCGTCGAAGGCCCCCTCATCGAGGTAGGTGCCGGAGATGACCGGGCCGTGCCTGGTGGACCGGACCTCGAATGTGACGTCGTCGCCTCCGGCGACCGCGATGGTCTCGGTGCGGGTCTCGAAGTCCACCCACTCGCCGTCTACCTCGTACTGACCCGGATCGTCGGGGTTGACCCGCTCCACGTATAGATCCTGCGTGTCGACCATCTGGGTGGTGACACCCCAGGCATGGTGGCCGTTGTGGCCCACGATCACGCCGGGTGCGCCGGCGAAGGAGAGGCCTGTGGCCCGGTAGGAGCACTCGGGCCCGGTCAGCGGGCAGTGCAGGCCATTGATGAACCAGATGGCCGGCATCTGGATGGCCAGATGGGTGTCGTTGGCGAGGATCGGCTCACCCGTGGCGGTCCGGGTGCCGTCGACCACCCAGCTGTTGGAGCCGATCCCGGCGAAGCCGCCGCCGGTCACCTCGTGCAAGGCGCGGGCCAGGTCTGCCGTGTTGCGCAGCACCGGGATCGATCCGGCCGGCAGAGCGGCCCCGGCGGCATCGTCCCCGGATCCGGCGGCCGACGTCTCCACGATCACGGGCCGGTCCTCCGGATACGGCGGCATGATCTCGTCGAGACGCTCCGGCGCCACCACGGTGGAGAGCTCGGCCCGCTCGATCTCCTCATACATGTTCCCGCTGAGATCCCAGGACATCAGCTTCGCCCAAGTCAGGGTGTGGATCGGGTCCCACAGCTCGATCTCGTAGCCGGAGTTCTGCAGACCGAGCACGGCGTACTCCAGGCTGATCTCGGGTCCGGAGCGGCCGGCGATGTAGGCATTGACACCGTCGGCGTACCACTGCAGGACCTGACGGTGCTCGTCGGGCATGGTGGCCAGCTCCTGACGGGCCAGGTCGGCGAAGCCGAGGGAGCGAAGGAACTTGTCGGTCTCGACCTGGCTCTCGCCGAACATCTCCGAGAGGCGGCCCGAGCCGATGTGCCGCCAGAAGTCCATCTGCCAGAACCGCTCCTGGGCGTGGACGAACCCCTGGGCGAAGAAGAGGTCGTGGTCGGAGGTGGCCATGATGTGCGGGATGCCCCAGCGGTCGCGATGGATCGTCACCGGCTCG
>JAGFIR010000115.1 GCA_024103415.1 Acidimicrobiales bacterium
AAGCCCACGCCCACGACCCAGCCGAAGCCCACCACGACACAGCCGGCTCCCACTACCGCGGCCCCACCGGCGCAGGGTGCTCCCGACGGCGCCGTCATCGTCAACCCCGGCGACGACATCCAGCGTCTGGTGAACCAGAACCCGGCAGGCACCACTTTCTATCTCCGTGCCGGCGTCCATCAGGGCCCTGGCCGGGGAAGCCACGTCGACCCGAAGTCCGGGAACACCTTCATCGGTGAACCGGGGGCGATCATGGATGGTGGCGGCTCTACGATCTACGCGTTCCAGGACAACATGGAGGGCACGAATGTGACCATCCGTGGCCTGATCATCCAGAACTACGCCAATCCCGCACAGCGCGGCGCAATCGATGCGGTCAGCGATGGATGGCGCATCATCGGCAACGAGATCCGGAACAACCGGGGGGCGGGGGTGAATCTCATCGGCAACTCGTGGGTCATCGAGGGCAACAACATCCACCACAACGCCCAGATCGGCGTCAAGGGCCAGGGGAGCGGAGGTCGTGTTGTCAGCAACACGATCGCCAACAACAACCCCAACCGGGCATACGACTGGGCCTGGGAAGCCGGTGGCACCAAGTTCGTCAAGACGACCAACCTCTATGTCGCCGGCAACAGGGTCCTCAACAATCTCGGACCCGGCCTGTGGACGGACGGGGACAATCGCGGAACGACCTATGAGAACAACATCGTCCGCGACAACGCCGGCCCGGGGATCTTCCACGAGATCTCGTTCTCGGCCGTCATCCGCAACAACACCGTCACCGGGAACGCCCACCCCTTCTATCTCGGCGGAATCCTCGTAGCGAACTCCTCGGACGTGACGGTCACCGGCAACACCCTTAGCGGCAACGACGGTGGGATCGTCGGCCTCCAGGACAGCCGCGGGGGCTACAACACGGTGAACCTCAACGTCACGGGAAACGCGGTCTCCCACTCGTCCGGAGTCACCGGTCTGGTCTACAACTCCGGGACCGACGTCGCCGCAACGGGCTCGATCAGATTCGACAACAACTCCTACCAGGTCGGCGGGGATCGGCCCTTCGCCTGGAAGGGGGGCAGTCGCACGATTGCCGAGTGGCAGGGCCTCGGCCAGGACCTGAACAGTTCGTTCAACTGAGTCTCTAGCCTGGGCGCTTGCCATCTGAAGATCGACCAGAGAGGGCGGCCCCTCCGAGGGCCCTCGCAATCGGGCTGTTGGTCATCGTGCTCTTGGGTGCTGGTGTGTTCGCCCTCGTTGGAGGAGACCCGGACCCCGCTGTCACCACCAGCACCACGCGCACGTCCAGCGACAGCGGGCCGGGCCCTTCGACCACAGTCACCGCCGTCCCTCCGGAGATCCCGACGACCATCCCACCCGAGGCGGTGATCGTCGAACCGGGTCAGGAGATCCAGGATCTCGTGGATTCCAGTCCCGAGGGGACGACCTTCTACCTACGGGCGGGAGTCCACGTCGCCACGGGCAACGTCCACATCGCGCCCAAGACCGGGAGCACTTTCCTGGGGGAGCCCGGGGCGACTCTGGACGGCCAGGGCATCGCCGAGTATGCGTTCCTGGATGCTGCTCCTGCCGATGACGTGACGATTCGGGGACTGATCATCGAGAACTACGCCACTCCGGTGCAGCGGGGTGCCATAGACGCGGCGGGGGCAGGCTGGCGTGTGATCGACAGCGAGATCCGGCTCAACGCGGCGGCCGGCATCAACCTCCGCGGGCCCCGGACCGAGATTCGGGGCAACAGGATCTACGAGAACGCTCAGATCGGCCTGAAGCTCCAGGACGCCGACGGATCGTCAGTGATCGCCAACGAGATCTTCCGAAACAATCCCGATGAGGCATTCGATCCTGCCTGGGAGGCAGGTGGGACGAAGTTCCTGAGGACCACCGGGTTGGTGGTCGCCAAAAACGAGGTCCACGACAACGTCGGCCCCGGCCTGTGGACCGACCATGACAACTTCGAAGTGACCTACCGCGGCAACATCGTTCGCGACAACACCGGGCCGGGCATCTTCCACGAGATCAGCGGCTCGGCAGTCATCGAAGGAAACACGGTGATTGGCAATGCTCACGGCTTCTATTTGGGTGGCATCCTCGTCGCCAACTCGTCTGAGGTGACCGTCTTCGACAACATCCTCATGGACAACGATGGCGGGATAGTCGCTCTCCAGGACGACAGGGAGGGGTTTCCGCTGACGCGGGTCACCGTCGAGGGGAATCGCGTTCGGTACACGGAAGGCGTGACCGGGATGATTCTCAACGGGGGCCCGGACGTGACATCGATGTCGTTCCGCGGCAACCAATACGTTACCTCGGCGAGCCGGCCTTTCCATTGGGGGCGTCGTGCCTTGTCACCCTCCGACTGGACCGGGCTCGGCCAGGATCCCGACAGCGTCTTCTGTGATCTTCGCCGGGACGAGTGCCCCGACTTCTCAGCCCCTGTGTCTTCGCATTAACAGGATCCTCACGAAGCCCCCGACCAGGAAGCCGAACGGGACGGTCCACGCATGCCACCACGTGGCACCCGACGCGACCACCCCCCTCGAGAGGCCAGCCCAGGCCTCACAGACGGCGAGAAAACGGGTTCTGGACTCGACGACGAGCTCGGACCGTCGCAGCATCACCATGGCATTGACGACAGCGGCGACGACGCTGAGTTGCGCGAGCCAGGGGAGCTGGAACGCCGCAGGCGTGATCCGGGCCAGAGGGTTGATGTTGTCGGGGAGCAGCGTCAACCCCACATAGATCAGGCCGGCCACCGTCAACAGGGCCCAGAATCGCTGGTTGAGGCGAATACCGGTCGCTTCGTCCTTTCGCTGCGCCGCCTCCATGGCCCTCGGCCCGAGGACGGCAGCTACACCCCCGGCGAGGACCAAGACGGGTTGGGCCACGATCCGGGCCGCCTCGGCTACCCCCAGCGACGAGGCGCCCGCCAGCCAAGTGACGATGACACTGGTGAGGAAACCGGCTGCGGGTGCTGCCGAAGCGCTCGCCAGCAGCCAGCCCCCATCGCGTCTCAACTCGCGACGGGCGAACGGCAATGTGGCCGCCCGGCTCCACCTGGAGAGCAACACCGACCCCAGCGGCAACATGTCCCCGAGAGCGAGCGCTCCAAGAGGCAGAAGCGGTGTCGGAATCTCTGCAGACACCCCGATGACGAGGATCAGGGCCACGATGGCGAGGCGGGCGAGCGAGACCAGAGCGGCAGCGTTGTGCCGACCAGCGAGGTGCAGCATCCTGCGAAGGTGGTCTTGGAGAGGCGATGCAAAGGCCGCAAGCGCGCCGGTGGCACCCAACATCCATCTCGCGGTCGCATCGACCCCGGGAGTCATCGTCAGACCGACCGCGAGAGTCGCCAACCCCGCCACGAGACTCCAGCCACCGGCGGACCGGACCGTGGCAAATAGACGCTCGACTCGCTGGGACGATTCGAGGGCGACCAAGCGCGCCTCCGATGGCACCAGGACCAATTGCGTCGGAAGCTGTGCGGCGAGCAGGAGGGTCGAGAACACCAGCGCATAAGCCCCCAGTTGATCGAGCTCGAGCAGCCGGGCCGCGGCCAGACCCGCGATCAACGTCGATGCGGACGAGGCCCCCGCATCCAGCAAACCGGGCAGGTAGCGCCTCATGAGCGGGCGGCCGCGTCGTATGCAGCGAGCACCTCGGCTTCGAACCCTCGCGCCGGGGCCGGGTTCCGGTCGACCCGCTTCCCGGCGACCTCCACAACCGCAGAGGCGATGCGTCGAGCCACCACCGAAGGCCGCGCGGGATCGATTCGGCGTGAGGGGACACCAGGCCAACGATCCAGGAGCTCGGGGGGCCCCGCCAGGTTCATGCACACGACCGGAGTGCCCAGTGCCAGGGCCTCCCCGACCGTGACCGAGGACTCCTCATGGAGAGCCGGATGCAAGAGGGCCCCTGCGGAGGCCATGGATGCGAGGACGTGGTCCCTGACGACATGCCCATGAAATCTCACCCGTCCGACGAGGCCCCTGCGCCGAACGAGCCGCTCCAGCCTTCGCCGGTCCCACCCGTCCCCGTAGATGTGGAGAACGTACGGCGTGTCCTTCAGATGGCTCATGGCTTCGATTGCGAGCCGATAGCCCTTGAGGCCTATGAGCCTGCCCACGCAGACCAGCTGATGTTGCCTGGGTTCCTGGTCGGGCACCTCTTCGACCCCGAAGGCCCCGACCAGGCCGTTGGGGAGCACCGTCCGACCCTCACCCCGGGACCCCAAACTCGTCGGGTTCTGAAGAAGGACCACCGCCGCCGACTCGACAGCCTTCCTGGAACGGACCGCGATCGACACGATCGGCCTCACGATTCGTCGGGCGAGCTCCGCAGCCACCCCCCGGAGACCCAAAACGGGCCACAGGACCAGCGGCGTGCGACCGGAACCCCCCACCGGCCCGATCACCAGGGGCTTCCCCAGGGATGCCGCCCCTATCCGGGCCCAATGACTGGCGAACGTTGCGTGGTGCACTACGTCGAACCCGTGCTCGGCGTCCAACCGTCGAAGGAGCGGGGCAACACGACGCTGCCAGGCGTCGTAGTAGACGAGGGTGCCCAGGGCGCCCAGTGTCTTCTTCGTCTTCAACCACTTCTCGCCCAGATCGAACCCGACAAGGTGTAGCCGCTCTCTCGCAGGATGACCACTAAACGATGCCTCGAGCGCGTCGATGTTGTTGGAGCGGGTGACCAGCCAGACCTCGTGCTCACTGAGCGCAGCCAGGAGGGTGGCGAAACCGGCGCCGGGCTCAGAGCCCTTGCCGGGCTCACAGGCATAGGCGGAGATCAGGACACGCATCGCTCCACCCTGTCGGACAGCAGGCCTGTCATCGCCCTGGCGGCCTCGGCGGTGCTGCCCGAGACGACCGCATCCGGTGCGCGACCTCCCGCCGGGACATCCCCCCAGCTCACGACGGCGTGCGGCCGCAGCATTTCAGGCCAAACCCTTCGGAGACGCCAGGCCACCCGAGCCGACCCTCGCGACGGGAACTCCTCCACTCGTACCGAGACGAGGACCCGGGCGAGCCGCTCGGCCAGCTCCGCCGCCAACTCCGCTCGCCCCGCGTGGACCCACAAACCAACTGGATGGCGCAGTCTGCTCAGGAGACGGCGAACGTCGGCGAGACGTCTACGTGTCCTGAACCCAGGGACGGGCGCACTCCGGAATGCGGAGTCGGCGAGGCTCGTGGCTCCGGTGATCCGATGCTCGATCGCTCGCAACTCTTGCTCCGGCACGAGGGTTGCCTCCTCCACAACCGCCGCCACCGCAGCCATCTGACGCTTGGCACGTCTCTTCTGCCACAGGTAGACGAGCCGATCCACGTGCCCGAGGACCCGAAGCGCGCCGTCCTTCCGCGCGCCGTCGAGAAGCGCGCCTGTACGGACCCTGTAACCATCCCGCCCCGTTGGGTCGTAGAGCATGTCGATCTGAGCACCCTCGGACGCATCCGGCGACACCACGAACAGCGCGGCCGAACCGCTGGCGTCGTAGGGCCAGAACATGATCGGTCTCAGGTCGCAGGACAGGAGAAGCGGCATTGCTCCTGCGACAACGGCCCGGGGTGGCGACGAAACAACCAGATCGACGTCGGAGAACGGGCCGGCCGGACTGTCGTTCAGATCCCGAACTAGAGCGAAATCGGCCCCCGACGCCACGAGCGCCTCCAGGACCCGCTGAGCGAACTGTCGGCTCGTCGTGGCCATTCAGACTCCACCGCGCCTCATGCCCAGGGCGACGAGGATGAGATCCGCCACTGTCGATGCCTCGTCGCTTGCGTCCACGACGAGAGGCGATGGAGAGGTCAGGGCACGGGCCAATCTCATCTCTGTGAGGATCTCGTCTTCGGTCAATTCCTGCTTGCGTTCCCGGATCACTTCTACCGGGGCTTCGAGGGCCACCAGGAGGTCGGGCTTTGGCATGAGACGCAAAGCGAGTCTGGCGAGAGGCTCCGGCCCGAAGAAGCCCAGGGACACCGGCTGTACGATGTATCCGTATGACCAACGGTCGCCAACCACCAGGCAGCCTCTTCGGATCGCAGGCAAGACCCTGGTCAGATAACCGGCTCCAAAGGCGAGCACGGACAGCAACAGGCGAAGGATCCCGATCGGCTTCCGCCCGACCTGGCGTCGCTTCTCCGTCGGTCGCGCCTGGCCTGGCTCCGGTGATGGCGACAGCGGACGGAGGATCGGTGGGCGAAAGTGGACGTAGCCGGTGCAGCCGCCATGGGACGAGAGCAACTCTCTCGCGATGCTGGTCTTCCCCACGCCGTCCGGGCCCACCAGGACCACGAACGCGCCCCGCCTCGACCTTGGCCTCACCCCCACACCCTGCCTTTCGGATCAGATCACTCGTCCGGGTCGAAAGTCGGTCCCCAGACGAGTGAGGATTCTCCATCTCCACACCCGATACCGTCAACCCGGCGGCGAGGATCGAGTCGTGGACGCGGAGCGTGAGCTCCTCGCCAGGGCGGGCTATGAGATCGTCGCCTGCGATGTCGAGAACGCTCCTGATCTCCGCGCCGGAGTCCAGTTCGCGGCCTCCTCATGGAACTTCGCCTCGGGCCGCCGCGTACGGGACCTACTCGATCGAGAGCAGCCAGACGTAGCCCACATCCACAACACGTGGTTTGCGGGGTCACCGTCCGTGATCGGCGCAATAGGGCGGGCAGGCGTGCCCTCGATCATGACGCTCCACAACTACAGGCTCACCTGTATCGCCGCCACCCTGAGCCGCGATGGACGACCCTGCGACCTGTGCGTGCACGGCTCGGGATGGAACGGCGTCCGACATCGCTGCTACCGCGACGACCTGGCGAGCTCTGCCATCGCCCTCGCCGGGACCAACTCGACGAGAGCCACCGCACTCAGACATGTGAGCACATTCGCCGTCCTGACGGAGTTCGCACGGGAGGTCTATGTCGAAGCGGGCTTCGATCCCGAGCGTCTCATCGTCCTGCCCAACTTCACCGAGGATCCCGGTCCGAGGAATCTGCCGGCGGAGAAGAGCGAAACCGTCCTGTTCATCGGAAGACTGTCGCCGGAGAAGGGGATCGACCGCTTCCTCGACGCATGGGAGAAGAGCGGCACCGGCCTCCGCTTGCTCGTGATCGGGGAGGGCCCTTTGGGAGCCGTCTTGCGACGACGTCATCCGGACATCTCCTTCACCGGGCATCTCCAGCCAGACGAGGTGCGGCAACTCCTCCTGGAAGCACGGTGTCTCGCGTTGCCTTCGACGTCGTACGAGGGACAGAGCCTCGTGCTCCTCGAGGCCATGGCCGCCGGGGTTCCGATCATTGCTTCCGACTGGCCACCCATAGCCGAGACACTGTCATCCAGCGCCGCGATGCTGATCGACGCGCACGATGTGGATGCCTGGGTGTCGGCCATTCGAAGGGTTGCCACCGACGACGGGCTCATCTCCTCCGCGTCACGAGCCAGCCGGGACCGATGGGCGGGACGCCATTCGCCCCGCGCGGGTCTCGAACGTCTACGAGACGCCTACAAGTCGATCGTCGAGCGAGCGCACGGCTGAAGCCGTCCCTAGAGTCGCCGAACATGCGAAGTGGGCTCGACAGGCGGATCGCTGCGATCTTGGCCGTCCTGGCGTTGGCTGCCGTATTCGTCGCCACCTCCCCTGACGCGCGATTCGAGGCGGACGATGCGTTCGACTACGCCTCTGCCGTCGAGAGGGCCCAATACAAGGACCTTCTCAACCCGTATCACCCGATCTACCTACCGATCGCCAAAGCGGTCGACTCGACGCTGGACACCTTCATCGAGGTTCGCTCCCTCGACGTTCTGGTGGTCCTCGGATCGATGCTCACCGCCGGGGCAATCGTCCTCTTCTACAAAGCATTGAAGAAATGGTTCGGGGCGAGTCCAGCGCAGGCTCTCTTCGGCGCCGCCTCCCTCGGGACCACCTACTTCGTCTGGCGATATGCGGGCGAAGCCGAGATCTACGCATTCGCCACGTTCGCTGGGGCATTGCTGCTGTGGGCCTGTGTCTCCTGGAAACCCTCACGCTGGACCTTCATCGGCCTCGCTGCGCTCATGGTCCTGGCCGTTCTGTCCCATTCGGTGAATGCCGCGCTGGTCCTGGCCACCCCCTTGATCCTCAACCGGCGCGGTTGGACCTGGGCGCAAATGGCGGCTGTCGGAGGAATCGCGGCCGCTTTGTTGCTCCCGGCGCTGGTGATCATCTACGAGATCGCCCGGACGTCCAACTTCGGCCCGGCCTCCGAGGCATCGCTCATCGGGTTCTATCTCGGGGACGGCATCGAGACGACGCCCAATCTCAGGGATCTCGTACTCGCCATTGGAGTGCTGGGCTCGGTCTTCGTCGCATCCAATGCGCTCTTCGTACTCGAGCCGACACGATCGCGGCTCGACTCGATGTTCGGAGCGAACTCCATCGCTGACGAGATCGTGATGGGCGCCACGACGCCAACATGGATCGGAGTCGCTGGCCTCATCGCCATGATCCTGGCGGGTGCAGCGGTGGCCGCACTTCTCTGGAGGCTCATTCGCGCGGGGACGAACGAGCAGGAACCCAAGGTCTCCCTGGCGCCCGCCATTGTCTGGTGCGTCGCGTACGCAGTGGTGGTGTTGCGGGGAGGTGTGGCCAGCCAGCCTGAAGTATGGGCCCTCTTCCCTTTGGCCTTGTGGTCGCTGGTCGTGGGCATCACCGTGCGCCGAGGCGTGACTTCATGGCAGCTCGCCGGGGTGCCGGCCACGCTGCTGCTCGCCACCGTGATCGCCGGACTGCTGCCGCTCTACACCGGGGCCGACCGAATGGCCGAAACGAGTGAGTGGCTGATCGCCGAGACCCGTGAGGGTGACCTCGTCCTCACCGCAGACAGCGCCGGGCTCGCCCGATATCTGGCCTACGAGTCTCCGGCCCACGCTGCTCACATCGGGTACCAGGGCCGGGACGAAGTCGGCGCGGCGATGATCGAGCACATGAGCAGCCTGCTGGCCGAGAACGCGCCTGCAATGGCCTTCGTCGAGTACCTGGCGTCGTCCGGCTCGGTAGACGGCTACCACCCGGTGGGCGACGAGCCAGGGCGGCTCTTCATCACGGCAGACGTGTTCGACCCGCCGGACTGGCTGCGCTCGGCCAAACCATTGGCCGCGCAAGCACTGATCGAGTTGGGCCGGGAGCATCGGGACCTCTTCCACCCCGTCGATGCCGACCCCGACATTCTCGTCCGGATCGGCGATATGGACCGCTGATCCAGATCAGCGCCCGGTGAGTAGCCGCGGTCTGCGTCTCGCGACGCCGAGAATGAAGCGCGGCACGATGTTGAAGTACCTCCTCCACAGCCGACGCGGTTCCATCATGAGCCGGAAGGCCCACTCGAGACCCGATCTCTGCATCCAGAGAGGCGCCTGCTTCAGGTCGCCGACGTGAAAGTCGAAGGCCGCGCCGACCCCGATCAGGACGGAGGCATCGAGTAGCGGTCGCATCCGTGCCATCCATCTCTCCTGTTTGGGGGTGGACAGCCCGACCCAGACGATGTCGGCACCGGAAGAGTTGATCATCTCCGCCACTTCCCGTCGCTCGTCTTCATCGAGGTCTCGAAAAGGCGGAGTGTGCGTCCCGGCCACCTTCAGCCCCGGAAAGCGAACGGATAGGCGGTCGGCGAGTCGTTCGGCCACCCCGGGCCCCGCCCCGTAGAAGAAGTGCCGCCATCCCTTGTCGACTGAGGCTTCCATCACGGCGAGCATCAGATCGGGCCCGTAGACTCGGGACATCCCGCGCGCTCCGGCCCACCGCCCACACCACACCAGGGGCATCCCGTCGGGTGTGACCATGCCTGCACGGTTGTGGATGTCGAGGAGGGAGTGGTCACTCAGCGACTCGATCACCCCGTGAGCCCCCGTCACGCACACGTATTCTCTCGCGCCGGCGTCAATCCAGGAGCCGATGCGACGAACCGCCTCGGGCAGGTCTATTGCGCTGACCTCGACGCCGAGGACGTCGACTCGAGTCAGGAGCGAGCCTGAACCTGCTTCTCGATCCACCGGTACGTCTCCCTCAAACCGTTCTCCAGCGACGTACCCGGCTCCCACCCGAGAACCTGGCGGAGGAGGGTGTTGTCCGAGTTGCGCCCGCGAACACCCTGGGGGCCATCGATGTGCTTCAGCCGGAGACCACTCTTTCCGGAGATGTCGATGATGATCTTCGCCAGCTCGTTGATCGAGACCATCCGGTCGGTCCCCAGGTTGATCGGCTCGGCGAAGTCCGACCGCATCAAGCGGTAGATGCCCTCGACGCAGTCGTCGATGTAGCAGAACGACCGGGTCTGCTCACCATCCCCCCAGATCTCGACCTCGCCACCTTCCTCGGCCATCGCCACCTTGCGGCAGAGGGCAGCCGGTGCCTTTTCACGACCTCCGTCATATGTTCCGTAGGGTCCGTAGATGTTGTGGAATCGGACGATCCTGGTCTCCATCGCGTAGTCCTGGTGGTAGTACTCGGCGAGCTTCTCGGAGATCAGCTTCTCCCAACCGTACGAGTCCTGCGGCAGCGCCGGATAGGCGTCGCTCTCCTTGAGGGGCGTCACGTCGGCATCCGTTTGCCGGTATTCGGGATAGATGCAGGCCGACGAGGAGTAGAGATACCGCTGCACACCGGCAGCCCGGGCCGCCTCGATCGTGTTCAGGTTGATCATCGCGTTGTTGAAGAGGATGCGGGCGTAGTTCGACGAGATGAACCCCATCCCCCCCATGTCGGCGGCAAGCGCATACACCTCGTCCACACCATCGACAGCTTCCCTGGCGGCGGCCGGATCACGCAGGTCGAGCAAGAGGAACTCGTCGGCGTCGACATCGGTGAACTCGGGCTTCTTCAGATCGACGCCGCGGACCCAGTGGCCGCGTTCCTTGAGGAACGTGACAAGGTGATGCCCAATGAAACCACCGGCACCGGTGACCAGTACCCGTCCCACTCTCGCCTCCCAAAGTCAGTGGACTCGGCACGCAGTGTAGATCGGGATGGTGTCCTTGACTACGGGGAGTGGCCAAGAACGCGATATTTCCCCTTAAACCGCCCGTTGCCCGACCACTATCGGTGGTGTTAGTGTTTGTCGGCGGCTTCGGCCGCATGGGGCAATCGAATGGGAGCTGGGGGGAATGGACACTCGCAGTGGCGAGTCGGCGGTATACGCCTACCCGAACGGATCGGGATTCTCCGGGCATGAGCCCGGCGGGCCATATCTCGAATGGGTGAAGCCGAC
>JAGFIR010000139.1 GCA_024103415.1 Acidimicrobiales bacterium
GCCGCGCAGCTCGGTCAGCGCATCCGTGCGATTGTGCGCCGGATCCGCCGCTTCGCTCTGACGTGCAAGTGCGACTCTCTCAGACAGCGAAGGCACTGTTCACCCCTCTCCTACTTCCTACCGAACAGCCCGGACCTGCCGGACTCCTCGGGGATCTTTCCTGCGATCAACTCGGCGACGCTCTCGAAGCCCTTGGCCACGCGGGACTTGGGATCAGCCTCGACGACGGGTCGACCCTCGTTGACGGACGCTGCCACGGACGCATCGGAAGGGACCGCGGCGGAGATCGGCATCCGCAGGGCGGCCTCGATCTCCTTGTTGTCCAACTTCGCCTTGGAGTTGGACCGGTTCATGACGAGCTTGACGTTGTTGGTGCTGAACTTGAGGAGACGGAGCGTCTCGAGCGCCAGCTTGGCGTTCTTGACGGACGGAAGGTCCATGTCGACCAGCATCATGATGTCGTCGGACTTCTCGATGAGCGACAGGATCAACTCGTCGAGCATCGACGCCGTGTCGACGATGATGTAGTCGTAGTTCTCCTTGAGGATGTCGAGCATCTGCATGAGGCCGGCAGTCGTGATGTCGTCGGCGAACGCAGGCTCGAGCGGCGCCGCCAGGACCTTGAGACCGCTCGGGTGCTCGGTCAGCAGCGAGTCGAGGAGCTCGGCGTCGAGGTGATGCAACTCGTGGGCCGCGTTCACCATTGTGAAACGGGGCTCGAGCTGGAGCACCAGGCAGACGTCTCCGAACTGGAGGTCGGCGTCCACCAGGACAACCTTCTTGTCCGGTAGGCGGTTGAGAAGGAGGGCCAGGTTGGTGGCCAGCACGGTCTTGCCACTGCCGCCCTTGGCAGACATCACGGTGATGACGCGACCTTCCTCGCCGCGTGGCGCACTCGTGGGAGTGGCACGACGACTGAGGACGTCGTGGGCGAACTGCTCGACCGCCGCCTCGATCTTCTCCTCGTCGAGCGGGGTCTCGATGATATCCGAGACACCGGCCCGCATGCCCCTCCGCAGGAGGTCGGCGGTGACCTCGTCGGCCACCAGCATCAGCACCACGGCCGGGTTGGCGTTGTGGAGGCTTCGGATCTGGTCCATGTGGGCTTCCGTGTGGAAGGACGGGCCCAGGAGGATCATTCGCACGGCGCCGGACTCGACGGTGGACAGGGCCTCCTCGATGGTCCGGGCAACCGGAAGCCGGCCATCGAACAGCTCCTTCGCCCTGGAAACGAAGTCGTCGTCTGGATCGACGACCAGGAGATTGTTCTCTGCAACCGACATCCGGCTACCTCTTACCGCTTCCTATCAGTTACCGAAGATCTGCTCGACCAGGTCGCCACCGAACAGGTTGTCGATGATGACACCGTTGGTCTCGACCTCGACGAAGTCCTCGGGGACCAGGGTCAGCCAGATCGAGCCGTTCTCGAAGGCGTACACGATCCGCTCGGCCTGCTCCGGCGTGACCTCGAGGGTGAAGACCGTGGATGCGACCTGCTCTTCCTCACCAGTCGGCGTGGTGGCCGGCACCTGACCGGTCTGGTCCTCCTCGTCGACACGGATGTCCGTACCGACTGCGAGGACCGGGATGCCCTGGAGCACGTACCGGGTGTAGGTCACCGTCACTTCCTCGGTCTCCTGCCCGGGCTCCTCGCCCTCGGTGGGCAGGGTCGGGACCTGCTGGCCGACCGGGATGTTGGAGAACTCGATGTCGATCGTGATGATCATGTTGATCCGGTCACCGGCCTTGATGAAGCCGTTGACACCCTGGACGTTCCCCGTCGAGATGGTCAGAGCCTGCTTGCCCGAGGGAATCTGCTCGGACAGCGGCTTGGTCAGCGTCGACAGCGTGACCCAGCCGGTCTCCGTCAGGATGGCGCCCGGAGCGACCGGACCAGCGGCGATCTTCCCGCCGAGAACCTCACGCAGCTTCTCGACCGTGTCGATGTAGCCGACGGGCACGTTCCCCTGGAGGTCGGTGCTGGCCTTGATCGGACAGCCCTGAGCGGCCGCCATGTCGGTGTCGGGGTCCTGGCATCGACCCGTCGATTGGAATCCCGAGAGCAGCACGCTTCCGTCGGCACCCTCGGCGATCCCATCGGGCCCCGCGCGGAACACGCTGACCCGAACTTGGTCTTTGGCGGCTTCTGCTTCGATGTTCTGCAGGTACTGCCAGACAGCCCAAGCTGCGAGCCCTGCCAGTATCAAGGCCACCAGAAGAACTATTGCTCTCCTACCCATTGAGTCCCCTTCGGTTGTCCCCTCGATCGTTCCTCACCGGGGTGAGGGCCGCCCGAGGCAAATATACCGGCGCGACACTGCCCGCCGTTGGATCAAGTCCAATCACACGGGATTGTCGGACCAGTTGCGTCCAGTCTTGAGGATTTCTCGTCGAAATCTATGGGAATCCCGACCCATTGTCGCGACCGGCCAGGAGCCCGCTTCACCTGACCCATCCGCGACGACGATCTAGCGCCGGCCGATGCCGCGTTCTTTGAGCTCGCGGAGGATGGCCTCCAGCGAGGCGTCCACCGGCATCGGCGGGTGCTCCTCGGCCTCGGCGCCGAACTCGCGCTCGAACTCGCGCGGCTTGCGCGGGGCACGACGACGCTCCTCGGCCTGCTCCTTGCGCTCCTGGTAGTCGGGCAGGGCCTGCTTGATCGAGAGCGAGATGCGACGACGCTCGTCTTCCTTCTCGGTGATCTTGACCTGCACCTTCTGTCCGATGGAGAGCTCGAGCTCGGGAGACTCGACGCGGTGCATCGCGATCTCCGAGACGTGGACGAGGCCCTCGACACCCTCGGCGACGGAGACGAAGGCGCCGAACGGGACGGTCTTGGTGACCGTGCCCTCGACGACGTCGCCGACCTCGTGCGCAGAGGCGAAGGTCTCCCATGGATCTTCGGCGGTCTGACGGATGGAGAGCGAGATGCGCTCCCGATCGCGATCGACCTCGAGGACCTTGACGGTGACCTTGTCGCCCACCTTGACGAGCTCGCTCGGGTGGTTGACGTGCTGCCACGAGAGCTCGGAGACGTGGACGAGACCGTCCATGCCACCGAGGTCGACGAAGGCGCCGAAGTTGACCACGGAGGAGACGGTGCCCTCCCGGATCTCGCCCTCGTGGAGGTTGTCCATGAACTCGGTCCGCTCCTCGGCCAGTGCCTCTTCGAGATGGGCACGACGGGAGAGGACGACGTTGTTGCGAGCCCGGTCGAGCTCGATGACCTTGGCCGTGATGGTCTCGCCGATGTACGGATCGAGGTCACGGACCCTGCGGAGGTCGACCAGTGATGCCGGAAGGAAGCCCCGGAGGCCGATGTCGACGATCAGGCCACCCTTGACCACCTCGATGACGGTGCCCTCGACGGTCCCGCCCTCGTCGGCGATGGCCTGGATCCGGCCCCAGGCGCGCTCGTACATGGCGCGCTTCTTGGAGAGGATCATCCGACCCTCGTCGTCCTCCATGTCGAGGACGACCGCCTCCACCTCTTCGCCCACTTCGACCACTTCACGGGGGTCGATGTTGTTGCGGATGGAGAGCTCACGGGCGGGGATCAGGCCTTCGGACTTGTATCCCACATCGACCATGGCGCCTTCGGCATCGACGCCGACGACGACACCCTTCACGATGTCACCCTCACGGAACTGGAGGACCGTCGCCTCGATGGCCGCCTCGAAATCGTCGGCGATGTCATCGGGGATCTCCGGCCGTGTGGCCACGACCACCACCGGCTCCTCGGCTTCCGCATCGGCGGAGTCGTCGGACTCGGCTGCAGCCTCTTCGCTCGCGGCTTCAGGGGCTTCGGCGGGAGCCTCGGGGGTCTCGGCCGTCTGGGTGGTCTCCTCGCCGGCCTCGGGGGCCTCGGAGGTGTCTACGGGGGCGTCCCCCTCCGCTACTGCTTCGGGTGCTTCGGGGGTCTCGGGCGTCGTCGGCATCCCTTCCTCCGGGATGCCCGCGGACGCGGTCTCTTGATCGATGGACATGTGTGGGTGGTTACCTCTCAGAAATGGATTTGGCGCACGCTGGGCGCGCCAGGGTTTTCAGTGTAGGTGACGAACAGGCCTTCCGCTAATGGCTTTGGGCTTTGGCAGCCTGTCAGTTCTTCGTCTCGGCCAGGTTGGCGCCCCACGCGACGTCGGCCTTCAGGGGCACCGACAGCGTCGCCGCCCCCTCCATGATCTCCACGACCATCTTCTCCGCGTCGCCGGATTCATCGTGGGGGACCTCGAACACCAACTCGTCGTGGACCTGGAGGAGCAGAGTCGTTCCCAGCTTCCGATCGCGGATGGCTGCGTCGACGTCGATCATCGCCTTCTTGATGATGTCGGCGGCCGTTCCCTGGATCGGTGCGTTCAGCGCCATCCGCTCCCCCATCTGCCGGAGACGGAAGTTGTCGGACTTCAGCTCCGGCAGGTAACGGCGGCGGCCGAAGAGCGTGGTGGTGTATCCCTGGTTCCGGGCCAGGGTCACCACCGAAGACATGTACTCCTTCACCTTCTGGAACTGAGCGAAGTAGGCGTCGATGTGCTCCCGGGCCTCCTCACGGGAGATGTCGAGACGCTCGGCGAGTCCGAAGGCCTCCATCCCGTAGAGCAGCCCGAAGTTGATCATCTTCGCCGTGCGCCGCAGGTCGGCCGTCACCTCTTCAGGCTCGAGGCCCCAGACCCGTGCCGCGGTGGCGGTGTGGATGTCCATGTCGCTGAGGAACGCCTCGATGAGGAAGGGGTCCTCGCTCATGTGGGCGAGGACGCGCAGTTCGATCTGGGAGTAGTCGGCGACGAGGAAACGGTGGCCGGGGTCGGCGACGAAGGCCCGCCGGATGGTTCGACCCGTCTCGGACCGCACGGGGATGTTCTGCAGGTTCGGGCTGTCCGAGGAGAGACGCCCGGTGGTGGCCGCCATCTGGTTGAAGCGTGTGTGGATACGGCCGTCGGGCCCGATCAGCGGGAGGTAGCCGTCGACATAGGTGGAGCGGAGCTTCTCCAGCTCGCGGTACTCGAGGAGGGCCTCGACCAGGGGGTGGTCCATCTTCTTGAGGACCGAGGCGTCGGTGGATGGCTTGCCGGTGGAGGTCTTCTTGAGGACCGGCAGGCCGAGCTTGTCGAAGAGGATGGCCCGGAGCTGATCGGTGGAGTTCACGTTGAAGGGCTCCCCCGCCAGTTCGACGATCTTCTCCTCCAGCTCGAGGAGACGCTTGCGCAAGTCTTCACCCAGGGACACCAGGTAGTCACGGTCGACGCCGATACCGGCGTGCTCCATTCGGGCCAGCACGGGCACGAGGGGCAGCTCGAAGTCACGGAACAGATCCAATTCCTGTCGCTCGGTGAGCTCCTCACCGAGTCGCTCCGCGAGCCTGCGGACGGCCTCGATGGTTCTTGCTTCCCGGTCCAGATCGGGCTCGCTCTGGAACGGGAGCATCCCCTGCTCGGTCGTGTCGTCGTCGGGTGAGACCACCTCGAGACCGAGCAGCCGCTCGGCGAGCTCTTCGAGCGCGTAGGTGCGGGCGGACGGGTTGATGATGTAGGCGGCGAGGGCGGTGTCCATCGCCGGTCTGGCGAGATCGTGATCCCGATCCAGCAAGGCCCTGGCCAGCGGTTTCAGGTCGTGCCCGATCACACTGACCCGGCCGTCGGACACCGAGTCGAGAATCGGCCCGGCGGCGTCCCACGGGATGACCGCAGCCTGGTCGGGGCCAGTGGAGACCGTGAGCCCGAAGTCATCGGCGGCGAGACCCATCACCAGGGTCTCCTGTCCGGCGAGGGCGGCGATGCGATCGGCAGCGCTGACCAGCTCGGCCTCCGAGCTCATGGTCTCGGTTCCGGCGCCGTGGGACGGGATGGCCGCTTCGAGGTCGTCCCACATCGAGTGGAACTCGAGGGAATCGAAGAGGTCCTTGACGGTGGAGCGATCCCAGGACTTCACGGAGAGGTCGGGGACGTCGACATCGAGATCGAGGTCGTGGACGAGTCCCATGAGACGACGGTTCAGGAACACCTGGTCGCGGTGGGCGGCGAGGTTCTCCCGCAGCTTCGGGGTCAGGTCATCGAGGTTGGCGTAGACGTTCTCCAGCGTCCCGTAGTCGGCGATGAGGCGGGCTGCGGTCTTCTCCCCCACCCCGGGAACACCGGGGAGGTTGTCGGAGGTGTCGCCCCGGAGCGCGGCGTACTCGATGTACTTGGAGGGGGGGATGCCGTAGCGCTCCTCGACCCATTCGGCGTCGGCGAGGACCGTGTCGCTGATCCCACGGCGCGTGTACACGACCCGGACGCCGTCGCGGATGAGCTGGAAGGCGTCGCGGTCGCCGGTGACGATGAGGACGTCCCACCCGTCGTCGACGGCCTTCTTGGCAAGGGAGGCGATGATGTCGTCGGCCTCATACCCCTCCGCCCGAAGCTGGGTGATCTGGAGCGCCTGGAGCACCTCGTCCATCAGGGGCAACTGGGAGCGGAAGTGATCGGGCGCCTTGGTCCGGTTGGCCTTGTACTCGGGGAACGACTCGGTGCGGAAGGTCTCGCGTGACACGTCCCAAGCCACCGCCACGCCGTCGGGATGGAAGTCCTTGAGCATCCGGATCAACATCCGGGTGAACCCGAAGACCGCGTTGGTCACCTGGCCGGACCTGGTGGCCAGGTCCTCTGGGAGGGCGTAGAAGGCCCGGTACGCGATCGAGTTCCCGTCGAGAAGGGCGAGAGTCGGCACCATCCCGACGCTACTAGGAGGCTGTGACTTCGGTTCCGCCAGTGGGACCTCTCCCCCGTACAGCGCCGGACTTCTCCCCCGTGGAACGGCAGTGGAACGGGGGAGTACGGCCGAAGGCCGGGAGGGGGCGCGAGCGAAGCGAGCCAGCAAACCACCGTCTGTCCCTTGCGGCCTGACGGCCGCGCCCCTGGATTTCTCCCCCGTGGAACGGCAGTGGAACGGGGGAGTACGGCCGAAGGCCGGGAGGGGGCGCGAGCGAAGCGAGCCAGGAAACCACCGTGTGTCCCATGCGGTCCTCCGGACCGCGCCCCCTCGGCCCTAACGGGCCACTCCCCCACTCCGCTAACCGCTATGTGGGGGAGAAATCAAAAAGGACTTCTCCCCCGTTGGAGCGGCAGCGGAACGGAGTACGGCGAAGGCCGGGAGGGGGCGCGAGCGAAGCGAGCCAAGTCGATCGACGGGTTCGGCACTGCCCCCTACCCCGCTGCAGGCAGCGGGGACCCCTTCCCCCTGTCGCTGCGCTCCAGGGGGACAAAGCTACGTGGGGGAGAAATCAAAAAGGACTTCTCCCCCGTGGAACGGCAGTGGAACGGGGGAGTACGGCCGAAGGCCGGGAGGGGGCGCGAGCGAAGCGAGCCAGGTCAACCACCGTGTCTCCCTTGCGGCCTG
>JAGFIR010000150.1 GCA_024103415.1 Acidimicrobiales bacterium
GTGATCTCGCCGTTGTGGACATCGAGCAGCCCGCCGATCGCACGCAGGGTCGTCGTCTTGCCGGCGCCGTTCGGGCCGAGGAGAGCCACGATCTTGCCGTCCGGCACCTGGAGGGACACACCACGCAACACCAGGATGACGTCGCTGTAGACAACCTCAACGTTGCGAAGTTCGAGCATTCTCCTCCGCCCCCTCCTCCCAGGGGCGTGGCGAGCGTAGCCGGGACTCCCGCAACGTGCCCGCTTGTGCCAGGGGAAAAGATCGCCCTGAATTCTGTGCGGTCCAGCGTCTCGCGCGGAAGGCTCTCGGACGGGTTCGGCACGGCCCCCTACCCGTCGGCTTCGCCGCCGGGTCCCTGCCCCCTTTCGCTGACGCTCAGGGGGACAAAGGGTTCGGCACTGCCCCCTACCCGTCGGCCTTCGGCCGGCGGTACCTTCCCCCACTCCCTGCGGTCGTGGGGGACTTGTCCGCTCAGGATTTCTCCCCCGTCGCAGACGGGGGAGTACGGCCGAAGGACGGGAGGGGGCGCGAGCCGCTCAGGAGACTTCGCCGAGGTACGCCTGGCGCATCTGCGGGTTGGCGAGAAGCGCCTCGGCCGTGTCCGAGAGGACCAGCTGGCCGGTCTGGAGCACATAGCCACGGTCCGCGATGGAGAGCGCCATGTTGGCGTTCTGCTCCACCACGAACACCGAGGTGCCGGCTTCGTGAATCTGCTGGATGATCTCGAACGACTGGGCCACCAGGATCGGGGCGAGACCCATGGACGGCTCGTCCATGAGCAGGAGCTTGGGGTTGGACATCAACGCCCGGCCGACGGCCACCATCTGCTGCTCACCACCGGAGAGGGTCCCGGCCTTCTGGTTGAGACGCTCCTTTACCCGGGGGAACAGCTCGAAGATCCTCTCCATGTCCGCCTGGAGGTTCTCCTTGTCCTTGCGGAGGTATGCGCCGATCTCGAGGTTCTCCTTGACCGTCATCCGCTTGAACAGCCGACGGTTCTCCGGGACCATCGAGATGCCGTGCTCGACCCGCTGGCTGGTCGTCCACTTGGTGACGTCGTGGCCGTCGATGTACACGGTGCCCGAACTGGGGATGACCATCCCGAGAATGGTCTTGAGCGTGGTGCTCTTGCCCGAGGCGTTGCCTCCCAGGAGGCAGACGATCTCGCCCGGGTAGATCTTCAGGTTGACGTCCTTGAGGATGTGGACAGGCCCGTAGTAGGTGTTGACGTCCTTGAACTCGAGGAGGGGAGTGCGCTCTTCGGTCATCAGCTCGTCTCCGCTTGCTTGCCCAGGTAGGCCTCGATCACCTGCGGGTTGGTCGAGACCTCTTCGTAGGTGCCCTCGGTCAACTTGACCCCGTGGTCGAGGACGACCACCCGATCGGAGACGTCGCGGACGACCCGCATGTCGTGCTCGATCATGATGATCGTGTAACCCCAATCGTCCCGAAGCTGGCCGATCAACTCCCGCAACTCCATGCTCTCCCTCGGGTTCATGCCTGCGGTGGGCTCGTCGAGGAGCAGCAGCTCGGGGTCGGTGGCCATTGCCCGGGCGATCTCGAGACGCCGCCGATTGGCGTAGGACAGCACGTAGGCCGGCTGCTGCCACCGGTAGCCGTGGAGACGCTTGCCGAAGAAGGACAGGATCTCCTTGGCCCGATCCTCGATCTCCTTCTCCTCCTGGACGAAGCCGGGGGTGTGGAAGAGGGTCGGGATGACGCTCTTCTTGGTACGGCAGTGCCGCGCGACCATCACGTTCTCCAGAACGGTCATGTTCGGGAAGAGACGCACGTTCTGGAAAGTGCGGGCGATCCCGATCTTGGTGATCTGGTCGGGGCTGAGCCCGGCGATGCTCTGGCCCTTGAACAGGGCGTCGCCCGTGTCGGGCGGGTACATGCCGCTGATCGAGTTGAAGAAGGTGGTCTTGCCCGCGCCGTTGGGGCCGATGATGCTGACGATCTCGCCCCGATCGATATGGAAGTCGACCCCGCTCAGGGCGTTGAGGCCACCGAATCGCTTGGCCAGCGCCTTGGTCTCGAGCATGCGTTCCGCCATCAGCCGGACACCCCCTCCGCCGCGGACTCCCCGGCCTGGAGCCACGCATCTTGCGACATCTCGTCCTGGTGGAGCTCCTGGGCGCGACGGGCCTCGGGCCACAGGCCCTCGGGCCGCTTCAGCATCATCCACACGAGGATCACGCCGTAGATGAGGAGCTTGAACTCACCGAACTCGCGGAGCAGACCGGGCTGGGTGGGTCCGCCGAGGATGCCGATCAGGACGACGGCGCCGATCATCACGCCCTTGATGCTGCCCATGCCTCCCACGATCACCACCACCAGGATGATGATGGACTGGATGATCTCGAAGCTGTGGGGGTAGATCGACCCGAGCTTCACGGCGAAGAGAGCACCACCGAGTGAGGCGAGCATGGCACCCATGACGAACGCCAGCAGCTTGGTGGTGACGATGTTGATGCCCATCGACTGGGCGATCTGCTCGTCCTCCCTGATCGCCATCCACGATCGGCCGACCCGGGAGTCGCGGAGCCTCCAGGAGACGAAGGCGGCAAGAGCGACGAACACGAGGATGATCCGGAACATCGACGGCGGGTGGATGCCCGGGATGACCCAGGTGGCGAAGTCCGGCTTGATGAATCCGCCGACCGTGAGCACGAGCCCGACGACGAGCAGGGCGTAAGTGGTCGGCTTGTGGTACTCCGGGATGTCGGTCAGCCCCGAGGCCGAGATGCGGGACGAGTTCCAGCGGAGCAAACCGACGATGAGGGCGATGATCCCGATGACCGCCAGGGCCATCCCCCACTGCAAGATGATTCCGCCTCTGCTCTCACCCGGGAAGAAGCCGATGCGCAGGATCCCCTGAGCGCCGCCGGTGATCGGCTTCATCCAGTCGGAGAGGAACGCGATGCGAATGATCTCTCCGAATCCGAGGGTGACGATCGCCAGGTAGTCGCCACGCATCCGGATGACCGGCGTGCCGATGATCAAACCGGCGATCGCGGCCATGACGAGCACCCACGGGAGCGAGGCGAAGAACGCCAACTCGGGAGCGAGGGCCGGTGACGCCGGGGAGGTGAGGATGGCGGTCGTGTACGCACCCACGGCGAAGAAGGCCACATATCCGAGGTCGAGCAGCCCGGCGTAGCCGACCACGATGTTGAGACCGAGTCCCAGCAGGATGAACAGTCCGACGTTGGACAGCACCTCGTTCAGATAGAGACCGAACAGATTGGGCAGCCACGCACCTGCGGCCAGGGCCACCACGGCGATCACCAGGTAGCGCATTCGCTTCCCGTTGTCGGTCCGCTCGTTGTCACCATTGCCGAAACGCTCCCGCAGCCCACCGGAGCGCCCCCGCAGCCCGAGGCGAAGGGCCACCGCGATCACGGAGAGGACGACTGCGGCGAGCGGGTTGATGCCCCGGGTCGACGAGTAGATCCACCGGTCGAGGGTGTTCTGGCCCGCCGAGCGGAGGATGTCGCCCACCACCAGCTCGGCGAAGTTGAAGCCGATGAGGGTGGCAGCCACGGTGGCGAGGATCCGCTTCACCGTTGTCGGGATCAGGTCCATGGCTCCACCGAACGCTCCGAGCACCGCCCCGGCGGCGGTGAGGATCCCCGCCCCGAGCCAGTGGGTGCCTCCGTAGGAGAACTTCTCGACCATCACCGGGGACAGGTAGAGGAAGCTGTTCCGGATGTCCGGCTTGAGCGCGGTGATGACCACGACCAGGCCGAGCAACAACCCGGTGATGGCTCCGGCGATGGCACCGGCGAGGATGTCGGTGCTGCTGGCCGGACGCCGCTCCGCACCGTCGGGCACGACCTGTCGGGTGGCCCGATATCCGAAGAGGATCGGCACCCAGAGGATGAGGGCGTAGCCGGCGGACAGGTACGGATCGATGACCTTGCGGCCGTCGAACACCTGGAACATGCCGACGGCGACGATCAACGAAAGGGTCAGACCTCCGATGAGACCCTGACGGACGACCCTGCGCATATCCATGTCAGCCCCTCTCCTCGACAGCCAGGCGTTCGCCGAGGAGGCCGATCGGGCGGATCATCAGGACGCCGATCAAGACGATGAAGGCAATCATGTCCTTCACCTGCGAGGCCCCGGGGATCACCACCTGGAAGCCGGGCAGGACCGTGAAAGCGAGTGCCGCGAAGACGAGGCCCAAGACGATCAGGGACACGTTCGTGCTGGTCTGGACGATCACCTTGTTGCGGAGCCGGTAGGCACCGAAGGCGGCCAGCCCCAGCGCCAACACCCCGAGAGCGTACGAGACCACCTGGGGGATCTCCCACCGGAGGGCCGTGAGGAAGGTGGGGCCGGCAGCCTCCACGATGCCCAGTGTCATTCCGCCGAGCAGAGCGCCGGGGAGGTTACCGATGCCGCCGAGGACTGCTGCGGTGAAGGCCTTGATACCGGGGAGGAAGCCAGACAGGAAGAAGATGTTCTTGTAGAGGAACGCCCACATGGAGGCGGCCACGCCGGCCATCGCTCCGCCGACGAGGAACGTCATGACAACAGTCCGGTCGACGTTGATGCCCATCAGGCCCGCGATCTCCTTGTCCTCCGCCACTGCTCGAATCGCCCGGCCGGTCTTGGACCGGGTGACGAACCACCACAGGCCGACCACCGAGAGGGCCGTGACCACGATGACGAGGATCTGGCTGCCGTTCACCAGCAATCCGAGGACGCTGTAGCGCCGCTGCATGAACTCAGGGAGCTCTGGAAAGCGCTTCACACCGGGGCCGAAGAGACCGCTGATCGCGTACTGCAGGAAGAACGAAACACCGATCGACGTGATCAGGGGGATGAGGCGAGGGGCGCCTCGCAACTGCCGGTAGGCGATCTTCTCGGTGGCCACGGCGACGGCCGCCGACACGATCATCGCGGCCACGATGATGATCAGCATCGCCAGGAAGAAGTTCGACTCCAGCATCCCGTTGTCCGCCATGCCGTGGGCCACGAACATGGCGCCGAACATCCCGACCATGAAGACCTCGCCGTGGGCGAAGTTGATGAACCCCAGGATGCCGTAGACCATCGAGTAGCCCAGGGCCACCAATCCGTACATCGCACCCTGGACCACACCGCCGGTCACCACGTCGCGCCAGCCGTCGGCGGAGATCAGCCTGCCCTCGATCTGGAGGCCGATCGCTCCGACCACCGACCACACGGCGAAGAACAAGAGGAAGATCTTCAGCGCGTTTATGAATACGTCGACGATGACGGTCGGGAGGTCTGCCCGGACACGCCTCTGCTCGACTCTGATGGTTTCGGTAGCCAACTGAAACTCCACTCCCGCCTTGGAGGTTGCGGCACGATAGCGGACTGAAAACCCGGTTGTCGCATCGGGCCGGGGGATTTTTGATTCCGCCGGCTCCGGCGACCCTCCCGGACAAAAGAGTGGGGCCCGGCAGTGCCGGGCCCCACTTCGAACGTGATCCGGGTGGATCAGCCGGTGATCAGGTCGACGAGGTCAGCACGGGTGTACTGAGCCACGACCTCGACATCGGCGATGTTGGTGACGCTGGCGTCATCATGGCTTGCGACCTGGACGCGCTGCGAACCGCAGTCGCCGAACTCGTCGCAGGTGAGCTTGCCGATCAGGCCATCGAAGTCGCTGACCTGGTTCAGCCAATCGCGGAGAGCCTGCTTGCCGATACGCAGGGTGCCGTCGTCCCCGACCACGCCGACCTCGCGGATGCCCGTGAGGACGAGCACCGTGGCGTCGTAGGTGTGAGCGTGGAACGGAGCGGTCGGAGCCTCACCGTAGGTCTCCTGGTAGGCGGCGATCATCTCGGCGTAGGTCTTTCCGGTGGCGCTCACGTTGCCCTCGAAGTCGAGGTCCGGACCGGAGAAGTACCAGCCCACCGACTGCGGGATCTCGATGAAGCCCTGGACGAACAGGCCGTCGGCGCCGATGAAGATCGTGTCTTCGAGACCGGCGACGCCCTCACGCTGCTGGGCGATCTCGGGACCACCCGTCTGCGGGAAGATCGGCACGAACACGACCTCGGGCGAGTGAGAGGCCACCTCGGAGAGGAGAGCCGTCTGATCCTGGCCCTGCTGGCCGGTGGTGGCGGTCTTCAGCGGGACTTCACCGCCGAGAGCCTCGAACGCCTTGATGAAGGCGTCGACCAGACCCTCGGTGTAGGGGTCACCGTCGTGGACCGCAACAGCCTTGGTCTTCCCGAGCTCGTTGTAGACGAAGCTGGCGACCGCGGCGCCCTGGAACAGGTCGTTGTGAGCGGTCCGGTAGTAGCCCTCGAAGTGCTGCGAACCGGCATTCCCCTGGAAGTCAGAGGTCAGGTTCGGAGCGGTGTTCGACCCGGAGAACATGACCATGCCGGCACCGGTGATGACCGGGGCCGCCGCGTACGCGGCGCCCGAGCAGGTGGTGCCGATGACTGCGATCACGTCGGCCTGGGCGACGATGGCCTGCGAACCGGACTGACCGCCCTCAGACGAGCACAGGTCGTCTTCGGCGGTGCCAGTGGCGACCTCGAAGCCGTGGACCGGGCCGAAGTCGGCGATGGCCAACTCCATGCCCCGGATCTGGTCGATGCCCAGGGGGCCGGCATCGCCGGTCTGGGACTGCAGTGCCCGGATCTGGATCTGATCGCCCTCGGCGATCTCCCAGACACCGAGCGGGTCATCCATCGGATCCTCGCCGCCGGGCTGGGTCGTGCCACTGCCACCACCGGTGGTGGTGGTCTGACCCGCCGCCGTCGTGGTCGTGCCCTCGCCACCGTTGCCACAGGCGGCAACGACGAATGCGAGCACGATCATGAGGATCAGCAGATGCCGCGATTTGGAATTGCGACTCATGTCTTCCTTTTCCTCCGTTTGGGTTTGTCGGTGCGCGGTGGAAACCACTCATCGACGCGGGGCAGTGTAACCATGGGTCGATTCGGGGGGCGCGAAAAGTGCGAACTGCTCAGTCCGTCAGCAGTGGGGTGATGGCCTCGTCGACGCTGTCGACGCCGACTCCCTCCACGCGGATCCGCTTCCTCCGGCTGCGGTGTCCCCTCACCACCCGGATGGACGAGGGGGCCACGCCGAGGGTCCTGGCGAGAAGGTCGCAAACGGCCTTGTTGGCTTCGCCTTCGGTGGCCTTCTCCCGGACCGCGACCTTCAATGCGTCGCCGTGGAGCCCCACCACCGCCGACCGGCGGGCCCCGGGCTGGACGTGGACGAGGATGTCGGTGGCCTCGCCAGCGCCATTGAGCCACGGATGCATGACGGCGACTCTATTGACGGGTCAGTCGTCGAGGGTGAACCCCTCGGACTCGAGGGCAGCGCGGAGAGCCGCTCTCGACCGGTGAGCCACCGAGATGGTGAGGACACCCCCGCCACCGTGCTCCCCATGACGCAGCTGGATGTCCCTGACGTCCGCCTGGCTGGCCTCGAGCGCGTGCCCGATCCTCGCCAGCTCGCCGGGCCGGTCGATCAGCACCACCCGCACCTGGGCGTGATGCTCGGCTAGGGACGAGCGGATCGAGCGCGCCTCGTCGAGGGTCTGCGCCAGGGCATCGCGATCGTGCCCGTCGACGAGCGACCTCATCATCTCGAGCTCGGCGATGAGCTCGTCGATGGCCGCCGTCACCTCCACGCGGTTGGCACCGAGCACGTCCGGCCACCACGAGGTGTCGGCGCCGGCCACCCGGGTCAGGTCACGGAAGCCGCCGCCCGCCAGGCCAGTTGCGTCGACATGCGACGCCACCCGCACCAGGGCCCCGGCGAGGAGATGGGGGAGATGGCTGACCCGCGCCACGGCGGCGTCGTGCTCCGCGGCCGTCATCCGGATGGGATTGGCCCGTAGAGCTCGCACCAAGGACTCCACCGTCTCGAGATCGGCCTCCTCCGCGCCGTCGCTGGCGAGCACCCAGGCGGCTCCATGGAACACGTGGGCCGAGGCGAGGTCGGGCCCGCTGGTGGCCCCACCGGCCATCGGGTGGCCACCGACGAAGTGGGGGAGATGGCTCGCCGCCTCGACGACCGGCGTCTTGACACCTGCCACATCCGTGACCAGCGCATCGGTGCGCAGTGCGCTCACCGTCTCCACGATGGCGGAGAGGGGCCCGGCGAGGACCACCACGTCGACACCCGTGTGGTCACGCGGGTCGTCGATCAGGCGGTCGAGCGCTCCGCGCCGGAGGGACTCCGCCGCCACGGCCGGGTCGGGGTCCCAGCCCCTGACCTCCCAGCCGGCAGCGCGCAGCCCGAGCCCGATCGAGGTGCCGACCAGGCCGGTGCCAGAGATGAGGACCGTGCCAGACACCCGGCGAGGTTAGGTCGGGACAGGGGTCCCGGCCGTCGCTATGCTGACCACATGAGGCGTTTCGGCCAGAGCTTCTTCTTCGCCTTCTACGGCCGCGCCTATTTCGGCGCGTAAGCGCCGATCACCCTCACCTCCGCCGACTCGTTCGTTCGTTCCCCTTCCCGGTCCCGTTGCGCGCGGCCGTCACCCAGGAGATCCCATATGTCAGACTCACCCCTCGACCCGCATCGAGCAGGCATCGATGCAGTAGACCAACAGATCCTGCAGCTATTGGCGGAACGTCGCCGTCTCGTGACCGACATCGCCGCCGCGAAGGTCCAGAAGGGCCTCGAGTTCCACGACCCCGCACGGGAGGACCGGCTGCTCGCCGAGCGTGTCGCGGTCGCCCGCGAGTACGGGCTCGACGCCGGGGTAGTCGTGCGTCTGTGGGAGCAGATCCTCGACGACTCGCTCCGCGTCCAGTTGACCCTGGCGGGCGAGCGGCGACTGCGCGGACGGGTGCGGTCCGTCTCCTACCAGGGTGCCCCGGGCGCCTTCAGTCACGTCGCCGCCCGGCGGATGTTCGGTGAGGACGGGGTCGAGTTCATGGGTGCTCCGACCTTCGCCGACGCGATCGCCCGGGTGAAGAAGGGTCGCGCCGACGCGGCCGTCCTCCCCGTGGAGAACACCACCTCGGGGAGCATCGTCGAGGTGTACGACCTGCTGATCGCCAACGACCTGGCCGTGACCGGGGAGGTGAGGCTCCCGGTGGCCCACCGGCTGGTGGGCCTGCCCGGGTCGACCCTCGACGGGATCACGAGGGTCCTCGCCCATCCGCAGGCCGTTGCCCAGTGCTCGGGGTTCCTGAGGGGCCTCGGCGCCGAGGTCGTGTACAGCTGGGACACCGCGGGCGCCGCCGAAGAGGTGAGGGAGTCGGGCGACCCGTCGATCGCCGCCGTAGCCGGCGAGGAGGCGGCCCTGGAGCGCGGCCTCCACGTGCTGCACCCTTCGATCACCGACCGTCCCGACAACTTCACCCGGTTCCTCTCCGTCGCCCCGCAGCGGATCGAGGTCGAACCCGGGATACCGACCAAGACGAGCGTTGTCCTCTCGGTCGGCAATGAGCCAGGATCGCTGCTCGCGATCCTGGCCGAGTTCGGCCGCGAGGGCATCCCGCTCGTGAAGCTCGAGTCGCGCCCCAACCCGGACGACCCTTGGGAGGAGACGTTCATCCTGGACTTCGAGGGAAACGAGACGGAAGAGGCCCCGTCCCGTGCACTCGACGGCGTCGGGCGCAAGGCGCGTTTCATGAGGGTCCTCGGCTCGTACCCGTCTTCGGACCTCCGGCCCCACAAGAGGAAGCCCGTCGTCGCTCCCCGGCAGCATGGCGGGACCCCGGCCGAGATGCCGGCGGCTCTCGAGGTGTCGGTTCCCAAGCTCGCCCGCCGCAACGGTGCCGGCGACACCGTCGTCGAGGTCGGTGGCGTGGCCATCGGGGGCGACCTGGATCCCGTGCTGATTGCGGGCCCTTGCGCGGTGGAGAGTCGCCAGCAGGTGATGGATTGCGCCCGGGCGACCCGGGACGCGGGCGGGAGCCTCTTGCGGGGCGGGTGCTTCAAGCCCCGCACGTCGCCGTACAGCTTCCAGGGTCTCGGCTTCGAGGCGCTCGAGATGCTGGCCGAGGCCGGGAAGGCCCACGGGCTACCGATCGTCACCGAGGTCCTGTCCCCGGAGCACGTCGGGCCGATGTCCGAAGTGGCCGACGTCCTCCAGATCGGCGCCCGCAACATGCAGAACTTCGCCCTGCTGTCCGCCGTGGGCAAGGTGCGACGCCCGGTCCTCCTCAAGCGAGGGATGAGCGCCACCATCGAGGAGTTCCTCCAGGCGGCCGAGTACGTGCTGGCCGAGGGCAACCGTCAGGTGATCCTCTGCGAGCGGGGCATCCGCACGTTCGAGACGAGCACCAGGAACACTCTCGACCTGGCCGCCGTGCCGGTCCTCCGTCAGTTGACCCATCTCCCCGTGATCGTGGACCCGTCCCACGCGGCGGGCAGCCGCTCACTGGTGGTTCCGCTGGGTCGCGCGGCACTGGCCGCCGGCGCTCACGGGCTCATGGTGGAGGTTCACCCCAACCCGGCGGAGGCCCTGTCCGACGGGCCGCAGGCGCTGCTCCCCTCGGACCTGCAGCTGCTGTGGGGATGATCTTCCGTATTTGCACTACGGCCGTAGTGTTTATACCTTGCAGGGAATGGTTCGAAGCACGCACAAGCTCACGGCTGCCCTCCTGGCGCTGGCGATGGTCGTCGCCGCCTGTGGTGACGGCTCATCCTCGACGTCCACCACCACCGGGGAAGGTGGCGGTGACGGAGAGAAGCTGGTCGTCTACTCGGGTCGCAACGAGAACTTCGTCAACCCGGTCATCGACAAGTTCCAGGACGAGACCGGGATCGAGGTCGAGGTCCGCTACGGCGATGGCACGTCCGACCTCGCCACCACCATCCTCAACGAGGGTGACACGACGGACGCCGACGTGTTCTGGGCCCAGGACCCGGCGTGGATCGGCGCCATCGGCGACGAGGGTCTGCTGGCCACCCTCCCCGACGACGTCCTCTCGCTGGTCCCCGAGCGTTACCGCGACGCCGACGGGAGATGGGTGGGCGTCACCGGCCGAAGCCGCGTCTTCATCTACAACCCGAACCTGGTCACCGAGGATGAGCTGCCGCAGAGCGTCTACGAGCTGACCGACCCCAAGTGGAAGGGACGCATCGGCGTCGCCCCGACCAACGCCTCCTTCATCGCATTCGTGTCGACGATGGAGCTGGTCGACGGGACCGAGAAGACCCGTGAGTGGCTGCAGGGCCTGGTCGCCAACGACGTCCAGACCTTCTCCGGCAACGGCGCCATCCTGCAGGCCGTCGACGCGGGCGATCTGGACGCGGGCCTGGTCAACCACTACTACCTGCTCGGCCTGATCGCCGACCAGGGCTCGGCGACCGCCCGCAACCACTTCCTGGCGGCCGGTGATCCGGGTGCGCTCGTCGCGGCCACGGGTGTCGGCGTCCTCGAGCCTTCCGACAACAAGGAGGCCGCCGTCGAGTTCATCCGGTACCTGCTCTCCGAGGAGGCCCAGCGTCACTTCGCCGAGAACCTCAACGAGTACGGGCTGATCGAGGGCGCCCCAACGCCCAAGGATCAGAAGCCGCTGTCCGAACTGGCCGGCCCGGACATCAACCTGTCCGATCTCGCCGATCATCTCGAGAGCGCCGTCGGCCTCATCGCGGAGGTCGGCCTGAGCTGAGGTTGGCCGTTTGATCGAACTCGCACACCGCGTCGCAGCGCCCGGCAGGGCAGCCAAGCGACTCGAGGCCCCGGTCGCCCTCTGGGCGGCCGGGGTCGCTGTCGTCCTGCCCGCGGCGATCCCCATCCTCTATCTGCTGTGGGTGGTGGCCCGGCCCGGCGGGTTCGACGCCGGAGGGTTCACCGGGGAGCGGCTCGCGGAACTGGCGATCAACACGGGCGTTCTCACCGTCACGGTCACCGCGACCACCCTGGTGCTGGGGGTCACGACAGCCTGGCTCACGACCCGTACCGACCTCGGGGGCTCCCGCACGTGGTCGACGCTGATGACGCTGCCTCTGGTCATACCCTCCTATGTGGGTGCTCTGGCGATGCTCTCGGCGTCGGGCAACGGCGGGACCCTGACCCTCCTGTTGCAGGGACTCGGCCTCCCTGGGCTGCCCGTGTTCCGCGGCTTCTGGGCCGCCTGGGCGGCGCTCAGCCTCTGGAACTTCTCTTTCATCCACCTTCTCGCCGTGCCGGTGCTCCGGCGCCTCGACCCCGCCCTCGAGGACATCTCCCGGGGTCTGGGTGCCGGCCGCTGGCGCACTTTGTGGCGGGTCGTCATCCCCCAACTGCGGCCGGCCCTCGCCTCCGGTGCGCTCCTGGTGGCCCTGTACACGGTGGCCGAGTTCGGGGCCGTCTCCATGCTCCGCTTCGACACCTTCACCCGGACGATCTACACGCAGTTCGCCGGCCGGCTGGATCCCGGCCCGGCCCTCTTCCTGGCCGGCCTCCTCTCATCGGGGGCTCTGGTGCTGGTGGTCCTCCAGCAGATGGCGCGGGGGAGGGCGGCCCTGCACGGGACCCGGCCTGCCCGCCGCGTGTCGCTGCAGACCCTGAGCCCGGCCGGACGGGTCGCCGCCCACGCCTTCCTGTCGATTCTCGCGCTGCTCGCCCTCGTGGTCCCGATCTCGACGATGGTCTGGTGGATGTTCCGGGGCATCGCCCAGGGGAGCTCGCTGCTCGGTGTGGTGCCGCACACCCTCCGCTCCATCGGCATCTCCACGGTGGCGGCCGTCGTCGTCGGCGTCGCCGCCATCCCGCTCGGGGTGTTGGCCGCCCGGCATCGCAACGCCGCTACCCGGACCCTCGAGGCGATCCCCTGGCTGACTTACTCCCTCCCTCACCTGGCCGTCGGTCTCGCGTTCCTGGTCCTCACCGTCCGGTACGTCCGGCCGATCTATCAGACGACCACCCTCCTCGTCGTTGTCTATCTGTCGATGTTCCTCCCCCAGGCGCTGGCGGCGATCGAGAGCGGGATGAGGAGGGTCGGGCCCGCGCTCGAGGAGGTGTCGCGCAGCCTGGGCATGGGGCAGTGGGCCACGCTGCGCCGGGTCACCATCCCCATGATGAGGCGGTCGGCACTGGCGGGCGCCGCCCTCGTGTTCCTCTCGGTGATGAAAGAACTACCCGCGACGCTCCTCCTGCGGCCCACCGGTTTCGACACGCTCCCGGTGCGCATCTGGAGCGCAACCAACGAGGTCTTCTACAGTCAGGCGAGCTTCGCCGCCCTGGCGCTCGTCCTGGTGTCGGCGGCGCCCCTTTATTTCTTCGTGGTCAAGGACATCCATGACTGAGCTGGTCATCGACGCGGTCGGAATCACCAAGCGCTACGGCGACGTGGTGGCTCTGGACGCGTGCGACCTGAGCGTCCCCGTGGGCGCCATCGCCACGCTGCTCGGTCCGTCGGGGACGGGGAAGAGCACGATGCTCAGGATCCTCGCCGGGTTCGACCGGCCCGACTCGGGGACGGTGGAGATCCGCGGGCGGCGTGTCGTGGGCCCCGGCGTGTTCGTCCCGCCGGAGCAGAGACGCGTCGGTGTCGTGCTCCAGGACTACGCGCTGTTCCCGCACATGGACGTTCGCGCCAACGTCGGGTACGGCCTGGCGAGATCGAAGGATCGGGATCGTCGGGTCGACGAGATCCTCGAGGTCGTCGGTCTCAGCGGGCTCGGCAAGAGGTACCCCCATGAGTTGTCCGGTGGGCAGCAGCAGCGCGTGGCCCTGGCTCGGGCCATGGCTCCCGGCCCGGACGTCCTCATCCTCGACGAGCCGTTCTCCAACCTCGACGACACCCTCCGGTCCCGTGTCCGCGGTGAGATCATCTCGATCCTCAGGGACGCCGGCACCACCGCCCTGTTCATCACGCATGACCAGGAGGAGGCACTGTCGATCTCCGACCTGGTGGCGGTGATGAACCGGGGTCGCATCGTCCAGATGGCGGCTCCCCAGGAGCTCTACTGGTCGCCGGCCAGCGCGTGGGTGGGCCAGTTCGTGGGCGACGCCAACTTCATCAGGGGGCGTGGCCGGGGCGGCACCGTCGAGTCGGTGCTCGGGGCCTTCCGCGGCGAGGGCGACGGAGAGGTCTGGGTCATGGTCCGGCCCGAGTCCGTCCGTCTCAACGCCAATCCGGAGGGAAGAGCCGTGGTCAAGGGTCGGGAGTTCTTCGGCCACGACCAACTGGTCACCGTGGCCTTCGAGGACGGGACGCTGCTCCGCTCGCGGCTCGGTCCCGGTGACTACTTCAGCCCGGGTGACCGGGTGGAAGTCGACGTCGAAGACGTCACCGTCTTCCCCGGCTGAGCGTCACTCGTCCTCCGGCTCGGGCAGACGTCGCAGCCTGATCCGCGTCAGGGCGCGATCCTCCACTCCCAGCACCGTCGCCTCCCAGTCTCCGACCACCACGGTGTCGCCGGGCTCTTTCGGGAGGCGCCCCAGCACGTCGAGGACCATCCCGGCGACCGTGGCGTACTCGCCGGTCGGGACGTCGATGCCGAGATCGATGAGGTCGTGGACGGGGAAGCGACCCGGCAGGTCGATCGTGCCGTCCGGCCGGCGCTCGACCGTGATGATGTCCCGGTCGTATTCGTCATAGATCTCCCCGACGAGCTCCTCGAGCAGGTCCTCGATGGTGATGATCCCCTCGCCCGAGCCGTGTTCGCTGATCACGATGGCGAGATGCTGGCGTCGTTGCTGCATGACGCGCAGGGCCGCCAGGGCGCTGGCCGTCTCGGGGAAGAACAAGGGCTCGCTGGCGTGGGCCGTGACGGGGCCCTCCTGGCCGACCAGGTCTCTGAGGTGGACCACCCCGACCACGTTGTCGAGGTCGCCGCGCTCGGCCACCGGCGCGCGGGAGTGCCCGCTGTCGAGGAGCACCTGCAGGCCCGCCTCGGCTGACGCGTCGGCATCGATCGTGACCACCTCGCGCCGCGGGCGGAGCAACTCGCGCAGTGATCGTTCGGAGATGTCGAGGGCCCCGGAGATGATCACCTGCTGCTGTGGGGTGAACCCGGTCTGGGTGATGATCAGTTCGCGGATCTCCTCGCGGGT
This sequence comes from Acidimicrobiales bacterium, assembly GCA_024103415.1. GTDB lineage: Bacteria > Actinomycetota > Acidimicrobiia > Spongiisociales > ZC4RG35 > ZC4RG35. Next base: position 14,957 of record JAGFIR010000150.1, read on the forward strand.
CACCTCTTCGCCCAGCCGGGAGGGGTCGCCGCCGAGAAGCCTCACCACCAGGTCGGAGCTGCGGGAGAGCAGCCAGACGAGGGGCTTGGAGACGCCGGCGATCACCGTGAGGGGCCGGGCCATGAGCAGCCCCCAGGTCTCGGCGTTCTGCATGGCCAGTCGCTTCGGCGCCAGCTCGCCCAGGACCAGGGTGAGGTAGGAGATCACGAGGGTCACGAGCACGATCGACACGGGGCCGGCGGCGCGGCCCATGAAGTCGAGCCACGCGGCCACGGGCTCGGAGAGCGTGACGGCGGCCGAGGCCGATGCGAAGAAGCCCGAAAGGGTGATGACGATCTGGATCGTGGCCAGGAAGCGGTTGGGATCGCGGGCGAGGCGGGCGAGCAGCACTCCGCGGGGCCCCCTGGTCTCGAGCCGCTGGAGCTGGCCCTCGCGAAGCGAGACCAGAGCCAGCTCGGTACCGGCGAAGACCGCGTTGACCAGGATGAGGACCGCGATCAGTGTGAGCTGCGGCCAGATCTCGCTCATGGCCGCAAGTCCCCGAGCCTGGAGGTGACGGTGGGTCTACCTGAAGGGTCGTCGCTGTCGGTCATGTGACTGGGAGGAAGGTACCAGCGGCGCCCGTCGCCTACCGGTTGATCATGTGCACGGCGAGCGGCTCGAGCTTGGAGTCGAGAAAGTCGCGGATCGGCCCCTCGACCCCGGTTCGGTCCATCGCCTTGCGGAAGCAACGCATCCACTCGTCCGCCTCGTCCGGGCCGATGGGGAAGGGGAGGTGACGCATCCGCAGCCTGGGGTGGCCCCTCTTCTCGGTGTACAGCGGCGGTCCGCCGAGCCATCCCGAGAGGTACTCGTAGAGCTTCTGACGCGATGTCGAGGTGTTCTTGGGGAGCATGTCCCGGAGCACGGGCGACTCCTCCTCGATGATGTCGTAGAAGGCGTCGACGAGATCGCGCACCGGAGCGTCGCCGCCCAGCTCCTCATAGGGCGTCGCCGCGTCACCCCAAGGGTTGGCGGCATCGTGAGGCTTGACGGGGATCTCACCGGGCAGGGTCACGACCCTGAATCTAGGCGGTTCGGTCGATTGTCTCGCCGAGGCTCTGCAACAGATCCGGCTCGAATGTGCCCGAGAAGATCTCGAGGAGGATGGGCATGGCCCGGCGGAGACCGGCCTCGTCGAACAGATCGATCCCGGTGACCCTCTGCACATGCTCGTGGAGCACGGCGAGACCGAGTTGCATCGACAACTGGATGGCGGTCCGGCTCTCCAGGTCTGCCGAGCCCTTGATGTAGCCCAATTCGATCGACCGTTGCGTGACCTGCACCGCCTCGGCGACCATCTCGTCGAAGAGCGTGGACGCTTCGGGGCTGTCGGTCGTGAGTGCCCAGGCGAGATAGCGCATCAGCACTCGTGACTCACCGATGGACCGGCTCATGAAGCCCGGGTCGAACATGCCGCCCTGGAGTGAGTCGTCCTTGAGCTCCCGGAAGCGGGTCACCACATACCGGTCGCACGCCTCCCGGAGCCCCTCCTTGGACCCGAAATGATGAAGCACCAGACCGGGGGAGACCCCCGCCTTCTCGGCGATGACGCGAACGGTGCTCCTGTTGAACCCCTGCTCGGGAAACAGGTCGAGGGCCGCGTTGCGGATGCGGGCGCGGGTGGTCAGGTCGTCTTGCTTGGTGGCTGAACGCACGATCAGTATGCTAAACGCCCGTTCAACAGAACCGGGAGCGTTGTGGACGCAGACATCTTCATCGAGGGTCTGGTCAAGACCTTCGGACATGTGCGGGCCCTCGACGGGCTCGACCTCGAAGTAGCGCAAGGAGAGGTTCATGGGTTCCTCGGCCCCAACGGGGCCGGCAAGACCACCACGATCCGGGTCCTCCTCGGGCTCATACGACCCGATGCCGGTGAGGCCCGTCTCTTCGGATCCGATCCCTGGGCGGACGCCACCGAACTGCATCGCCGTCTGGCGTACGTCCCGGGGGACGTGAACCTGTGGCCCAATCTCACCGGTGGCGAGGTGATAGACCTCATGGGTCGTCTGCGCGGGGGGCTCGACGAGAAGCGCCGGGCCGATCTGATCGAGCGTTTCGACCTGGATCCCACCAAGAAGGGATCCACCTATTCGAAGGGGAACCGTCAGAAGGTGGCGCTGGTGGCCGCCCTCTCCTCGGACGTGGACCTCCTCATCCTCGACGAGCCGACCGCCGGTCTCGACCCGCTGATGGAGGCCCGATTTCGGGAGGTGATCCAGGAGGACACGGCCAACGGCCGGACCGTGTTCCTGGCCAGCCACATCCTCGCCGAGGTCGAAGCCCTCTGTGACCGGGTGAGCATCATCCGCCACGGCAGGGCCGTCGAGTCGGGCACCCTCGACGAGTTGCGGCACCTGACGAGGACGACGTTCAACGTCACGCTCCGCACCAACCCCTCGTCGCTCGCTCAGGTTCCGGGGGTCCACGATCTCGTGGTGACCGGGAGCAGGGCCACTTTCGAAGTCGACTCCGATCGCGTCGGAGAGGTCGTGAAGGTCCTCGCCGGGATGGGCGTGGAAACGATCGTGAGCAAGCCACCCACCCTGGAGGAGTTGTTCATGCGCCACTACCGCGAGGAGCTGTGAACGGCTTCGCCGGGACCGGGAAGCTGGCCCGCCTCATCCTGCGTCAGGAGCGGGTAAAGCTCACGTTCTGGGTCCTCGCCCTCGGAGCGGTGCCCGCGATCACCGCTCAGTCGTTCCTGGAGCTCTATCCCACCGAGACGTCGCGACAGGAGCTGGCCGCCACCATCGGGGCGAACCCCGCCTTCTCCGCGATCCTAGGCCCGCTGAGGGGCACCAGCATCGGTGCCCTCACCTCCTGGCGTCTCCTCGTCATCATCGGCGCGCTCGTCGGGGTCATGGCCGTGCTCACGATGATCCGGCACACGCGTCTCGAGGAGGAGACCGGGCGCCGCGAGCTCCTGGGCTCGACAGTGGTGGGACGGCATGCCCCGCTGGCCGCGGCGGTAATGGTCACCGTCGCCGCCGCGGTCCTCGCCGGCCTGATCCAGGCGGCCGGTCTCGTCGGCGTCGGTCTCGAAGTCCCGGGCTCCGTTGCTTTCGGGGTGGCTACGGCGGGCATGGGCTCGTTCTTCGTGGGGGTTGCCGCGGTCGCGGCCCAGATGAGCCCGTCGGCAGGCGTCACCCGCGGAATCGGCCTGGCGGTGCTGGGCGCATTCTTCCTCCTCCGCATCGTCGCCGAGAGCTTCGGCATCGGAGTGCTCGCATGGGTGACGCCCTTCGGCTGGTCCGTCGAGCTGTCGTCCTTCGCCGACGAGAAGTGGTGGGTCGCGACGTTGTGGCTCGTCGGGTTCGTGGCCCTCGGTGCGGCGGCCCTGACGATCTCATCACGGCGGGATGTGGGGGAAGGTCTGTTCGCCCAGCGCGCCGGTGATTCGCGTGCAAGCCGGGGTCTCGGGGGCACGGTTGGTCTCGCATGGCGTCAGCATCGAGCCGGGCTATTCGGCTGGTTGGCGGGCGTGGCCGTGATGGGGGTGGTCATGGGCTCTTTCGCCGAGAGCATCGCCGGCCTGGTCGCAGACAGCCCGCAGATGGCGGAGATCCTCACGATGCTCGGCGGGGTCGAAGTCATCACGGATGCCTTCTTCATGAGCATCGTCGGGATCGTGGCGATCGTCGTCTCCGGCTATGCGATCAGGACCGTGCTCCGGCTGCAGCAAGAGGAGTCCCTCCTTCGAGCCGAGTTGGTCCTGTCCACGGTGGTCACCAGGTCGCAGCTGGCCTGGTCGCACCTGGTCTTCGCATTCGCCGGCCCCGCCCTGATGCTCGCCGTGTCCGGGGCGGTGGCGGGATTCGTCTTCGGCGTCACCGCCGGCGACCCCATCGATGAGGCGGCGCGAATCGCATCCGCCGCCCTGGCTCACGTGCCTGCGGTCTGGGTGCTTGCCGGCGCCACCGCTGCGTTGTACGGGGCAGTGCCGCGGCTGACCGCCGTCTCCTGGGCGGCGCTCGTCGTCTTTCTCCTGCTGGGCCAGCTCGGCCCGATCCTCCGGCTTCCGCAATGGGCCATGAACCTGTCACCGTTCACCCACGTCCCCGCGGTCCCTGTGGAGCCACTGGAGCTCGCTCCTGTCCTCTGGCTGGTCGGCGTCGCCCTGGTGTTCACCCTGGGCGGATTGGGTCGCTTCAGTTCCCGCGACATCCCCACGGTTTCCTGAAAGTGGACGGAGTCCACTTGATTTAGTGGACTCCGTCCATTATCTTCCGGCCATGACGGTCGTAGATCGCTTCCGACGCTTCAGCCGGACGTGGACCGAGATCATCGGTCTGCTCGGGTCGGGTCTCCTCCAAACCGATCACAGCCTCACCGAGGCGCGAGTTCTCTTCGAACTGGCCCAGCAGGAGCGTTGGGAGCGATCCGATCTGCGCTCCCGTCTCGACATCGACGCCAGCTTCCTGACCAGGGTCCTCGGGCGGCTCGAGGACAAGGGCCTGGTGACGTCGAGCCAGTCACCGGACGATGGGCGGGCGCTGATCGTCGAGTTGACCGCGGCCGGCCGTGGGGCGTTCGCCGAGCTCGATCGGCGCTCCGTGGAGCAGGTGACCGATCTCGTCTCGCCCCTCACCGAAGAGCAGAAGACGTCTCTTGTCGAGTCCATGGGCGTGATCACCCATCTCCTGCGTCCCGACGACTCGAGTGGTGAAGTCGTGATCCGTGGCATCCGCCCCGGCGACCTGGGTTGGGTGGTGTCCCGCCACGGTGCCATCTACGCCCAGGAGTACGGGTGGGACATCAGCTTCGAGGGCCTGGTGGCGAAGATCGTGGCCGACTATCAGGCCAACTTCCGCCCCGGTCGCGAGAACGCCTGGATCGCCGAGCTGGACGGGGCGCGGGCCGGATGCGTGTTCTGCGTCGAGCGGGATCTGGCCACGGCCCAACTCAGGATCCTGATCGTCGAGCCCTGGGCGCGGGGCCACGGCATAGGCAGGCGTCTCGTCGACGAGTGTGTCTCGTTCGCCAGGTCGGCCGGGTACGAGAAGATGATGTTGTGGACCAACGACGTCCTCGTATCGGCCCGGCGCATCTACGAGGCTGTCGGGTTCAGGCTGGTCGAGGAGGAGCAACACCACAGCTTCGGCCACGACCTCGTCGGCCAGAACTGGGAGTTGGATCTCTAGAGGCGGATGCCGCCGTCGTCGGTGATGGTCCAGAACGGGTTGTGGGCCACCTCCCAGGGGTGACCGTCCGGGTCGACGAACAGGCCCGAGTATCCGCCCCATGATGTCGGCGCGGGCTCCCTGCCGATCGTCGCCCCGGCCTGCCGCGCCTCCTCGATGGTGGCGTCGACTTCTTCCGGTGAGCGCACGTTGTACGCCAGGGTGACACCACCCCAGCCGCCCGAATCGGTCATCACGCTGTCCTCGGCGAGCTCGTCCCGGCCCCACAGCGCCAGGACCATGCCGCCCGCCTGGTAGAAGGCGACGCCTTCGTCGTCGTTGGCCCGCCGCCAGCCCATGGCCTCGTAGAAGCTCATCGCCCTGTCGAGGTCTGCGACGCCGAGGGTGATGAGGCTGATCCGCTGCTCCATTCGCGGAAACTACCTGCCTTTCGGCCCTTTAAGGCGTCCCGGCCGACGGGGGTAGCCTTCGCCCATGGGCGTCACACACGAGGTCTTCAATCAGACGCCTCCGCTCGTCGATTACGACATGGCCGGCGCCGACCCCCTTCTGCTCGCGGCACTGGAGCGTGAGGGCGCGGGCTGGGCAAGGGACCAGGTGGAGGCTTTGGGTCGTCGCATGTCCACCGAAGAGGTCTATGGCTGGGGCTTCGCCGCCAACGAGAACGAGCCCAAGCTGCGCACCCACGACCGGGTCGGCAACCGCTCCGACACCGTCGAGTTCCACCCGGCGTGGCACAACCTCATGGACTTGGCCATCTCCAACGGGCTCCATTCCCTGCCCTGGGAGGCGGCACCGGGCGAGGGGGGCTTCCCCGCCCGCGCCGCGCTGACCTTCATCGCATCCCAGGTCGAGGCCGGGCACTTCTGCCCGATCTCCATGACCTGTGGCGCCATCCCGACCATCCGTCTCAACGGGAAGGTGGCCGCCGAGTGGGAAGAGAAGGTCGTCAGCCGCAAGTACGACCCGTCGTTCCGGTCGGCCCCCGAGAAGACAGGTGCCCTCGTCGGCATGGGCATGACCGAGAAGCAGGGCGGGTCCGACGTCAGGGCCAACACCACGAACGCCGTGCCCACCGCCACCGACGGCGAGTACCGGATCACGGGTCACAAGTGGTTCATGTCGGCGCCGATGTGCGATGCCTTCCTCGTTCTCGCCCAGGCACCCGGCGGGCTCTCGTGTTTCCTGGTACCCCGCTTCACACCGGACGGCCAGGTCAACTCCCTTCGCCTCCAGCGTCTCAAGGACAAGCTGGGCAACCGCTCCAACGCGTCGTCCGAGGTCGAGTTCGAGGACGCCTGGGGTGTGATGGTGGGGGACGAGGGGCGCGGTGTCGCCGCCATCATCGAGATGGTCGCCCACACGCGTCTCGACTGTGTCACCGGGTCGGCGGCGCTGATGCGTCAGGCGGTCACGCAGGCCATCCACCACACGCGCCACCGCTCTGCGTTCGGCTCACCGCTGATCGCCAAGCCGCTGATGCGAAACGTGCTCGCCGATCTCGAGGTGGAGACGGAGGCCGCCGTGCTCCTCATGATGAGGGTGGCCGGATCCTTCGATCGATCCCCGCTCGACGACCACGAGGATCTCGTCAAGCGTCTCCTCACACCCGTCGCCAAGTACTGGGTGACCAAGCGATGCAGCGAAGTGACGCGGGAGGCGATGGAGTGCCTCGGCGGGAACGGCTACGTCGAGGAGTCGATCATGCCGCGTCTGTATCGGGAGTCCCCGGTCAACGCCATCTGGGAGGGGAGCGGGAACGTGATCGCCCTCGATGTGGTCCGGGTCCTCGCCAGGGAGCCCGCATGCGTCAAGGCCCTGCACAACGAGCTGGACGAGGCCCGCGGCCACGACTCCCGTCTAGACCGCGCCATCGACCTCGCCTTCGAGAACCTCGACATCGGCGAGGCCGAGGCAGGGGCGCGCATCATCACCGAACGCATGGCGTTGGCGGCCTCCGGTGCGCTGCTGGCGCGGCACGCCTCGCCCGAGGTCTACGAGGCGTTCGCCGCCAGCCGACTCGACGGCAACCGGGGTCATCTCTTCGGCACGTTGCCTCCCGGCCTCGACTTCGAGGCGATCATCGAGCCCGCCATCCCGGGCGCGTGACGGAAACCCGGGTTACCTTCCCTGCCTATGACCGATCGTGACCTGGACCGGGTCGAAGGCCTGATCTCTCAGCTCCTCGAGGAGCATCCGCCGGCCGAGACCCCCGAAACCGAGTTCTGGGGAGCTCAATACGACCTGGGCCTGGCCTGGGTGTGGCACCCCGAGGGAGAGGGCGGGCTCGGCCTGCCACGCCGTTATCAGACCGTCATCAACCGGCGTCTCACCGAGGCCGGGGCGAGCATCGACAACCGGGCCCGCAACGTCCTGGGGATCGGCATGGGCGCCGGGGTGCTGGCCGCCCACGGAACACCCGAGCAGAAGCAGCGCTGGCTGCGACCGATGTTCACGACCGAGGAGATCTGGTGTCAGATGTTCTCCGAGCCGGGTGCCGGGTCCGACGTCGCCGGCCTGGCGACGATGGCGGTGAAGGACGGCGACGAGTGGGTGGTCAACGGGCAGAAGGTCTGGACCACGCTCGCCCATCTCGCCAAATGGGGAATGCTCGTGGCCCGGACCGACCCGGGCGTCCCGAAGCACCAGGGCCTCACCTACTTCGTCGTCGACATGGAATCGTCGGGCGTCGAGGTCCGACCGCTGTACCAGATCACGGGTGAGGCGGAGTTCAACGAGGTCTTCTTCAACGACGCACGCATCCCCGACGCCAACCGGATCGATGCCGTGGGCGCGGGCTGGCGGGTCGCCCTCACCACGCTGATGAACGAGCGTGTCGCCATCGGCGGGAACACCGTCCCCAGGGGATCGGGTCGCATCGCAGAGGCGATCGACGCCTGGAAGCGCTACGGCGGGGGAGACCCGGCGCTCCGGGACGAACTGGTCCGACTCTGGTCGGAGGTCGAGGCGGCCCGCCTCACCGCGATCCGCGCCGACGAGATGGCGGATGCCGGCATCCCCGGGCCCGAGGGCTCGACGGGCAAGCTGGCCTGGGCGGACAACAACAAGGCGGTGATGTCCTTCACACTGGAGCTGATGGGTCTCGATGGCACTCTCTTCCCCGGTGGGTACGAGTTGATCAGACCGACGGAGTTCGAGAACCGCCCACCCCAGCACGGCTTCCTGCGAACGCGGGCCAACTCGATCGAGGGTGGCACCTCGGAGGTGATGCTCAACATCCTCGCCGAGCGGGTGCTCGGGCTGCCGGGCGATCCGCGGGTCGACAAGGATCTTCCGTGGAAGGAGGTGCCGCGTGGCTGAGGTCCGCGTCTCCTACACGCCGACGGAGGAGACGACTCTCCTCCGGAACACGGCACGTGAGTTCCTCTCCAACCGTCTGCCGATGGCGACCGTCCGGGAGATGATGATGACCCCCGACGGCTTCGACCGGGCCGTCTGGGAGGAGATGGCCGAGCTCGGCTGGGTGGGGCTCGCCATTCCCGAGGAGCACGGTGGGGCAGGCTACGGGACAACCGAGTTGTCGGTGATCTTCGAGGAGATGGGTCGGATGGTCACGCCCGGCCCGTTCTTCGCCACGGTCGGCCTGGCGGTCCCTGTAATCCTGGGGCTGGCCGACGAGGCCCAGAAGTCCGGGTTGCTCCCCGGCATCGCCGCGGGCGAGATCATCGCCACCGTCGCCGCCTTCGAGGGCTCCCGGGACTGGGGTCTGGAGAACGTCGAGACCACCGCCACCCGTGATGGCGACGGCTGGGTGCTCGAAGGGGTCAAGCCCCACGTCCTCGACGGTCATCTCGCTGACCTGATCCTGGTGGTGGCCCGGACCGACCAGGGCCTGGCCGTGTTCCCGGTCGGGGCGGGGGCCGACGGCCTGACCGTCGAGCAGGTTGACGTGCTCGACCCCACCCGGCGACAGGCGACGGTCACTCTCGAGGGCGTCCGGGCTGCTGCCCCGCTCGGAAGCGGTCCCGCCGGCGACGCTCTGCCCCGGGCATTGGGAGTGGCTTCGGCCCTGCTCGCCTGCGAGCAGGCCGGGGGAGCGCAGCGCTGTCTCGAGATGTCCACGGAGTACGCCAAGACGCGGCACCAGTTCGGGCGGCCCATCGGTTCGTTCCAGGCGGTCAAACACCGCTGCGCCCAGATGCTGGTCAAGGTGGAGCACGCCAGGTCGGTGGCCTATCACGCCGTCAGGGTCACGGAAGACCCGGCCGAGTTCGCCATCGCCGCGCCATTGGCGGCATCGGTGGCTTCGGAGTCCTACGTGTGGGCGGCAGGGGAGAACATCCAGATCCACGGCGGGATCGGGTTCACCTGGGAGCACGATGCCCATCTGTACCTGAAGAGGGCCAAGTCGTCGTCGTTGCTGCTCGGCGACCCGCGATATCACCGGCGAACCCTCGGGGACGCGCTCGGCCTCTGACCATGGATCTCGACGCCAAGCTCGCCGGGGTCGGGCTGCAGCGTCGGTCCATCGACGATGCCTCCCGGGGGCCGTTGAAAGGATCAGTCCCCCATGCGAAGCATGG
>JAGFIR010000152.1 GCA_024103415.1 Acidimicrobiales bacterium
GATGTTCTCCGGGGTGTCCGGCTTGCGATCGCACCAGACGATGATGGACGTGGTCGGCAACAACGTCGCCAACGTCAACACCCCCGGATACAAGGCTTCTCAAGCCACCTTCCAGGAGACTCTCACCCAGACCGTGCGCGGCGCCGCCCCCGGCAGCGGCGTGATCGGGGGGACCAACCCGATTCAGATCGGGCTCGGCACCCAGGTGGCGACGGTCGACGGGATCTTCACCCAGGGAGCAGCGCAGCCCACGGGCCGCACCACCGATTTGATGATCCAGGGTGACGGCTACTTCGTCCTCGGTCGGGGCGCCGAGCGCTTCTACAGCCGGGCCGGCAGCTTCGGCTTCGACAACGAGGGCTTCCTCGTCAACGGCAACGGTCTGATGATCATGGGTTGGAACGCAGTCGGCGGGGTGGTCGACACCTCGACGGCCATTCAGGCGATCCAGATCCCGGCGGCTCAGGTCATCGCCCCTCAGGCGACCGGCAACGTCACGCTCGGCGGAAACCTGTCGGCCGATGCGGCCGACGGCACCACCGTCCGATCCAGCATCACGGTCCACGACTCTCTCGGCACCGCTCACGAGCTCGTCCTGACCTTCACCAAGGCCGGAGGCGACTGGCAGGTGTCCGGCGACCTGGCCGGCGTCGGCCCCGTGACCATCGACACCGGTGGCGGCAGCGACATCCTCCAGTTCACGAACGGCGAACTGCCCGCCGGGACGACGATGTCCATCGCGGCCGCGGTGCCCGGAGCCGATCCGCTGAACATCACGGTCGACCTGACGAGTGGAAACTCGCCCCTGGTCCAGTTCGGCGGGACCTCGAACGTGGAAGTGGTCACGGCCGACGGGCACGCCATGGGCGTCCTTCAGGATGTGTCGATCGGCGCCGACGGCACCATCACGGCTCAGTTCTCGAACGGCATGACGGACACCATCGCGGTCATCGCCACCGCCACCTTCGTCAACCCGGGCGGGCTCAGCCGGGTCGGGGAGTCGACTTTCGCCGCCTCCGCCAACTCGGGCGCTGCCGTCATCGGTCAGCCGGGATCGGGAGATCGTGGGTCGCTGATCCCTGGCGCTCTCGAGATGTCCAACGTGGACCTGGCTCGCGAGTTCACGAACCTGATCATCGCCCAGCGCGGCTTCCAGGCGAACTCCAGGGTCATCACGGCCTCCGACGAACTGCTCGCCGATCTGGTGAACATCCGTCGCTGATCCGGAACCGAAGAGGGGGCCGTCTCCGGGAGGACGGCCCCCTCTTTGCTGTGGGGACTGGGGTGAACGAGTGAGGATCAGAAGGGCGCGGGGCCGGTTCCGACGAGGAGTGTCTGACCGCGGGTCGTCTCCTCGACGAGACAGCGACTCTGCCCCTCCGGGGTCCAAATCACCATCTCCTGTCCGAGGTAGCCGACCAGCTCGTAGTGGAGGACGCCCTTCCAGTCGCCCCACCCGTCCCGGGTCAGGATTGCCGGAGCGTGCCGGACCACGCGCCCTTCGGAGTCGCTGACACCAACACACCGGAAGAACCGGCTGTGGGTTTGCGCGCTGCGTGTGGTCATCGTCACTTTCTCTGCCCTCTTCGTTTCAGGGACTCGTCGTGACTCGTCGGCCGGTGCAGCCCGGCGTTTACCGATGGCCTGTTCGCGATGGCGGGGCGGGCCAGACGGCGGTGATGGGGCCTGTGGCGGCAATGAGACGCTCGAGTTCCTCCGGCCCGGCCATCCATTGCGCGCCCTTCCCGGTCGTGGCGGCGGACCCGGCGGCCACGGCGAGCCGGGTGGCCTCGCCGAGGAACTCTCCACGGGCCAGGTGGTGGGCCAGCGCTCCGCAGAACGCGTCGCCTGCACCCGTGGTGTCGACCACGTCGACCTGTGGGGCGGGACAGTGATAGACGGTGCCTTCGTCGGAGAAGTAGGCGCCGGCGGCACCCACGGTCACCACTACCGATCCCGGACCTTCTATGCCTGCGATCCCCAGGGGGTCTGGCGAGCCGGTGAGGTGTTCCAGCTCGGAGGTGTTGACCACGAGGACGTCGATCGCCTCCCACAGTTCCGGAGGCAGGTCGCGGGCAGGCGCCGCATTGAGGACGAAGAGCCCGGAGGTGGTCTGCGCGGCTGCGGTGACGGTCTCGATGGGAATCTCCAGTTGGGCAAGGCAGACCGCGGCCCCCTCCACCAAATCGCGATGTCTTTCCAGCCAGGAAGGGCCGACGGCGAGATTGGCGCCAGGGCTCACCACGATGGCGTTCTCTCCGGCGGGGTCCACGGTGATCACGGCCAGACCCGTGGGGGCGTCGTCGTCGACGCCCACGGCGCTGTCGTCGACGCCGGCAGTGGTCAGCGCTCGGCGCATCTCCCTGCCTTCGGCGTCGCCGCCGACCTTGCCCACCATGGAGACGGTGGCACCGAGACGCGCAGCGGCCACCGCCTGGTTCGCCCCTTTGCCGCCCGGGCCGGTGAGATGGCCCGTGCCGAGGACGGTCTCGCCGGGCGCCGGATGCCAGGGAGTGAAGACAGTGAGGTCGCGATTGATCGACCCGACGACCACTACGCGTCCCGTCATGGAGCGTCCGGCCTCTCCGCCATCCAGTCGGCGACGACCCGCTTGGGGGCCTGGGTGGCCCATCCATCGGTGATCAACTCGGCGAGGTCGTCGACCTCGATGCGGTCCAGCTCGACGAGGACCGCGGGCCATCCCTCGAAATGGGGCGTGATGAAGACGGCATCGGGCCCGTTCTGGACGAGGGCCTGTTGCTCGGCAACGTCCGGGACCCGGACCCCGATGACGGTGCCGGTCGGGGCCGAGTCTCCCAGGGCTTCGAGATTGGTCTTGCGCAGGGGGCGGTACCACACCACGGGCTTGCCCCGGACCCGCCACTCCCGCTTTTCCGGGTTCTCCTCGAGACCGGGGAGACCGGCGGCGATGCCTCGCACGTCGTCCCAGGTGGCCATGATGAAACGCTAACCGAGCGTCACGAGTCACACTGTCGACTTGCTCGAAGCCGCCCGCCGTCTTTCCGCAGAGACCCCGCCCGACCGCAACCGCGTCGTGGATCTGATGCGGGTGCTGTCGATCCTCGTCGTGGTGTTCGGTCACTGGCTGATGGCGGCCGTGACCGTCACCGATGGGGAGCTCGTGCCGGGACATCTCCTGGAGATGGCGGAGTGGACCCATCCCCTCACCTGGATCTTCCAGGTGATGCCCGTCTTCTTCTTCGTGGGCGGCTTCTCAAACGCTCGGTCCTGGCGATCGGCGCAACGACGGGGTGAGCCTTACGGGTCGTGGTTGCGGGCGAGGCTTCGTCGGCTGTTGATGCCGGTGATACCCCTCCTCGTGGTCTGGACGCTGTTCGGGTGGATCGCCCTGCGCGCCGGGTTGCCATGGGACACCCTGAGGCTGGGGTCGCAGGTCGCACTGGTGCCGACCTGGTTCCTGGCGGCGTACGTGATCATCGTCCTTCTCGCCCCGGCAGCCCTCGCCCTGTGGAAGCGGTTCAGCTGGTGGTCGGTGGTGGCAGGCTTGGCCCTGGCCGCCATCAGCGACGTCCTCTCCATCGCCGGTGGTGTCGTTTGGGTGGGCTTCCTGAATTACGTGTTCGTCTGGGGGACCGTCCACCAACTGGGCTATGCCTGGGTGGACGGGCGAATCGAGGGGATGGCCCGTCGATGGGGTCTTCTCGCGATCGGTCTGCTGGCCACCCTCGCCCTCGTATCGCTGGGCCCGTACCCGGTCGCCATGGTCGGCCTGGACACGGCTCAACTCACGAACTCGTACCCGCCCCGGGTGACCCTTGCCTTCCTGGGCATGTTCCAGGCCGGGTTGGTGCTCGTCGCCGAGCCGCTCCTGGAGAGATGGATGCAACGGGCCCTGGCCTGGTTCTTCGTGGTGGCGGTCAGCGTCCAGATCATGACCGTGTACCTGTGGCACCTGACTGCGATGGTGATCGTGATCGGTCTGTCGATCCTGCTCGGGGGTGTCGGTCTGGGGGTCGAGCCGCTGAGCGGGACATGGTGGGCCACGAGACCGATCTGGTTCCTGGTCGTGGGGGTGGTCACGCTCGTCCTGGTATCCGCTTTGCGCAGATTCGAACGGCCACCACCCGAGACGCGGCCATCGCCGCCGGCCTGGCAACCGGTCCTCGCCGCGGTTCTGGCGTGTGGCGGCCTCGGGTTGCTGGCCGCGATCGGTATCGCCGACGAAGACGGTCTCAACGGCTTCATCGTGGCCCTGCCCCTGGTCGGGGTGGTCGTCGGTGGAGTCGCCGATCTCCGGCGGTTCCGGTCGACCGACGCTCCTGTCGTGCCCTGAGCCCCGGATTTCGGAGCCGACCGCCCAACCTACGATGGGTCTCCTTGAGCGCGGTCACGAACAAGAGGGTTTCCACGACATTCCGTTCGCTGCGCATCCGCAACTACCGGCTCTACTTCACGGGTCAGGCAGTCTCCCTGATGGGGACCTGGATGCAGCGTGTCGCTCAGTCGTGGCTGGTGCTCGAGTTGACCTCCTCCGGCACCGCCGTCGGCACCGTCACCGCATTCCAGTTCCTTCCCCTTCTCCTGCTGGCTCCTTTCGGCGGTGTCCTCGCCGATCGCTTCGACAAGCGCCGGATCCTCTATGTGACCCAGACGATGGCGGCGATCTCGGCCCTCGGGCTCGGCTTCATGGTGGTCACCGGCGCGGTGGAGTTGTGGATGGTCTACGTCTCCGCCGCGTTGCTGGGCATCAGCGCCGCGTTCGACGCACCTGCCCGCCAGACCTTCGTCGAGGAGATGGTTGGCCGGTCGCAGCTCTCCAACGCCGTCAGCCTCAACACGACCCTGGTCAACGCTGCCCGGATCGTCGGCCCTGCACTCGGCGGGTTCCTGATCGTGGGCGTCGGCATCGGCTGGTGCTTCATCCTGAACGGCTTCTCCTACATCTCGTTGATCGTTGCCCTCCTGGCGATGAGGTCGGACGAGCTCCACCCCGGCACGATCTCCGGGAGGAGCAGGGGCCAGATCGTCGAGGGGTTCAAGTACGTGGCGCGGACGCCAGAGGTCCGCACGCCGCTGATCTTGATCACGGTCGCCGGCTTCTTCGTCTACGAGTACTCGGTGATCCTCCCGCTCCTGGCGAGGTTCACCTTCGGGGGCGACGCACAGACGTTCGCGGCCATGTCCTCGGCCATGGGGGTCGGCGCCGTCTTCGGAGGTCTGATCGCGGCGTCGCGGGTGGAGCACGTGCCCGTCTGGCTGGCCCGCACGGGTCTCGTCTTCGGGGTCATGCAGGTCGTCGTCTCCTTCGGGCCGACCCTCTGGTCCGTCTACATACTCCTGGCGGTGGTGGGGGCGTGCAGTGTCACCTTCATCGCCATGGCCAACACCACCCTCCAGCTCACCGCCGAGCCGGCGGTCCGGGGGAGGGTGATGGGCATGTATGTCCTGGCGTTCTTCGGGACCACTCCCTTCGGGGCGACTCTCATGGGCTGGGTGGGCGAGCACGTCGGACCACGCTTTGCCCTCGGTCTCGGTGGCGTGACGCTGATCCTCGCCGCCCTGTACGCCCTGCCGAGACTTGGGAGGGAACCCCTGGTCGGCGGCCCCCGAGAGCTCACCCCGCCGGCCAAGATCTGAAGGACTAGTCCATCCGGGTGAATGTGTCGCGCGGCTTGGTTCCGCGCCCACTCTGCGTATACCTTTGACCACGGTGCGTGGGAGGGGCGCACGGGAGAGTGGGGTAACCAGGTTGAGAGGGAGGCAGATCATGGGCTGGTGCACGCACCGGTTCGTGTTGACGACTGTGACGGCCGGGTTGGAGCGCACCGTCTGTGAACGGTGCGGGCACGTCTGGATCCGATACGTCGGTTCCACCGTCAAGGTCTTTCCGGCCAAAGAGGACCTGGTCACCCCGCTCTCCGCGTCGCGCAGGGAACCGCCGTCGCAGTGTCAGATCTGTGGCGAGAAGGCGACCCACCTGATTCCCAACGGCGCCGCCTGCGCCCAGCACGCCTGGGAAGAGGCGAGCCGCCAGGAGGAGCGGGGCCTCGATCTGTGGGTCCCGGTCGAGATCGACCAGAACGCCACGACCAACGGCTGAGACCCGGTCGGCGACCGGCCATAATGCGGAGCATGATCTCCTCTGTCAGCCCCACCGACGGGCGTGTTCTCGCCGAGTACGAAGAGACTCCGGCCGCCGAAGTCGACCACCACATTGCCACTGCTGCCGCGCTCCAGGAGGAGTGGGAGACGGTCTCCATCGCCGACCGCGCCGTTCCGATGAGGGTGCTCGCCGACCTGCTCGAGCGTGATCGGGAGAAGCTGGCCGTCCTGATGGCGGACGAGATGGGCAAGCCGCTGGCGCAGGGCCTGGCAGAGGTGGACAAGTGCGCCTGGGTGTGCCGTCACTACGCCGACGAGGCGGAGCGCATCCTGGCCGACATGCCGATCCCGACCGAGAGGGCCAAGAGCTATGTCGCCTACCGGCCGCTCGGAGTGGTGCTGGCGGTGATGCCGTGGAACTTCCCCTACTGGCAGGTCTTCCGCTTCCTGGCGCCCGCACTGATGGCCGGCAACGCCGGGATCCTCAAGCACGCGTCGAATGTGACCGGTTGTGCTCTCTCCATCGATGAGCTCGTGGTCGAGGCGGGATTCCCCGACGGGATCTTCCGGACCCTCGTCCTTCCCTCGAGTCGTGTCGACTCGGTCCTGGAGAACCCGCTGGTCCGGGCCGCCACCCTCACCGGTTCCGATCCGGCAGGGCGCGCCGTGGCGCAGAAGGCCGGAAGCCTGCTCAAGAAGACGGTGCTCGAGTTGGGTGGCTCCGACCCCTACATCGTTCTGGCCGACGCCGACATCGACCTGGCCGCGCGGACCTGTGCCAGCTCACGGCTAATCAACGGCGGTCAGTCGTGCATCGCCGCCAAGCGCTTCATCGTCGAGGAACCGGTCTACGACGAGTTCGTGGAGAAGATGGCCGCGCATCTCGCCGAGGCGGTGATGGGCGACCCGCACGACCCGGCGACGACCCTCGGACCGATGGCCCGCGTCGACCTCCGGGACGAGCTCGCCGACCAGGTGGAGCGCACCGTTGCCGCCGGTGGCCGGCTGGTCCTCGGCGGCGAGGTGCCCGAGGGTGAAGGGGCCTTCTACCCGCCGACCCTCATCGCCGACGTCGATTCGAGCATGCCTCTGTACCGGGAAGAGACGTTCGGGCCGGTCGCGGCCGTGATCAAGGCTTCCGATCTCGATGACGCCGTCCGGATCGCCAACGACAGCGACTTCGGTCTCGGTGCCGCCATCTTCACCTCCGACGTGGAGCTGGGGGAGAGGGTGGCCAGGGATCGTCTCCAGGCTGGGGCCTGCTTCGTGAACGCGCTCGTCGCTTCCGATCCGAGGCTTCCGTTCGGCGGGATCAAGATGAGCGGTTACGGGCGCGAGCTCGCCGACTTCGGGATGAGGGAGTTCCTCAACATCAAAACGGTCGTCGTCGGCTGACGCTCAACCGGCGAAGAGGTGTGCGGTCCAGATGGTGCC
>JAGFIR010000170.1 GCA_024103415.1 Acidimicrobiales bacterium
CCGAGTACGGACGACGACGGACGGCCTCGGTCAGCTGACCGCCCTCGTCATAGCCCACGTAGCCCGGCGGCGCCCCGATGAGACGGCTGACCGAGTGCTTCTCCATGTACTCGGACATGTCGATGCGCACCATCGACCGCTCGTCGTCGAACAGGAACTCGGCGAGGGCCCGGGCCAGCTCCGTCTTCCCGACACCGGTGGGACCGAGGAAGAGGAACGAGCCGACGGGCCGGTTCGGATCGGCGAGACCGGTCCGGCTGCGACGCACCGCGTTGGCCACGGCGTCGACGGCGACGTCCTGTCCGACGACCCGCTCGTGGAGGTGCTCCTCGAGATGGATCAGCTTCTCGGTCTCCCCCGCCATGAGTCGGCTGACCGGGATTCCGGTCCAGCGTGCCACCACCTCGGCGACATCGTGGTCTCCGACCTCCTCCGAGAGGAGCGTCCCCTGCTCGTGGATGCGGGCGAGGTCGGCCTCCTTCTCCTCGAGCTGTGAGGCAAGGGCGGTCAGGGTGCCGTAACGGAGCTCGGCGGCCCTCGCCAGGTCACCGTCTCGCTCGGCGATCTCGGCGGCGGCCCGGGCATCCTCCATCTCGGCCTTGATCCGGCGGATCTCCGCGATGGCCTCCTTCTCCCGGTTCCACCGCGCGGACAGGGCGTCGATCTCCTCGTTGAGGTTGGCCAGCTCCTCCTCGAGGGCGGCGAGACGCTCCTGGGACGCCCGGTCCGACTCCTTGCGCAGCGCTTCGCGCTCGATCTCGAGCTGGATCCGGCGACGGGTCAGCTCGTCGATCTCCTCGGGCATGGAGTCGATCTCGATGCGGAGACGCGAGGCAGCCTCGTCGATCAGGTCGATCGCCTTGTCGGGGAGGAAGCGGGAGGTGATGTACCTGTCGGAGAGCACCGCCGCGGCCACCAGCGCCGAGTCGGTGATCCGGACACCGTGATGGACCTCGTAGCGTTCCTTGAGGCCACGGAGGATGCCGATCGTGTCCTCCACGGTGGGCGGCTCGACCAGCACCGGCTGGAACCGCCGCTCCAGGGCGGCGTCCTTCTCGATGTGCTTGCGGTACTCGTCGAGGGTGGTGGCGCCGATCATGCGCAGTTCCCCGCGGGCGAGCATCGGCTTGAGCATGTTGGAGGCATCCATGGCCCCCTCCGCCGCACCGGCCCCGACCAGCGTGTGCAACTCGTCGAGGAACGTGATGATCTGGCCTTCGGACTCCCGGATCTCCTCGAGAACGGCCTTGAGCCTCTCCTCGAACTCGCCGCGGTACTTGGCCCCGGCGACCATCGAGCCGAGATCGAGAGCGACGATGCGCTTGTCCTTCAAACCCTCGGGAACGTCGCCGGCGGCGATCCGACGGGCGAGACCCTCGACGATGGCGGTCTTGCCGACACCCGGCTCACCGATGAGGACCGGGTTGTTCTTGGTCCTCCGCGACAGGACCTGGATGACACGGCGGATCTCGTCGTCCCGGCCGATGACCGGGTCGAGCTTGCCCTGACGGGCAACCGCGGTGAGGTCGCGCCCGTACTGCTCGAGTGCGTTCAGGGTGTCCTCCGGGTTCTCCGTGGTGACCCGCCGGCTGCCTCGGACACGCTGCAACGCATCGAGAACCGCCTCGGTGGTCATCCCCCGGGCGCGGAAGAGGTCCCCCACCGCGCCGCGGTCGTCGACGAGTCCGAGGATCAGGTGCTCGATGGACAGGTAGGTGTCGCCGAGACGCTCCCGGTGCTGGTCGGCCGTGCGCAGGACCCGGCTCGCGGCGGGCCCGAAAGAGACCTCGGCGTCGCCGTAGACCTTGGCCTGACCGTCGAGACGGCTCTCCAGGGCGCGACGCAGGGCCAGGGGGTCGGCACCCACCGCATCGAGCAACGGGTAGACGATCCCCTCCTGTTGACCGAGGACGGCGACGGCGAGATGCTCGGGCAGCACCTCGGCGTGATTGGCCTGCTCGGCGAGACGGTTGGCCTCGATCAGGGCCTCCCGGGTCTTGGTGGTCAGCTTCTCAGGATTCATATGTCAGCCTTAACAAAGTTGAGTGTCACTATATCAGGTCTAACAGCGATCGGTCTCACCGGCATTCCCGTGTTGAAGAACATGGCGACGCCTGGTATCATGTGAAGCATGGTATCTGGAAGCACCCGACAGGATCGGAGCACCCAACTGCTCCACGGGGTGCTCGACATGTGTCTCATGGCGGTCATCCGGGAGGAGCCTTCGTACGGTTACGAGATGGCCCGCAAACTGTCGGAGCGGGGTCTCGGACTGGCCAGCGAGGGATCCATCTACCCCATCCTCTCCAGACTGCAGCGCTCGGGGATGATCGAGGGGTATCTCGTGCAGAGCTCCGAGGGCCCGGCCCGCAAGTACTACCGCATCACCGACAAGGGCCGACGCAGCCTCGAGACCTGGAAGGACGAGTGGAAGGACTTCCGGTCGGCCGTGGACTCCGTCGTGGGGGTGGACGATGCCGGCTGACCGCAAGATCGTCGCCGAGCTGGTCGCCTACTGGGAAGCCGCCGGGCTCGACCGACCCGCCATCGAGGAGATGCGCGGCGAGTTGGAGACACATCTGGAGGCAGTGGCGAAACGGGGCGGGAGGACCGATCTGGTCGTCTCCGACCTGGCCGGGCTCGCCGAGCAATGGGCCGCCGCCCGACTCGGGCGTAGGGTGCCGTCCTGGGAGGACGTGCAGAGCGGCCGCGAAAAGAGACGACGGGAAACGAGACGGGACTCGATCCTGTATGGATTCGCCGTGGTGGCTCTGGTGAGCGCAGCGGCGGTGGCCGGTAAAGGAGGTCAGAGCGTGGACAATGAGGTTTGGCGCTGGGTATGGACGATCTTCGCCATCGTCATGGGGATCGCGGAGATGTTCACCGCGGGGTTCTTCCTGCTCCCGTTCGCGGTGGGCGCGGTGGCGTCGGCGGTCCTGGCCTGGCTCGACGTGAACCAGATCACCCAGTGGCTCGTGTTCTTCGGGGTCTCGGCGTTCGCGTTCGCGTACCTTCGTCGCTACATCGGTCGCCAGGACGAGGAAGCCCAGCCGGCCATCGGGGCCAACCGATGGATCGGCACCGAGGGTGTCGTCCTGCAGGCGATCGACCCGGTCACCGGATCGGGCATGGTGCGGGTCCTCAACGAGGAGTGGCGGGCGACGGCGGCGCAGCGCATCGACACCGGGACGCGGGTCCTCGTGGTCGACGTGAGCGGCACGAGGCTCGTCGTGGAGCCCTTCGAAGGTTGATCGAGACGAAACACGAAGTAGGAGAGAAAGGGAAAGATGCCTGAGGTAATCATCCTGTTCGCGGTTCTGGCGGTCGCGCTGATCGTCATCGCCGCGTCGGGCTTCAAGATCGTGCGGCCGTATCAGAAGGGGCTCATCGAGTTCCTCGGCCGCTACGAGAAGACGGTGGACTCCGGCCTCCGCTGGATCATGCCGTTCGTCAAGCGGATCATCAAGATCGACATGCGGGAGCAGGTCGTCGACGTGCCTCCGCAGGACGTCATCACCAAGGACAACGTGGTGGTGACCGTCGACGCGGTGATCTACTTCGAGCCGACCGACCCGGTGAAGCTGCAGTACAACGTCGCCAACTTCATCCTCGCGGTCACCAAGCTGGCGCAGACCAACCTGAGGAACGTGGTCGGCGATCTCGACCTCGACTCGGCGCTCACCTCCCGTGAGGTGATCAACGCCAAGCTGCGGACGATCCTCGACGACGCCACCGACAAGTGGGGTGTCCGTGTGGTCCGGGTGGAGATCCAGCGCATCGAGCCGCCGCAGGACGTCACCGACGCCATGCACCGGCAGATGAAGGCGGAGCGCGACCGTCGTGCCGCCGTCACCGAGGCCGAGGGTTCGAAGCGGGCCGCCATCCTCACCGCAGAGGGTGTCAAGGAGAGTCAGATCCTCGAGGCCGAGGGTCAGGCCGAGGCCATCCGCCGGGTGGCCGACGCCGAGCGCTACCAGCTGCTCACGGTGGCCGAGGGTGAGGCCCAGGCCATCGAGCGGGTGTTCGCGGCGATCCACGCCGGGGATCCGACCCCCGACCTCATCGCCATCCGCTACCTGGAGGCGCTGCAGGGGATCGCCAACGGCAACGCCACCAAGATCTTCCTCCCGCTGGACACCTCGGGTGTCCTGGGATCGGTCGCCGCCATCGGCGAACTGTTCAAGGAAGGCCAGCAGCAGGCCTGAACCGACCTGCGGTAGACGCGGAGAAGGGTGTGGCCCGAGGCCACACCCTTCTTCTATGGGGAATGATTCTTCTGAGGGGTCTACCCTTGTCCCGTCGGCAATTGGCCGACTCCAATCATGGAGGACATGAGTTGATGAAGAACAGAACACGGTTCTTCGCCGCCATCGCCGTACTGGCGCTGGTCGTCGCCGCCTGTGGCGATGGTTCGGGCGAAGGAACAACTACCACCGCGGGCGGCGGGGCCGAGCTCGAGCTCAAGACCCCGGGCACGCTCACGGTCTGCACCGACGTCCCCTACCCGCCCATGGAGTTCATCCAGGACGGCGAGTACACGGGCTTCGACATGGAGCTGATGAAGGCCATCGCAGAGGACCTCGGCCTCGAGTTCACCGTCGCCGAGCCCGGCTGGGAGGCCATCACCGGTGGTCTCGCTTTCGAGACCGAGTGTGACGTCGCCGCAGCTTCCATCACCATCACCGACGAGCGCGCCGAGAACGTCGACTTCTCCGACCCCTACTTCGAGGCGGTCCAGTCGCTGCTGGTGAGGGAGGACTCGGGCATCAACGGTCTCGAAGACATGGCCGGCAAGAAGCTCGCCGTCCAGACCGGCACCACGGGTCACTTCTACGCCGAGGAGAACGGCCCCGAAGGCATGGAACTCGTCGAGTTCCAGGATGCCGACGGCCCGTTCCTCGCCATCGAAGCCAACACCGCCGACGGGTTCATGACCGATCTTCCGGTCACCCAGGACTACGTGGACAACAACCCGGGCTGGAAGGTGGCCGCCACCTACGACACCGACGAGGTGTATGGCCTCGCCACCAAGGACACCCCCAACCTCCTGGCGGCGATCAACGCCACCCTGGCCAAGTTCAAAGAAGACGGGACCTACGACCGGATCTACGACGACTGGTTCGGTTCCTGATCTGATCCGAGATGCGAGACGGAGGGGCGGCCCACTAGGGTCGCCCCTTCGTCATGGCAACGAGAAAGCGGCGGGTCGGACCCTGGTCGCTCGGCACGGTTGTCGCCTGGCTGATCACGATCTTCGTGGTCGCGATGCTGGCGATCGTGGCGGACTGGGAGCGGATCGGGCACCACTTCTTCAACCTGGAAGTGGCCGAGGCGATGCTGCCCCAACTGCTCACGGTGGCCGCCCGGAACACCGTCATCTACACGATCGCCTCGTTCTGCATCGGGTTCGTGCTGGCCCTGATGCTGGCGTTGATGCGACTCTCGAGCTTCGGGCCGGCACGGGCCTTCGCTCTCGCCTACATCGAGTTGTTCCGGGGCCTCCCGGCCCTGGTCACCCTGATCCTGCTGGCCTTCGGCATCCCCATCGCCTTCAGCCTTCGGATCCCGGGCGGGTCGATGGGCGCGGCCGTGACCGGTCTGTCCATCGTCGCCGGCGCCTACATGGCCGAGACGATTCGCGGGGGCATCGAGGCCGTCCCCCGCGGCCAGATGGAGGCGGCTCGCTCGCTGGGCATGTCCCATGGCAGGACCATGTTCAGCATCATCCTCCCCCAGGCCTTCCGGATCATGATCCCGCCGCTGACCAACGAGTTCGTCCTCCTCATCAAGGACACATCGCTGTTCTACGTGGTCGGCTCGACCCCGGCGACACGGGAGCTGGTCAAGTTCGCCCGGGACTTCATGTCCGACCGCAGGAACGCAACACCGCTGACCGTGATCGCCGTCGTGTACCTGCTGATCACGTTGCCGCTCACCTACCTGGTGCGGAGGCTCGAGGCACGAGTGGGTAAGGGACGATGAGCACGCCCGCCATCCAGATCATCGAACTGCACAAGTACTTCGGCGACCTCGAGGTGCTCAAGGGGATCGACTTCCAGATCGACCGCGGCGAGGTCGTATGCATCGTGGGCCCCTCCGGATCCGGCAAGTCGACGCTGCTCCGCTGCGTCAACCTCCTCGAGGAGCCCACATCGGGCCAGGTGCTGATCGACGGCATCGACATCACCGACCCGTCCGTCGACATCGACCAGATGCGGACCCGCATCGGGATGGTGTTCCAGCAGTTCAACCTGTTCCCCCACCTCACCGTGCTGGGCAACCTGACGATCGCCCAGATCAAGGTGCTGAAGCGCTCCAAAGAGGAGGCCGAGACCGTCGCCATGGACATGCTGGAGCGGGTGGGTGTCGCCGACAAGGCCCACGAGTACCCGATCCGGTGCTCCGGCGGCCAGCAGCAGCGGGTCGCCATCGCCCGCAGCCTGTGCATGGGCCCCGAGATGATGCTCTTCGACGAGCCCACGTCGGCCCTCGACCCGGAACTGGTGGGCGAGGTGCTCGACGTGATGCGCTCCCTGGCCCGGGACGGCATGACGATGATGGTGGTCACCCACGAGATGGGATTCGCCAAGGACGTCGCCGATCGGGTGGTGTTCATGGACGACGGAGTCATCGTCGAGGAAGGGCCACCGAGCGAGGTGTTGGTCAACCCGAGGACCGATCGGGCCCGTCGCTTCCTCCGCATGGTGGCGGAGAAGTAGAGAGGGCCTCGCCCTGGGGGCGAGGCGTACCTGGTACTCGGTACCGGGTATCGAGATTGCTGTCCGAGTACCAAGTACTCAGTACCAAGTACGGCTGATCGCCGCAGGCGATCAGCCGGGGATCCGCTCCATGTTCTCGATGACCTCTTCCACCTCGAACGGGGCCCATGGCGGATAGAAGACCATCGTGTACAGGTCGCATCGCTCGGCAGGCTCGTTGTACCAACCCATCACCCACGTCCCGTCCGGATGCGGCCCCACGACCGCTCTCGTCCCGTCCACGGACACCTCCCCCTTCTCGCCCGGCCAGTCGCGGGCCGGGAGCGTGCCCCTGATCAGGGCGATGGCCACGGTGCCGTCGTTGCGTCCGTAGAAGGTGGTGTGCGTGCCACCCACCGACGACCAAACGTCGGGCTCGACCTCGGTCGGGTCGACCTGATCCGACCCGACGTTCACCGGGAAGAAGTCGAGGCGATAAGGGGCCGGCGGGCAGATCCTCAGGTCCTGCGGCGTGGTGGTCGTGGAAGGAGCGGTCGTGGTCGTCGTAGACGGGAGGGTCGTGGAGGTCTCGTCCGCCGTGCCGCCGCTGCATGCGGCCAGGACGATCGCCAGAGCCACCAATCGCTTCATGGTTCCCGTCATCGCAACGCCCGGAAATAGCCGTCACGCGACCCGATGTAGATCGACCCGTTCCACAACACCGGTGTCGCCTCGAGACAGGACTCCGCCCACTGCGTCGTCCACAAGGGTGATGGGCTGGCAGGATCATCCAGGGAGTAGGCCCGGATCTCGCCGTTGCAAGTCGCCTGGATCAGGGTCCCGTCGATCACGAGGGGCGAGGTCCAGGTGTGCCAGGCGACGTTGTCGGTCCACACGATGTCGCCCGTGTCCGTGTCGACCGCGAGCAACTCGCCGTGATGGGTAGGCACGTAGAGGTAGCCCTCGTACAGCGCCGGAGTCGCCCAGATCCCCGTGTCTGCGCCCGCCTGGGTCAGGTCGATGCCCCACACGAGGGGGTCACCATCGGTGTACGGATCGAGCTTGATCAACTGCCCGACCTCACGATTCCGCTGCAGGTTGGTCGACCGCCCCAGAGACGGCTCGTACTCGATGGAGACGTAGACGAAGCCGTCGGCGTCGACCACCGGTGTCGCGTCGATGTCACCACCGGCCCAGTAGTCGAAGACGATCGGTGCGTTGCCGTTGCGAATGTCGGAGACGTCCAGCCCCACGACTCGGCCCCCGGAGTTGGCGAAGTAGACCCGCTGGTCGAACACGGCGACGGACGACTCGATGGAGACGTTGCGCCCGGACCTCTGGATGAGGAGGTCGTCGTAGCCGGGCATGGCCACGAGTCGCTGCGGGTCGATCGTGACCAGGCCATCGGTGCCGTAGGAGCGGTTCAGCTGATAGGCGAAGAACCAGCCGTTCTCGCCTCCCTCGTACATGATGTCGTCCACGATCACCGGGTTGCCGTCCCAGTCGTTGTTCCACACGCCGCGCACCTCGTTGGCGTCGAGGGACCACAACTCGGTCGGCGTCTCGCGGTCGAGCGCCACGATCCGGAGCTTGTTGTCGCGGGACCCGAAGTAGATCAGCGGGTACCCGTCCGGGTCGAGGGTGACGCTCCCCTTGATGATGTCGCCCGTGCGGAAGGGCGGGCGGAGATCGGTCCCGTCGGCGGCGTTCACGAAGTGCACCGACTTGTCGTAGGCCCCGAAGATGATCTCGGTGATGCCGTCCTCCCGCTCGTAGACGACGGGTTGACCGGTCCAGCCGAGGCCACACCAGGTGGTGGTCTCGCCGCCGACGCTGGAGCTCCCGCACATCGCCTGATCCGGATAGGTCCAGGCGACCGTCGGGCTGTCGGGGATCGGGCCGGCTCCGTGGAAGGTTCGGGTCGGGTTGCCCCGGAACATCGTGATGCCCCGTACCGATCCCCAGGGTCGGCCCACGGTCCAGGCGGGCACCTCGTCGGGTTTACGGGCGGGCAACGTCGTCGTCGTGGATCCCGGGGCTCCGGTGGTCGGCGCGCCACCCGATGTGCCCGGAGCACCTGGAACGGTGGTCACCGGCGCCGGGGCCGTGGTGGTCGGCGAGGCGTCAGGGGGCCCGTCGTCGTCTCCCGCGCCGAGGCCGAGGAATGCGACCACCCCGAGAAGGGTCCCGGCGAGCACCACGATGATGGCGGGGCCGACCCGGTCGTTCATCTCACTCCTCCAGACCCGGGATCTCGACTTCGGGCTGCGGTCCGCACGAGGGCTCCTCGGTGAGCACCGGCCGCCCGTGGGTGGCGATGAAGGCCGGGATCATGCATGCCTCGAGTGTCCCGTCGGGGTGGATGAACACGCGGGCCACGGCCGTCGTGGCGCTGTCGGTGGAGATGCGCGGCCAGACGAAGTTGCCGAGCCCCCAGAACACCGCCGCCCCGTCGACGATCTCCATCGGGTTGAGCCGGTGCTGATGGTGGCCGAATATGACATTGGCTCCGGCCTCGATCATGGCCCTGGCGTTGGCGATGTCGCCCGCCCGGGGTGTGGTGTCGAGCTCCCGTCCCCAGTGGACGCTGACCACCACGATCTCGGCGCCGGCTTCCTTCGCCGCCCGGACCGCGGCGACCATGCCCTCGGTATCGTCGCCGGAACGCATGCCCGGCCGGTCGGCGGTGGCGAGCCAGCCACTGTTTGGCACCACACCCCCGAAGCCCAGAACCGCCACCTTCCAACCGTTGATGTCGAAGAAGGCCGCCTCACCGGCCTCTTCGTAGTCCTTGCCCACACCGACCGGGGCGATGCCGGCCGCAATCAGCTGCGCGCGGCCATCGACGAGCGCCTCGGTGCCGAAGTCACCTGAGTGGTTGTTGGCCAGATTGGCGACCTCGATGCCGTTGGCGCGGATCGAGGGCAACGTCTCGGTGGGGCAGCGGAAGTTGAACGCCTTGGGCAACGGGCTCCCGAGGTCCGATGGGGTGCACTCCAGGTTGATGACGGTCAGATCGTCGTTGACGAACAACCCTTCGAGACCCGACCAGGCATGATCCCAGCCCTCCCGTCGCAGCACCGGGATGTAGTCGGGATCGACCGCGACGTCCCCGGTGCCGTGGATGAGCAGCGAGCCCTTGGGCGGCAGGGTGGTCGTCGTGGTGGGCAGCGTGGTCGTCGTCGTCGAGGTTGAGGTGGTGCTTGTGGACGTGGTCGAAGGCAGCGCAAGGGGCAGGGTGGTCGTGGGCGGCGCACCGGCCACCGACCACCAGGCGAAAGCCCCGCCGCCGAGAAGAGCGCCGACGACCAGGACCACACCAAAGAGAACGATCCTTCGAGACACGGGTGCCGTCAGGCTATCGACGTCCCGCCAATAGCCCGCCTATTGCGCAGCCCCATCAGCAGCGCAGTCCATGGCAGCGAACACCATCGG